>JBGPOV010000003.1:0-86272 GCA_041488255.1 Gammaproteobacteria bacterium | reverse complement strand
TGGCCGACTCCGTTCGCGCGCTGCGGCTCGGCGCCTACGACTTCCTGGAGAAGCCCTGCGAGCTTGACCGCCTGAATTTAGTGGTTGCAGGGGCCGCTCGCAGCGCCCGCGCGCAGCGGCAACTCCGGGAGCGGGCAGCGGTGGAGAACCGCCGCTTCATGCCCGCGGCCTTCATCGGCCGGAGCGAAGCGGCGCGTTCGGTGCGCGAGCTGCTGACCAAGCTCGCGCGAGCGCCTTTCAGCACTCTGCTCTTGACCGGCGAGACGGGTACCGGCAAGGGTCTGGCAGCGAGAATCCTACACTACAGCGGTGCACGCCGCGAAGGACCTCTGGTGGAAGTCAACTGCGCCGCGCTACCACATGATTTGCTCGAGTCTGAACTCTTCGGGCACGAGCCGGGTGCGTTTACCGGCGCCAAGGGCCGGCGCAGGGGGCTGATGGAGCAGGCTCATGGGGGGACGATCTTCCTCGACGAGATCGGAGAGCTGAGCTCGGACCTGCAGGCGAAGCTGCTCACAGTCATCGAGGATCGGCGTCTGCGCCGCCTAGGCGGCACGAGTCAGATCGAGGTCGACGTTCAAGTCGTCGCGGCGAGCAATCGAAGCCTTTCGGAGCGCATCCAGGCCGGGGCTTTCCGGAGCGACCTCTTTCATCGCATCACGGTGTTCACGCTCGAGTTGCCCACCTTGCGTCAACGCAAAGAAGACCTCGACGACCTCGTGCCGCTGTTCGTGGCCGAATACAACGCCAAGGCCGGGAGATCGGTCCGTATCATTCCCGACCCGGTTTGGGCGTCGCTGCGTGCCCATGACTGGCCGGGAAACGTGCGGGAACTGCGTAACGTGGTGGAGCGCTGTGTCTTGCTGTCCGATACCCAGACGTTTGCCGCACAATGGCTGCAACTGCGCCCATCTCCGCCCACCGCGCACTCGGACGAGCTCCACACCAGGGTCGACCGGGAGCTTCATCTCCCCTTGGACGGGAGCTTGAGCCTGGAAGAGATGGAAAAGAAGATCGTCAGCGAAGCGCTCGAGCGGGCTCACTACAACGTAACGGCGGCGGCGCGACTACTCGGCACCTCGAGAGAGACGTTGCGCTACCGAGTAAACAAGTACGGGCTGAGATCCGAAGACTGACAAGGACAAAGGAGAAATCGCTTGGACGCCGAGTATCTGCGCACGCTGCAGGCACCGCTCAAGGAACGCTACCGGTCGCAGCCCGAAGCGGCCATCATCACCCTCAAAGCCAGGGGACGGCTCGGAGACGAGAACATCTCCTGCAAAGTCGAAACCGGCAAGGCGCTGGTCGAGGCGGGTCTGCATCCGGGCACCGGCGGCGACGGCAGCTTCGCATGCTCCGGCGACATGCTGCTCGAAGCCCTGGTCGCCTGCGCTGGCGTCACACTGAAGGCGGTGGCTACGGCTCTCGACGTCCCGCTCCGCGGCGGAGTCGTAAGCGCGGAGGGCGATCTCGATTTCAGGGGGACGCTTGGAGTGGACAAGCAAGCGCGGGTCGGATTCTCGGCCATTCGCCTGCAATTCGATCTGGACTCGGATGCGACCCAGGAACAACTCGACAAGCTCATCACGCTGACCGAGCGCTACTGCGTCATTTATCAGACTTTGCGCAACCCGCCATCGCTGTCTCTCACTCGCCAGGGCCAGCAGCAACCCGGGTAGAGCCCGGCACGCCCCATGTTCTAGGTCTGCACAAATGAAAATCCCGCGCACCGTTTGAGGTGCGCGGGATCGTGTCCGTCGAGTACCGTCTCGCGCCGGCCGAGCGGAGCGCGTTACGCCGTTTTCTTCCGCTTAGCCGACCGCCCGGTTCAAGTCTCGGTGTCCAAAAAACTGCGCAGCCGCTCGGAGCGCGACGGATGGCGCAGCTTGCGCAGGGCCTTGGCCTCGATCTGGCGGATGCGCTCGCGCGTGACGTCGAACTGCTTGCCGACCTCTTCCAGCGTGTGGTCGGTGTTCATCTCGATGCCGAAGCGCATGCGCAGGACCTTCGCCTCACGCGGGGTGAGCGTGTCCAGCACCTCCTTGGTCGCGTCGCGCAGGCTGGTGTAGACCGCTGCCTCTACCGGCGCCATGGTGCCCTGGTCCTCGATGAAATCGCCCAGATGCGAGTCGTCGTCGTCGCCGATCGGCGTCTCCATCGAGATCGGCTCCTTGGAGATCTTCAGGATCTTGCGAATCTTCTCCTCGGGCATCTCCATCTTGGTCGCCAGCAGCGCGGGGTCGGGCTCCTGGCCGGTCTCCTGCAGGATCTGACGCGAGATGCGGTTCATCTTGTTGATGGTCTCGATCATGTGCACCGGGATGCGGATGGTGCGGGCCTGATCCGCGATGGAGCGCGTGATGGCCTGCCGGATCCACCAGGTGGCATAGGTCGAGAACTTGTAGCCACGGCGGTATTCGAACTTGTCCACCGCTTTCATGAGGCCGATGTTGCCCTCCTGGATCAAGTCCAGAAACTGCAGCCCGCGGTTGGTGTATTTCTTGGCGATGGAGATCACCAAGCGCAGGTTGGCTTCTGTCATTTCGCGCTTGGCGCGACGCGCCTTTGCCTCGCCGGTGGACATCTGGCGGTTGATCTCCTTGAGATCGCGAACCGGGATACCAACGCGCTTCTGCAGGTCGATCAGCCGCTGCTGATGCTCCAGGATAGCTGGCGCGAAGCGCGACAGCGCGTCGCTGTAGGGCTTGCGCGACGCCACCTCACGCCTCACCCATTCGAGGTCTTCCTCGTTGCCGGGGAAGAACTTGATGAAATGGGCACGCGGCATGGCGGCCTTGTCCACGCACAGCTCCATGATCGCCCGCTCGTAGGAGCGCACCTCTTCGACCATCTTGCGCACGCTGTCGCACAGGGCCTCGATCTGCTTCGCGGCGAAGCGGATCATCATCAGCTGCTTGGAGATCTCCTCCTGCGCCTTGATGTAGGGCTTTCCGCGCGGGCCGTGCTTGGCAAGCGCCTTTATCATTTTGGCGTACAGCTGGTGGAGGGTGGCAAAGCGCTCCAGCGCAGCAAGCTTGAGCTTCAGCAGGCTCGCGCTCTGAATGGCGGCAGCGCCTTCCTCGTCCTCGCCCTCCTCGGCATCGAGCTCTTCCTCGATCACCTCATCGGCGATTTCGTCGCCGATGATCTCTTCGGCGTTGGGGTCGAGCAGACCGTCAACCACCTCGTCGGCACGCATCTCGTCGCGCTCGACCCTCTCGCCGAGTTGCAAGATCTCGGCGATGGTGGTGGGGCAAGCGGAGATGGCGTGGATCTGGTGGCGCAGGCCGTCCTCGATGCGCTTCGCGATCTCGATCTCGCCTTCGCGCGTCAGCAGCTCGACCGAGCCCATCTCCCGCATGTACATGCGCACCGGGTCGGTGGTGCGGCCGAACTCCGAGTCCAGCGTGGACACCGCGGCTTCGGCCTCCTCCACCGCGTCCTCGTCCGGCGCCGTGGGTGTCGAGTCGGACATGAGCAGGGCTTCGGTGTCCGGGGCCTCGTCGTACACCTGGATACCCATGTCGTTGATCATGCTGATGATGTTCTCGATCTGCTCGGCATCCAGCATGTCGTCGGGAAGGTGGTCGTTGATCTCGGCGTAAGTGAGAAAACCACGCTCCTTGCCCAGGACGATGAGATTCTTGAGGCGCGTGCGACGCGCCTCGGCATCGCTAGGCAAAGCCTCGATCTTCTCCCGCTCGATTTCCTTGACCTTTTGTTCCTTTGCCATGGCCACCCTTAATGAACGAAATGAGCGAAAAACCGTTTAGTCTACTAAGAATCTACTTCATCAGTCGGATTTGACCGCCTTCTCGCCGACTGGTGCCCGCGCGAGCAGCGCGCGCGCCTCCTGGCTCAGCTCCCCCGGCGAGGAAACGCCCTTGGCAAGCTGTGTCCGGCGCGCTTCTTCCGCCTCGCCCAGGAGGGTCTCAACCGACCCGCGGATCTCGACCAGCAGTTCCTCTACATTGAAACGCTGAAGGTCGTGGACCACAGGCATGAGCCTCTGCACGGTCGCGCCATGCCCCCGTCCCCGCAGCAGCTCGATCACGCCGGCGACCGTGAGTTCCCGGTTAAGGGCACGGGACTCCTCGATGAGATCGAACAGGGCGCTGGCTTCGACGTTCCCGCCCTGGGGGGCCGGCAGCGTGATGGGCCAGAGTTCCGTGACGAGCTTGGGCTCCGCGAGCACCCGTTCCAGCAGCTTGGCATAGGGGTCCGAGGCCCGTCGCGGCGAGCGCTGGGGCACTGCCGCCTCCTGCCTAGAAGGTCTCAACTCTAAGCGCTCCTCCAGCTCGGCCTGGGAGATCCCCCCCAGCTCCGCCATGCGCTTCCTCAGCATCAGGCCCAAGATGGGTGCAGAGATCTGTTTCACAAGCGGCTTGGCCTCCTGCAGGAACTTGGCGCGGCCTTCGGCGCTGCCCATATCGGCCCGCTCGGTGAGTTCCTTCAACGCGAATGTAGATAGGGGCATCGCAGCGTCGGCCAAGAGACGCTCGAACGCCTCTTTGCCCTCGCGTCGCACAAAGCTGTCCGGGTCGTCCCGCTCGGGCAGCAACAGGAACCTCACCTGTTTGCCATCTTGTAGCTGCGACAAGCTGTTCTCCAGCGCGCGCCAGGCGGCCCGCCGCCCCGCCGCGTCGCCATCGAAGCAGAACACCACGTCATCGGTCTGCCGCAGCAGTTTCTGGAGGTGCCAGGGCGTGGTGGCGGTGCCCAGCGTGGCAACCGCGTAGCCGATTCCGCACTGGGCCAGCGCGACCACATCCATATACCCCTCCACGACGACGACACAACCCGCGTCTCGGATGGCCTGCCGTGCCTGGAACAGGCCGTACAGCTCGCGCCCCTTCTCGAACAGCGGCGTCTCGGGGGAATTGAGGTACTTGGGCTCCGAGTCGTCGAGCACCCGCCCGCCAAACCCGATGACCTGCCCGCGCGGGCTGACGATCGGGAACATGATCCGGTCGCGGAAGCGGTCGTAGCGCTTGTCCTCGTCAAGCTGGATGACCAGCCCGGCGTCGACCAGCGCCTTGGCCTGATAGTCGCCGAACACGGCGGCCAGGTTCTGCCAGCCAGAGGGCGCGAATCCCACCTGGAAACGCGCCGCGATATCCCCAGTCAGTCCGCGGCCCTTCAGATAGGCGATGGCTTTTTCCGAGCGCTTCAGCTCCGACTTGTAGAACTGCGCCGCACGCTGCAGCAGCTCGGTGAGCGCCTCGGACTGCACTTGCTTCGCGGCGTCTTGCGGGCTGGGCGTAACCTCCGGCACCTTCATCCCGATGCGGGCGGCGAGATCGTTCACCGCCTCGACAAAGCCCATCCCGCTGTACTCCATGAGAAAGCCGATGGCGCTGCCGTGAGCGCCGCAGCCGAAGCAGTGGTAGAACTGCTTGGTCCGGCTGACGGTGAACGAAGGCGTTTTCTCGCTGTGGAAAGGGCAGCACGCGACGAGGCTGGTGCCAGCCCGCTTGAGCGGAAGATAAGACTCGATGACGTCGACGATATCGGCTCGCCCCAGGAGCTCTTGAACAAAGGACTTGGGAATCATCGCATCGGCCCAAGCAGGCTCACCCGAGAGGCTGGAAGACGGCACCCAACTCGCCGCACTGCAACTCCTGGACGCCGCGGGATGACACGGCCGCGTGTCCCGCGGCATCGCGACACTCGCATTATAGGTGGTTTTGTCCGGGCTTCCAGGCGGCGGCGCGACGCTGGAGGGTCAGCCCGTCAGCTTAACCTTCACCAGCGCGGACACTTGCGCCATGTCGGCGCGCCCCGCGAGTTCGCGCTTCAACACCGACATGACCTTGCCCATGTCTTGGGGGGACCTGGCTCCTGCCGCGGCGATCGCCTCAGCCACCGCGCTCTCGATCTCGGCCTGGCTCAGGGCCGAGGGCATATAGCTCGCCAGGACCCCGACCTCGAACTGCTCCGCATCCACCAGGTCCTGACGCCCAGCGGCCCGGAACTGGCCGATGGAGTCGCGGCGCTGCTTGAGCATCTTGTCGATCACGGCGACAACGTCGGCGTCGCTCAGCTCGATGCGCTCGTCCACTTCGCGCTGTTTGATCGCGGCGAGCAGCAGACGCAGAGCAGACAGGCGCGCGGCGTCCTTGGCGCGCAACGCCGATTTCATGTCTTCTACGATGCGGTCTTTGAGTGTCATGCTCAACGTCATGCCGCAGCTCGATCGACGAGGCCCGGCCAAAATGCGCGCGGCAGGGCGATGCCCTGCCGCGCGAGATCAGCTCCGGACGCGGCGCCTACTAGTACAGCCGCGGCGGCAGCTGCTGGCCGCGCAGCCGTTTGAAGTGCCGCTTGATGGCGGCGGCCTTTTTGCGCTTGCGCTCCGACGTGGGCTTCTCGTAGAACTCTCGAGCCCGCAGTTCGGTCAGCAGGCCGGTCTTCTCCACGGTGCGCTTGAACCGGCGCATCGCCACTTCGAATGGTTCGTTCTCCTTCACCCGCACAGTGGGCATAATCCTGTTTTCCTCAACTCACCGGCCGTCCAACGACCCGGCTTTTTGCAAAGTGCGGGAGTATATCAGAAGCGTCCCCGCCGCTGGCAAGACGGCGCGGACCCGAACCGCTCGGGTCCCATAAACATGCTTGTACTGGGCATCGAGACCTCCTGCGACGAGACGGGCGTTGCGCTGTACGACACGGGCGCGAGGCCGGAGGGTCCGCGCGCCGGGCTGCTGGCCAACGCCCTGTACTCCCAGGTGTCCATGCATGCGGATTTTGGGGGAGTAGTGCCCGAGCTTGCCTCCCGCGACCACATTCGGCGTGTGCTGCCCCTGGTCCGCCAGGTCATGTCCGAGAGCGGCCGCCGCGTCCGAGACCTGGATGGGATCGCCTACACGCAGGGGCCGGGGCTGGCTGGCGCGCTGCTGGTTGGTGCCTCGATAGCGAGCGCGATGGCCTATGCGCTGGGCATTCCGGCGGTAGGGGTACATCACCTGGAGGGGCATTTGCTCTCCCCTTTGCTGTCGGGTGACCCGCCGCGTTTCCCCTTCGTAGCGTTGCTGGTATCCGGCGGCCACACCCAGCTGATGCGCGTGGACGACTTCGGGCGATACGTGCTGCTGGGCGAGACCCTGGACGACGCCGCCGGCGAGGCTTTCGACAAGACCGCCCAGCTTCTCGGGCTGGGCTATCCGGGCGGGCCGGCGATATCCCGCCTGGCCGAGCGCGGTGACCCCGCGCGGATCAAGCTGCCCCGGCCCATGCTCGGCACAGCGGACCTCAATTTCAGCTTCAGCGGGCTTAAGACAGCTGTGCTCACTGCCCTGCGCCAACGGCCGGCCGACGGGCAGGCGCGCGCCGACCTCGCCGCTGGAGTGGAGGCGGCCATCGTTGATGTGTTGGCAGCCAAATCGCTGGCCGCCCTGGAGTCGACCGGGCTCGATGAGCTGGTGGTGGCGGGCGGCGTCGGCGCCAACACGGCGCTCCGCGCCCGGTTTTCCGAAGAGGCCAGCCGGCGCGCCTTCACGGTCCGCTACCCGGAGTTGCGGTTCTGCACGGACAACGGCGCCATGATCGCGTTCGCGGGAGCGCTGCGGTTACAGCACGGGTCCAGCCGCGACTTGGAGTTCACCGTGCACGCCCGCTGGGACTTGGCCGAGCTCGCGCCAGCCGGTTAGGCCGCAGGCGGCGCGTTGCTGCGGCGCAGGTTCAACTTGCTTTCCGTGCCCGACTGCAGCCGCTGGATGTTGGTGCGGTGGCGCCAGGCGACCAAAGCGGCGATCAGGATCACGGCGCCTGAATCAGGGCCCCAGCCCAGGAGTATCGGGCTTACCACAACGGCGCTAAGGGCGGCAAGGATGCTGGCGAGTGAGACGTAGGCGGACAGCGCTGCCACCGCAGCGAACACCACCAGCGCCGCCAGCGCCACCCACGGGCTCAATCCCAGAAGGATGCCCAGGGCCGTGGAAACCCCTTTCCCTCCTTTGAATCCGAAGTAGAGCGGATAGAGATGGCCGAGAAAGACAGCCAGTGCAGACGCCGCCACCGTTGCCTCCCCTAAGCCAAAAAAGGACGCGAAATGGCGCGCCAGCAGAACTGCGACGCAGCCTTTTGCGGCGTCGCCCAGCAGCGTGCATAGCGCGGCCGCCCGCTTGCCGCTGCGCAGGACGTTGGCAGCACCGGGATTCCCCGAGCCGTAGGTTCGTGGATCGGGCAAACGGAAGATCCAGCTTGTGACCACGGCGAAGGAAACCGAGCCGATCAGGTACGCACCGATCACGCAGACGAAAGGGGCCATGTCCGATATCTTACAGTCTCCGGCCGCTCAAGCCCGCGCGCGGCGCCGAGGACAGCGTCTTCACCCTTTCACGCCTTCACCCTCTCGGATGATGTTTCGCGTGCAGTTGCTTCAACCGCTCCCGCGCAACATGCGTGTAGATTTGCGTGGTCGAGATGTCGGCATGGCCGAGCAGGAGCTGCACCACGCGCAGGTCGGCGCCGTGGTTCAGCAGATGCGTGGCGAAAGCGTGGCGCAGGGTATGCGGAGATATCGCCGTGCGGATGGCGGCCTGGAGCGCGTAGCGCTTGATCAGGTGCCAGAAGGCCTGGCGCGTCATCGGCTTGCCACGTGAGGTGACGAACAGTGCGTTGCTCTGTCGCCCTCCCAGCAATGACGGCCGCGCCTCGCGTACATAGCGCCGCACCCAGTCGAGCGCAACTTCGCCCACCGGGACTAGTCGTTCCTTGCTGCCTTTACCCAGGATGCGCACCACGCCCATGTCCTGCGACAACTGCATGACGCTCAGCGTCACCAGCTCCGAGACTCGCAGCCCGCTGGCATAGAGGACCTCGAGCATAGCCCTGTCGCGCAGGCCGCGTGGGGCATCCAGGGACGGCGCGGCCAACAGCCGCTCCACGTCCGGCTCCGTCAGGCTCTTGGGCAGGCCGCGCGGACGCTTGGGGGCGTCGATGTTGAGCGTGGGATCGACTGGCAGCCTACCCTGGCGCAGGGCGAACTGGTAGAAGCGCTTGAGGCTCGATAGCAGCCGCGCGGTCGAGGTGGCCCGCGCCTTGACCCGAAAACGGGCGGCAAGATAACCGAGCAAGTCGGCGTGGCCCGCTTCGAGCAAACCGCGCGAGCGCGCCTCACGCAACCAACCCGCGAACTGGCGCAGGTCCCGCCGGTAACTCTCCAGTGTGTTTCGGGCGAGCCCGTCTTCCAGCCACACCGCATCGCTGAACTCGTCGAGCAGCGCTTCGGATGCGGGATCCAACGCGGTACGCTGCGCGCTAGTCGATGGCACCTTCGTGTCGCAGCAGCCAGCGCTTGATCTCCAGAGGCGGGCCGGCGCGGCTGTGCATGAATCCGCCCAATCCGCTGCTTGCCACCACCCGATGGCAGGGGATCAGCAGCGGAATGCGGTTGGCGCCGCACGCCGCACCTACGGGTCGAGGGGCGGACCCGATCTGACGCGCAACTTCGAGGTAGCTCAGAAAGCGGCCGCGCGGGATCGCCCGCACCGCTTCCCATACCCGTTGCTGGTAGGCCGTGCCGTGCGAGTCAAAGGGCAGATCCAAGCGGAAGTCAGGGTCCCTGAAGTAGCCGGCGAGCTGACGGCAGACCTCGCGCGAGAAGCGGTCGATCGGCCTGAGTGTGGCGGCCTCCAACGGCAGGTATTCGATGTCGGTCAGGCGTTCGCCGCGCGTGCGGATGCCCAGTACCGCAAACGGCCCCTTCAGTCTTGCGCTGTAGCCCTCCAGCATCGCGCCCGCCCGTCAGTCACCAGCTCCCCCGAAGCCGCGAGAGGCTGCCCCGACACGTTACACGAGTCGACCCCGATCCCCGCTGGTGCTCGGGAAACTAATCGCCGCCGGCAGACGAGTCCTGGCGGCCGGTCTTATCGGCGCTGTGTAGCTTCTCGCGGATGCGGGCAGATTTGCCCGAGCGCTGCCGCAGATAGTACAGCTTCGCACGACGCACATCGCCACGGCGCTTGACCTCGATGCTGGCGATCAGCGGCGAGTACGTCTGAAAGGTGCGCTCTACGCCCTCGCCCGAGGAAATCTTGCGCACGATGAACGAGGAGTTCAGGCCGCGGTTGCGCTTGGCGATCACCACGCCCTCGTAAGCTTGCACGCGCTTGCGGTCGCCCTCGACCACGTTTAGGTTCACCACGACGGTGTCGCCGGGCGCGAAGGCCGGGATGGTCTTGCCCAGCCGGGCGATTTCTTCTTGCTCGATAGTCTGGATCAAGTTCATCTTCGTTGCTCCCGAAAATCAGGTTGCGCGCGCGGTTTCCTGCTCCTGCACCTCGCGTTTGTATTCTTCCAGCAGCGCCTGCTGCTCCGCGTTGAGCTTCATCCTTGCGAGCAGTTCCGGCCGCCGCGTCCAAGTACGGCCCAGGGATTGCTTGAGGCGCCAGCGGTCGATCTCCGCGTGGTTGCCGGACATCAACACCGCTGGGACCGGGATCCCTTCATACACCTCCGGCCGAGTGTAATGCGGGCAGTCCAACAGGCCGTGCACGAACGACTCCTGCAGCGCCGACTCCGTATCGCCCAGCACGCCGGGGATCTGCCGCACCAGCGCGTCCATCAGGACCATTGCCGGCAGTTCGCCTCCGGACAGCACGTAGTCGCCGATGGACACCTCATAGTCGGCCTGACGCCTCACCAGGCGCTCGTCGACGCCCTCGTAGCGGCCAGCCAGCAAGATCAGGCCCTCGAGCCGGCCCAACTCGACCACCAGCTCATGATCCAGCACTCGCCCCTGGGGCGTGAAGTACACCACCTTCGGCTCGCGCACGCCACAGCTGCGCTGGCGCTGGCGCGCCGCCTTCAGCGCCTTGTCCAGCGGCTCCGCCATCATCACCATGCCCGGCCCGCCGCCGTAGGGCCGGTCGTCCACCGACCGGTATGCGTTGGTGCTGAAATCGCGCGGATTCCACAGCACCAGTTCGAACAATCCGGATTCGAACGCCCGGCGCGTCACACCCGAGCGGGTGAGGGCGTCGAACATTTCCGGAAATAGCGTAACCGCGTCAAAGTGGATCAAGAGTCCGCGTCCCAGTCCACCGTGAGTCGACCGTCGGCCACTTCCACCGATATCACCACCGGCTCGGCGAAGGGAATCAGCCGCTCGCGCTCTCCCCGCACGACCAGAACCTGGTTGGCGCCGGTTTCGATGAGTCCAGCCACCCGGCCTAAGGCCACGCCCTCGCGGGTGGCCACCTCCAGGCCGATCAGATCATTCCAGTAGTATTCCCCGTCTGCGCTGGCGGGAAGCTCGGTGCGAGGAAGCGCGACGTCCATCCCCTTCAAGCGCGCCGCCGCGTCCCGGTCATCGCATCCTTCCAGTTTGGCGATGAGCGAGCGCCCGTGGACGGCGCCCTCTTCCACCTTGCTGCTGCCCCATCTGCCCTCTCGTCCGAGCCACCACGCCGGGTGTTCGAGCAGACTGCCTACTGTCCGCGTGAAGGGCTGGATCTTTATCCAGCCCCTGATTCCGAATGGCGCCGCGACACGCCCCATCACGATCATCATGAGGCTACCACGCGCCTCTCTACCATCGCGTCGCGGCGGCACGCTCTAGCACGATCGTCGCGCCGGGTCTGGCCGGTCTAGTTCTGGACGGGTTGCACGGCCGCGGCCTTGCCGGCCGACAGCTGCTTGACCAGACGGGCGACCGTGTCGCTGACCTTGGCACCGCGGCTCTGCCAGTGGGTCACGCGCTCAACGGAGATACGCAGCGACTCTCGGCCTGCCGGCGCCTTCGGATCATAGAAGCCCAGCCGCTCGATGAAGCGGCCGTCACGCGCGCTACGGGACTCAGCCACAACCACGTTGAAGAACGGACGCTTCTTGGCTCCACCGCGTGCAAGTCTGATCACCACCATTTGTCCACCCCCGTAAGCGAAGCCCGAGATTTTAAGCTGCTTTTCCGGCTCTTTGCAAGCAACCAGCGCAGGGCGACAGCGGCCTCCAGGCGCAGCCGGACCTGGGTTTCAGCGGCTGGCGGCGGTGGTCGGGTTGCCGTTGTGGAAGACCTGGTCCAGGAACGTGATGATGATCCTGGTCAGCTCGTCCTCCTTGCCCTCGAAGAAATGCAGCGCGTCCGCGACCACGATCTGGTCCGAGCCCTTGATCTTCATGATCTGCTTGCGCCGCTCGTAGGCGCCGACCTGGGTGACCTCCCAGTCCTTGCTTCCGAATATGTCCAGCACCGGGATCTTGATGCGGAACATCTCCTCGAGGCCGTTGATGATGCCGATGAACACCCAGGCCTTGACTGTCTTGTCGTCGGTGTCGATCAAGTACTGGTTGGCCATGGTCGCCCCCAGACTATGTGACACGATGGCGATGTTCTTGTAGCCCTTCGCCTTCAAGTAATTGGCCGCCAGCTGGAAGCGCTCGCGCGCTTCGGGAAAGGTCGGGAGGTAGTCGCCGATTTTGGCCCCGCCCCCGAGCACAGGCAGTTGAATCGAAAGAGTGGTGTAGCCGCCCTCGGCCAATTTGGTGCGCAGAGTGCCGTACAGCTCGTAATCGGGGCTCCAACCGCGTCCGTGCGCGACGATGGCGGCGCCGCGCGCGTTCTTGGCCTCGGTGTAGAGGGCGAGGAACTTGTGCCCGTTCTTTTGCTCGAGCCATACGGCGTCGCCGATCATCAGAGCGGGCAGGATCTGGTCGGCCCAGCGTTGCTCGCGCTCGTAGTCCTGACCGGAGGCGAGCCCAGCCAGGCAGAAAACTACGATGGCGACCAGCAGGCGCATGGCTCCGGCTCGCGAACCAACGGGTTGTGGAGGGGGCATTGTACCGCCGCAGCTAGCGCGGCCCGAACCGCTCGGGCCCAGACGTGCCGCGGCTCATCTCATCCCAGGCAGCATGCCGCGCATGGAACGCATCATCTTTTGCATGCCCCCCTTGCTCATCATCTTCATCATCTTGTGCATCTGCTCGAACTGGTTGAGCAGCCGGTTCACCTCCTGCACCGACACGCCGGCGCCGGTGGCCACGCGGCGCTTGCGCGAGGCTTTGATCAGCTCCGGTCGAGCGCGTTCGGCGGGCGTCATGGAGTTGATGATGCCGATAGTGCGGTTGATCACGTTCTCGTCTACGTTAGCGCCCTGTGCCAGCTGCCCGAGTTGGGCCGGCAACTTGTCCATCAGCGCGGTGAGCCCTCCCATCTTCCTCATCTGCTGCATCTGGGCCTTGAAGTCCTCCAGATCGAAGCCCCTGCCGCTCTTGACCTTCTTGGCAAGTTTCTCCGCCTCTTCCAGGTCCACGCTGCGGCGCGCCTCCTCTACCAGACTCAGCACGTCCCCCATACCGAGGATGCGCGAGGCCATGCGCTCGGGGTGGAAGGGCTCGAGGTTGGCCAGCTTCTCACCCACGCCCGCGAACTTGATAGGTTTACCGGTCACGTGCCGGACCGACAGCGCGGCGCCGCCGCGCGCGTCGCCGTCGAGCTTGGTCAGGACCACCCCGGTCAGCGGCAGCGAATCTCCGAAGGCCTTCGCCACGTTGACCGCGTCCTGGCCCTGCATGGCGTCGACCACGAACAGCGTCTCGATAGGCTTCAAGGCCAGGTGCAATTCACGGATCTCCTGCATCATCGCTTGGTCTACCGCGAGGCGCCCGGCGGTGTCGAGTATGACTACGTCGTAGTAGTGCTTGCGAGCGTAGTCAAGCGCGGCCTCGGCGATGGCGACCGGCTTGCGGTCTGCCGTCGTGGTATAGAACTCGACGCCAACCTGCGCAGCCAGCGTTCGGAGCTGGTCGATGGCCGCTGGGCGGTACACGTCACAGCTCACCAGCAAGACCTTCTTGCGCATGTCCTCGCGCAGCAAGCGCGCGAGCTTACCGCTCGTCGTGGTCTTGCCCGAGCCCTGCAGACCGGCCATCAGGATTACGGCGGGCGGGACTGTGGCCAGATCGAGGGGTACGTTGGCCTCGCCCAGCAGGGCGGTCAGCTCCTCGAACACCACGCCCACGACGGCTTGACCCGGCGTCAAGCTCCCGATGACCTCCTGACCCAGCGCTCGCTCTTTCACGCGCGCGACGAAGTCTTTCACCACCGGCAGCGCCACGTCGGCTTCGAGCAGCGCGACGCGCACCTCGCGCAACGCATCGTGAATATTGGACTCTGTCAACCGCGCTTGGCCGCGCAGCGTCTTGATTACGCCCGACAGGCGATGGGTCAGATTGTCGAACATCGGTTAGTGCCGTGAGGGAGAAACCGCACTGGGAGATGATGTAGACTTGCACGACACGCGCGCGCTCGCTGCCCGCGCGAGTCCCATGCCGCGAATTCTACCCTATCTGCTGTGCTCGGCCCTGTATGCCGTGGTGGCCGTCCTGCTCGCCCGCGCGATGTCACGGCCGCAGCCAAGCGGGCTGCTCGGGCCGCGCGTGCTTCATCTGGCCACGGCCCTGCCCTTAGCACTGCACACCGCCCTGCTGTACCGATCGGTATTCTCCGACGGGCAGATGTTCCTGGGTGTGGGCAACGCGGTATCGGTCATCATCTGGCTCACCGTCCTCATCTATTGGAGCGTCGGCTTCTTCCAGCGTCTGGAAGGGCTGCAGGTGTTCATCGCCGGCGCGGCAGCGATCCTGCTGCTGGTGCCGCTGGTGCTGCCGCCGGTGCATGCTCTGTCGCACACTGATCTGCCCGCCTTTCGCCTGCATCTGCTGATCGCGCTGCTCGCGTACAGCTTGTTCACCATCGCTTCTCTGCAGGCGCTGATGATGGCGGTGCTGGAAAACCGTCTGCATGGCGGACGGCTGCCTGCTTACCTGCAGTCGCTGCCTCCACTGTTGACCGTCGAGCGGCTGCTGTTTCGCATCATCGCATTGGGCTTCGTCCTGCTCAGTTTGACGCTGGGCAGCGGCATGCTGTTCTCGGAAGAGCTGGTGGGGCAACCGCTCAAGGTCAACCAGAAGGTGGTGTTCGGCATCCTCTCCTGGTGCATCTATGCCGCGCTGCTCGCCGGGCGGCGTATCTATGGATGGCGCGGGCGCGCGGCGCTGCGCTGGACCCTGGCGGGGTTCGTCGCCCTTGTGCTCGCTTATATCGGCAGCAAGTTGGTGCTCGAAGTCAGTCTGCACCGATGATGCCCGAGTCGCCTTGACAGCCCGCTTTTCGCACGCCGATACTGAGTTGGTGTTCGTCTGCGCGAGGTAAGCCCCTTTGGACGAGATCTCGCTCCAATCGCTGCTGGTCGCCTTCGTCGTACTCCTGTTCGTCTCCGCGTTCTTCTCCATTTCCGAAACCAGCATGATGGCGCTCAACCGCTATCGGTTGAAGCACCTCGCTAGGACCGGCAGCCGCGGCGCTAGGTTGGCCGCGCAACTGCTGGCTCAGACCGACAAGCTGCTGGGCGTGGTCCTGTTGGGCAACAACCTAATTAACACCGCGGCCGCGTCGCTCGCGACCGTCATCGCGTTCCGCCTGCTGGGTGAGAGCGAGCTGGGGCTGGCCATCGCCACCGGCGCAGCAGCCTTCTTCATCGTGGTGTTCAGCGAGATCACGCCCAAGGTGATTGGCGCCTCCTACCCCGAGCGTATCGCCTTCCCCGCGGCTTACGTCCTCGCCCCGCTGCTGCGACTGGTCTACCCGCTCGTATGGTTCGTCAATCTGTTTGTCAAAGGACTGTTGACGCTGCTGCGGCTCAAACCGCCGGCTGCCGGCCAAGCGAACGTGCTCAGCTTGGAAGAGCTGCGCACGCTGGTGCTGGAGGGCGGCCATTTCCTTCCGCCCAAGCACCAGAAGATCCTGCTTAATCTTTTCGATCTGCAGTCGATAACCGTGGATGACTTGATGACCCCCCGTAGCCAGATCGAAGTGGTCGACATCGACGCCCCGCCCGAGGAGCTCAAGCGGCAGATCAACACCAGCAACCACACGCGCATGCCGGTCTACCGCGGAAGCCTGGACAACATCATCGGGGTTCTGCACGTAAGGAAGGTCCTCAACCTCGGCGTCGACGACATCCGCTCGGAAACGCTGGCGCAGGTCATGCGACCGCCCTATTACATCCCTGTGGGCACACCGCTGCTGGCCCAGCTCCACAACTTCCAGGAGGAGGAGGAGCGCCTTGGGTTGGTGGTGGACGAGTACGGCGAGCTGATGGGGCTGATTACACTGGAGGATATCCTCGAGGAGATCATCGGGGAGTTCACCACCCACTCACCGTTGCAGGCCGGCGGCATCACACGCCAGGAGGACGGCAGCGTCCTGGCCGAGGGTGTGACGCCGTTGCGGGAACTCAACCGCAAGCTGGGGACGCACTTCCTGCTGGACGGTCCGAAGACTCTGAACGGGCTCATTCTCGAGCACCTGGAGGCCATTCCCGAGCCCGGTACGATGGTCAAGATCTCGGGAGTTCCGATCGAGATCGTCCAGACACAGGATCGAGCGGTTCGATCTGCGCGCATCCATCCGCCCCAGCGGTCAAATTAGTCGGGGGTTCCGCTGCACGCATGTACGGCTCCCGGGATCATTCCTCAAGTAGATTCGGGGTTAAGGCACTAAATGGTTGTTGCAGAAACACAAAGTCAGCTTTCTGGCCTGGGCCGGGCGATGGTCCAGAAGGGCCTCCTTGCGGAGCGTGAGGCCGAACAGCTCCAGGCCAAAGCCAACGAGGCCGGGGTCACCTTCGTCGAAGAGCTGGTCTCAGGGAAGCGGTTCGGCGAAGCGGAGGTGGCGGAGTTCGCAGCGCAGACCTTCGGGTTCCCGCTGATTGACCTGACCGCGTTCGAAACCGACCACCTCCCGGTCAAGTTCATCGACGCCAAAGCCCTGCAGGGCCGCCGGGCGCTGCCGCTTTACCAGCGCGGCAACCGCCTGTTCGTCGCCATCTCCGACCCCACCAACCGGGCGGCGATGGACCAGATCAAGTTCCAGACCGGGCTGCACATCGAGCCGGTGGTGGTGGAGGACAGCAAGCTGGGCGCCGTCATCGGCAGGCTGCTGACCGCGGCGGGCGTCAATCTCAAGGAGTTGGCCGACGAAGAAATGGCCGCCAACCTCACCGAGGCCGAGACCGACCCGGTAGGCGAGGCGCCGACGGTCGAGATCGACGATGCCCCGGTGGTGCGTTACATCCAGAAGATCCTGCTCGACGCGATCCAGAGCGGCGCCTCGGACATTCACTTCGAACCCTACGAGAAGGTGTACCGCATCCGCTACCGCATCGACGGCGAGCTATACGAGATCGCCACTCCGCCGCTCGCCATCAAGGAGAAGGTCGCCTCGCGCATCAAAGTGATCTCCAGGCTCGACATCTCGGAGAAGCGCGTGCCTCAGGACGGGCGCATGAAACTGGTGATGGCGAAGAACCGCGCCATCGACTTCCGGGTAAGCACACTGCCCACCCTGTTTGGCGAAAAGCTGGTGCTGCGCATCCTGGACGCGTCCAGCGCCACGCAGGGGATCGAAGCGCTGGGCTACGAGCCGGAGCAGAAGGAGGCGCTGATGCACGCCGTCAGCCGCCCCTATGGGATGATCCTGGTAACTGGACCGACTGGGTCAGGCAAAACGGTATCGCTATACACCTGCCTGAACATCCTCAATCAGCCTGGCACCAACATCTCCACGGCCGAGGACCCGGCCGAAATCAATCTGCCGGGCATCAATCAGGTCAACGTAAACGAGAAGGCTGGCCTGACTTTTGCGGTGGCCCTCAAGGCGTTTCTGCGCCAGGACCCCGACATCATCATGGTGGGGGAAATCCGGGATGTGGAAACGGGTGAGATCGCGATCAAAGCCGCGCAGACGGGGCATCTGGTCCTGTCTACGCTGCACACCAACGATGCGCCCACCACGCTGACTCGGCTGATGAATATGGGGATTGCCCCCTTCAACATCGCTACTTCGGTCATGCTGATCACGGCCCAGCGACTGGCGCGGCGACTGTGCTCGAACTGTAAGCGGGCGGCGGACATTCCCAAACCGGCGCTTTTGCGCGCGGGATTCAGCGAGCGGGAACTGGACGGCAGCTGGCAGCATTACACGCACGTGGGCTGCGAGACCTGCAAGAACACGGGATATAAGGGGCGGGTGGGCATCTACCAGGTGATGCCCATAAGCGACGAGATCAACCGCATCATCATGCAGAACGGCAATGCCATCGATATCGCCCAACAGGCTCGGCGCGAAGGAGTCAAGGACCTGCGCCAATCCGGGCTGCTCAAGGTCAAGCAGGGCGTGACCTCCCTCGAGGAGGTGGAAGCGGTGACCAACGAATAGTCTGGAGCAAACCACTATGGCAACTGCAGCCGCAGCGACCGCCGTCCGGCGGGAAGTTAAGGAACACACCTACTCATGGGAAGGGCGGGACCGCGCCGGCAAGATCCTCAAGGGCGACATGCGGACCAGCGGCGAGGCGGTGGTCCAGTCTCTCCTGCGCCGCCAGGGGATCACCGTCCTCAAAGTCAAGCGACAGCGCGCCGGGCTGGGCGGGAGGATCACGGAGAAGGACATCACGCTGTTCACCCGCCAGCTCGCCACGATGATGAAAGCAGGCGTGCCGCTGCTGCAGGCCTTCGACATCGTCGGCAAGGGTCACGCCAACCCGGCCGTAAGTAGGCTGTTGCTCGACGTCAAGACCGAGGTGGAGACCGGGAGCGCACTGGCCACGGCCTTCCGCAAGCACCCGCTGTACTTCGACGCCCTGTTCTGCAACCTCGTCGGGGCCGGCGAGGCGGCCGGTATCTTGGACAATCTGTTGGATCGATTGGCGACTTACAAAGAGAAGATCCTCGCCATCAAGAGCAAGATCAAGTCCGCGCTGTTCTACCCGATCTCGGTCCTCGTGGTGGCCTTCATCATCACCGCCGTGATCATGATTTTCGTGATCCCCGCCTTCAAGGACCTGTTCTCGAACTTCGGGGCCGACCTGCCCGCACCCACGCTGTTCGTGATGGCACTCTCCGACGCCTTCGTGAAGTACTGGTACCTCATCTTCGGCGGCCTCGGGTTCGGTCTGTGGTTTTTCTTCTATACCTGGAGGCGCTCGGCCAAGATGCAGGCCGCCATGGACCGAATGTTCTTGAAGCTGCCGGTATTCGGAGACGTCATCCGCAAAGCGACCATGGCGCGTTGGACGCGCACGCTCGCCACCATGTTCGCTGCCGGCGTGCCCCTGGTGGAAGCGCTAGACTCGGTGGGCGGAGCGTCGGGCAACTATGTCTACGTGCAGGCAACCAAGAAGATCCAGCAAGAAGTCAGCACCGGCACCAGCCTGACCACGGCTATGCAAAACAGCAACGTATTCCCCAGTATGGTTTGTCAGATGGTGGCCATCGGCGAGGAGTCCGGCTCACTCGATGCCATGCTCAGCAAGGTTTCGGACTTCTACGAGGCGGAAGTGGACGATGCCGTCGAGGCCCTGTCCAGCCTCATGGAGCCGATGATCATGGTGGTACTGGGCACGCTCATCGGCGGCATGGTCATCGCCATGTATCTGCCGATCTTCAAGATGGGCCAAGCGGTCTGAGCTGAGTCGCCCGGTGGTCCAGTCCCCCGCCGGGCCGAGTTCCGAGTTCCGAGTCCCGAGTTCTATTCGAGTCCCGAGTTCTATAGGTACCGGTTCGTTCCAGGTACTCGCTATTCGGCCCTGGACCCCACCGATGATCGGACTGCTCCAGTCCAGATCATTGCCTGTGGACCTTCTGGACAGCATGCTCGGCCTGCTGGGCGGCAGCTTTGGCTCCGGCGTAGCCTGCACGGCAGCTTCGGCTTCACCGAAACCTCACGATGCTTGAGACGTTGAGCGAACCATCCTTCCTGCCCTGGCTGTGCCTGCTCCTGGGGCTGATCGTGGGGAGCTTTTTGAACGTGGTCGTTCATCGGCTGCCGCAGATGCTGAACCGGGAGTGGCGCGCCCAGGCGCTGGATGTCATGAGCGAGTGGGCCCAGGAGCGCGGAGTCCCGGAGGCGGTGCGCAGGGCGGCCGATGGCCTGGCCGACACACGCAAGTCCCTGGGCGAAGCGCCGCGCTGCAATCTGCTGATCCCGCGCTCCGCGTGCCCCAAGTGCGGGCACAAGATCACCGCGGCCCAGAACATCCCGGTGGTGAGCTGGCTCTGGCTTCGCGGCCGCTGCGCGGGTTGCGGCACCGCCATCAGCGCGCGTTACCCTGTCGTGGAGAGCCTCACCGGTCTGCTCTCCGGCTACATTGCCTGGCGGTTCGGCTTCACGCTCGCGACCGTCGGTGCGCTGGTGTTCTGTTGGGCCGTGATCGCCGCCACATTCATCGATCTGGACACGATGTATCTGCCGGACGACATCACCCTGCCGCTGCTGTGGCTCGGTCTGCTCGTCAATCTCGCGGCCGGCGCGGTCCCTAGTCTGTTTTTCCCAGCCTATACGCAGTCGCCCCTGCCGCTGCCCGGACGACTCGATCACGCCGTTATCGGCGCTGCCGTAGGTTATCTTTCCTTATGGTCGGTGTACTGGGCATTCAAGTTCGCTACAGGCAAGGAGGGGATGGGGTTTGGGGATTTCAAGCTACTCGGGGCCATAGGGGCCTGGTTTGGATGGATCAGTTTGCTGCCGGTCATCCTGATCTCGTCCATACTGGGCGCACTGGTCGGCATTACCCTGATCCTGTTCTGGAAGCACGCCCGTGAGAAGCCGATTCCATTTGGACCGTATCTCGCCGCAGCCGGACTGATCTATATGTTCTGCGGAAGACAGCTCGCTGCTTATCTGTTCGGATGAGTCTGATCGTCGGCGTAACGGGCGGAATCGGTTCGGGCAAGAGCACTGCGGCTCAGCGGTTTCAGGAGCGTGGCGCCGACCTGGTGGACACCGACGCGATTGCGCGCGAGCTCACCCGACCCGGGCAGCCCGCAATTGAGCAGATCACAGCGCGGTTCGGTGCAGAGTATTTGGCTGCCGACGGCGGCCTGGATCGAGACAAGCTGCGCACCCGCGTGTTCTCCAACCCCGACGCGCGGCGGGCCCTAGAGACCATCCTTCACCCGATGATCAGGCGCGAGGTCGAGGCGCGAGTGCGTGCAAGCACCGGCCCGTATGTGCTGGTGCTGGTGCCTCTATTAGTGGAGAGCGGGGGCTATCGTGATCTGGTGCAGCGTGTCCTGGTCATCGACTGCGACGAACGGCTCCAAGTGCGGCGCGCGATGCAGCGCAGCGGGCTGACCGAAGACCAAGTGCGCGCAATCATGCAGGCGCAGGCAACTCGCAGCCAGCGCCTGGCGGTCGCCGACGACCTCATCGACAACGATGGCAGCCCTGAGCAGTTGGCGCGCCAGGTCGACGCGTTGGACGCCCGTTACCGCGCCTTGGCGAGCGCCAGATGAACGCCGCTCATGAGGGCGCCATGGGTTTATTTTTGTGCCGATTTAGGCAATACTCACGCAAATCCTGTCGTTCCAGCCCGCCTGCGCTGTGATCAGCTACGAGTTCCCGCTGAACGAGCGAATCCGCACCCTGCTGCGCATGGAGGCCCTCTACGAGCGGGTGCACTTCTTCTCAGGCAAGGAGCAGCCGCTCGAGCATCACGCCGCCTTGCTGTCGCTGTTCGAAATCCTCGATGTAGCCGGCCGGGCTGATCTGAAGTCCGAGATGATGCAGGAATTGGAGCGGCAGAAGCAGACGCTGTCGGCGCTGCGCAGCAACCCGGCGATCTCTGAGCAGGCGCTGAGCAGCGTTCTGGCGGACATCGACCGGGCGGTATCCGACCTGTTTCAGACATCGGGCAAGACCGGGCAAGAGCTGCGCGAAAACGATTGGTTGATGAGTATCAAGCAGCGCACAGCCATTCCCGGTGGCGTGTGCGAGTTCGACTTACCTTCCTACCACTACTGGCTGCACCAGAGGCCGGAGACGCGGCGCCACGACCTCGAGGGCTGGCTCGCACCATTTCTGGCCATGCAGGACGGCGTCGGTATCATCCTACGCATCCTGCGCGAGAGCGGCCGTACCAGTCAGCAGCTGGGCACACTGGGGGTTTATCAGCAGATGATGGGCGGGCGCGTGGCGCAGCTCATTCGCCTGCGGCTAGACGACAGGTACGACTGCGTGCCGGAGGTCAGCGCCAACAAATACGCTCTCAACATTCGGTTCACGCTTGCCGGCGACATCCAGAGGCGAGTGGTGCAGAGCGACGTACCGTTCGACCTGACCTTCTGCAACCTCTGATGACTGTGACGTCCAAACCGCGGTTGGTCAGTTGCCCGCATTGCGGGAAGCCCACGCCCTGGACCTCCGCCAACGCCCACCGACCGTTCTGCAGCGAGCGCTGCAAGACGATCGACCTGGGGCAATGGGCAACCGAGTCTTATCGGATTGCCGCGACCGAGGCGCAGTCGGACCAGCCCGAAGGGAAGGCCTGACCCGGCGCGGCCGACCAAGCCCCGCGCACCATCGCCACGCCCTGAGCGCCTACTGCGCATGCGGCGCCGAGGTGCTGCAGTGTCATGCCGCCCAGGGCATAGACAGGCAAGGGGTAGCCGTGCACGAGCTGCGCGAAGCGCTCCCATCCCAGAGGGTCAGCGTCGGTGTGGCTGGGTGTCTCCAGCACGGGCCCGAGCACGACGTAGTCGAGACCGAGAGCGGCCGCACACTCTAACTCCCGTCGATTGTGACACGACGCACCGCACCAGCTGAGATCGGGGCGCTGTGCGCCTCGCAGCAGTTGCGCCGAGGTCAGATGAAGGCCATCTGCGCCGCACACACGCGCCAGTTCTGCGTCGCTGTTGACCAACGCGAGGGCACCCGCGCGAGCACAACGACGCAGCACTTCGGTGGTGAAGGCGCGCAGCTGCCCGCGCGGCATCTGTTTCTCGCGAACCATCACCATCCGTAGGCCGCGCTCGAGCGCCGCGTCGAGTCGATCCAGCAGTTCCCGCTCGCCGCGCTCCCAGGCATCGGTGATGGCAAGCACGGGCGGCAGCGCCAACGCGCGCAAGACCGGCCCATTGGCCGGCAGCAGAGGGCCCACACCGATCGCATCCAGCCGTTGCCAGCTCAGAGCCTGCCCCTCGCGCGAGCGAGGCTCGCCGTTCCACCCCAGTGCACGGAAAAAGTTGAGCCGTACGTGTGCGTGAGGGTAGACATACTCGCGCCTGACCCAGGGACACGCGCGTGTGAGTTCAATCCCGAGTTCCTCGCGCAACTCGCGCGTGAGCGCTGCGCGAGCCGGCTCACCGGGTTCCACTTTCCCGCCCGGGAACTCCCAGTAGCCGGCGTAAGGTTTGCCGGCCAGGCGCTGCGCCAACAGAAACTCGCCGGAGCGCCTTAGGATCACCGCCGCGGCGACCTCCACCGGCTGCACGGTCACCGCGCTCGCCATGTTGGTCGATTCGAGTATGCTCAGCGCTGGCGCGGGCCGATGCCGTGGCGGCCGGCCCAGTCGCGTGCGAACTGTGAGGCAACGCGGCCGCTGCGCGACCCCCGCTGCAACGCCCACTGCAGAGCTTCCCGGCGCGCTTCCTCCCCACCAGGATGTTCCCCGCCGTACTGACCAAGCCAGTAGCGCACGATAGACAGGTACTCGTCCTGATCGAAGGGATAGAACGACACCCACAGCCCGAAGCGCTCGGACAGCGAAATCTTCTCTTCCACGCTCTCGCCCGGATGGATCTCCTCCCCCACGTACTTTGCCTCCAGGTTCTCGCGCATGTACTCCGGCATCAGATGGCGCCGGTTGGAGGTGGCATAGATCAGCACGTTGTCCGGGGTGGCCGAGACCGAGCCATCTAGTACGGCCTTTAACGAAGTGTAACCCGGCTCGTCGGCGCTGAACGACAGATCGTCGGAGAACAGGATGAACCGGAAGGCCTGGCCAGCTAGCGGCTCGATGATGTCGGGCAGGTCCATCAGGTCGTGCTTTTCCACTTCGATCAGACGCAGTCCGGCCGTTGCGTACTGGTTCAGCAGAGCCTTGACCAGCGACGACTTGCCGGTCCCGCGCGCACCGGTGAGCAAAACGTTATTGGCTGGCAGGCCATGCACAAACTGTCGCGTGTTCTGTTCCACCAGCGCCTTCTGCCGGTCGACACCCTGCAGGTCCTGCAAGCGAATCTGATGCAGGTGCAGCACCGGCTGGAAGTAGCCGCGAGCGTTGCGCCGTCGCCATCGGAAGGCCCTTTGCACCGTGAAGTCGGGCGCTCGCACATCGGGCGGCAGCCAGCGTTCCACTCGCTCGATCAGCGCCTCGACGCGCAAGAGAAATTTGCTTAACTCATCCATTGTACAACCCGTGGCTCGTGATTCGTGTTTCGCGCTTCGAGAGGCCGGCTACACGAATCACGAAACACGAATCACGCATCACGTTCGGTACTCGGCGTTGATGGTGACATAGTCGTGAGACAGGTCGCAGGTCCACACCGTGGCCTGCTCGACCCCGCGGTTGAGCACCACGCGCACCGTGATCTCGTTCTGTCGCATGACGCGTTTGCCCTCGGCCTCGCTGTAAGCGGTGTGCCTGGCGCCGCCTTGCGCAACGAGTACGTCGTCGAGGTACAGGTCGACGAGTCTCACCTCAAGGTCGCCGATGCCGGCATAGCCGATGGCTGCCAGTATTCGTCCCAGGTTGGGATCCGAAGCGAAGAACGCCGTCTTCACCAGCGGCGAATGAGCGATGGCATAGCCGACCAAGCGGCATTCCGCCTGCGTGGCACCGCGCTCCACCCGCACGGTGATGAACTTGGTCGCACCCTCGCCGTCGCGGATGATGGCCTGGGCGAGCGCGGAGGCCACCGCTGTCAGTGCGTGCTGAAACTGAAGGTAGGCCGGCCCGGACGCATCGATGATCTCGGCTGCCCGGCTGCGACCGGTCGCCATCAGCATGAAGGCGTCGTTCGTAGAGGTGTCGCCATCCACGGTGATCGCGTTGAACGAGCGCTCGGCAGCGTAACGCAGGGCCTCATGCAATAGCGCTCGCGGAAGGGTCGCATCGGTTGCCACGAATGCCAGCATGGTCGCCATGTCGGGATGAATCATCCCCGCGCCCTTGGCGATGCCGGTAATGGTTACCGGCTCGCCGCCGATCTCGATCCTGCGCGAGGCCACCTTGGCAACCGTGTCCGTGGTCATGATTGCTTGCGCCGCAAGCAGCCAGTTGTCGTCGCTCAAGCCGGCTACGCAGGAAGGCAGTGCGGCGCAGATGCGATCGACCGGCAGCGATTCCATGATCAGACCGGTGGAAAATGGCAACACCTGGGTGGAGGCAATGCCAAGCAACTGCGCCGTCTCCATGCAGGTCCGACGCGCGTCGGCCAGTCCGCGCTCACCGGTCCCGGCATTTGCATTGCCGGTGTTGATCACCAGGGCGCGGATAGGAGCGTGATGCTGGAGATGCTGGCGTGCAACCAGCACGGGTGCGGCGCAGAAGCGGTTTCGCGTAAACAGGCCTGCGATCTGCGTACCCTCCGCCAGCACGATCAGCAGCAGATCGGTACGGTCGGCCTTGCGGATCCCGGCGGCGGCAACCCCGAGCGAGACGCCCGCTACCGGGTGAAGCTGATCAACACTAGGAGGCGGAAGGTTGACTGCCACGGGCGCTAACCGACGCACGGCGGGTTGTCTTGTCCCGGCTGGGGGCTGCGTGCAAGCGACGTTCGGTGGCCTGGCTCGCCATAGCCAGGGATTACGCCGCGAGGCGTCCGTGGCACTGCTTGTACTTTCTCCCCGACCCGCAGGGACAGGGATCGTTGCGACCGATCTTGCCGCCCTGACGCACGAACGGCTGGGGCTTGGACGCGGTGGCGACCTGCGTGTCCGCCTCCGCCTCCGCTTCCTCGGCCAGCGCTGCTTCGTAGTCAGTGTGCTGATAGCGCACGTTCGTCAGCTCCACCGGCTCCTCCACGGCCTCCACGTCCTGCTCGCTGCGGATCTGCACCGTCACGAGGATACGCGTGACTTCGTTGCGCACCGCGTCCAACATCATAGCGAACAGCTCGAAGGCCTCGCGCTTGTACTCCTGCTTGGGGTTCTTCTGTGCGTAGCCGCGCAGGTGAATGCCTTGGCGCAGATGGTCCAGCGCCGCCAGGTGTTCGCGCCAATGAGTGTCCAAAGTCTGGAGCATCACGGCGCGCTCGAAGTGGTGCAGCGCTTCGCGCTCGACCTGGACCAGCTTGGTGTCGTAGTGGCTATGCGCCGCCTCGATGACCCGACGGCGCAGGTCCTCTTCGTCCAGAGACTCGTCGTCCTTGAGCCACTGCTGGATCGGCGCGCGTAGCGTAAGCTCGGCCGCCAGCGTCTTCTCCAGACTGGGGATGTCCCACTGCTCCTCGACGCTGCCCGGCGGAATGTACTGGCTGACCATGTCGTTCACGGTGCCCTCGCGCATGGCGCGAATGGTGTCCGAGATGTCGCTGCTCTCCAGCAGCTCGTTGCGCTGCTGATAGATGACGCGGCGCTGGTCGTTGGCGACGTCGTCGTACTCGAGCAGCTGTTTCCGGATGTCGAAGTTGCGGGCTTCCACCTTGCGCTGGGCATTCTCGATCGCGCGCGTCACCCAGGGATGCTCGATGGCCTCGCCCTCGGGCATCTTGAGCCGGTCCATGATCGCGGCCACGCGATCGGAAGCGAAGATGCGCAGCAGCGGATCTTCCAGCGATAGGTAGAAGCGGCTCGAGCCGGGGTCGCCCTGGCGGCCGGAACGGCCACGCAACTGGTTGTCCACCCGGCGCGATTCGTGGCGCTCGGTGCCGACGATGTGCAGGCCGCCGACCGACACCACCCGTTCATGCAGCTCCTGCCAGCGCTCCCTCGCCTCGGCGATGCGCCTGGCCCTGGTGGATTCGTCCAGCGCGGCGTCCGCCTTGATCTGGTTGATCTCCGGGTCGGGGTTCCCGCCGAGCACGATATCGGTGCCGCGGCCAGCCATGTTGGTGGCGATGGTGATCATCTTGGATCGGCCGGCCTGGACCACGATCTCGGCCTCGCGCGCGTGCTGCTTGGCGTTGAGCACCTGGTGCGGCAGCTTGTCTTTGGTGAGCAGGCCCGACAGCAGCTCCGAGTTCTCGATAGAGGTGGTGCCTACCAGCACCGGCTGCCCACGCTCATGACAGTCCCTGATGTCATTGATGACCGCCTGGTAGCGTTCGCGGGCGGTCTTGAACACCTGGTCCATGCGATCCTCGCGGATCATCGTCATGTGGGTGGGGACGACCACCGTTTCGAGGTTGTAGATCTGCTGGAACTCATAGGCTTCCGTGTCGGCCGTGCCGGTCATTCCGGCCAGCTTCTTGTACATGCGGAAATAGTTCTGGAAGGTGATGGAGGCGAGCGTCTGGTTCTCGCGCTGGATCTTCACGCCCTCCTTGGCTTCGACCGCTTGATGCAGGCCGTCCGACCAGCGCCGCCCGGGCATCAGGCGCCCGGTGAACTCGTCGACGATGATGATCTCGTCGTTCTGCGCCACGTAATGCTGGTCGCGGTGGTAGAGGTTGTGCGCCCGCAGCGCCGCGTACAGGTGATGCATCAGCGTGATATTGGCCGCGTCGTACAGACTGCTCGCTTCGGGGAGCAGCCCGGCCCGCGTGAGCATGTCTTCGGCACACTCATGTCCGGCTTCGGTCAGCAGCACCTGATGCGCCTTCTCGTCCACGCTGAAGTCCCCCGGCCCGTTCTCTTGTGTCTGGCGGGTGAGCTTGGGCACCAGTGCGTCGATCTTGTAGTACAGGTCGGTGGTGTCGTCGGCCTGTCCAGAGATGATCAGCGGCGTGCGCGCTTCGTCGATCAGGATCGAGTCGACCTCGTCCACGATGGCGTAGACAAGTTTGCGCTGGACGCGGTCGGTTGTCTGGTAGACCATGTTGTCGCGCAGGTAGTCGAACCCGAACTCGTTGTTGGTGCCATACGTGATGTCAGCGGCGTAGGCCTGCTGCTTCGCGGCGTGGTCCATCTGCGACAGGTTCACGCCCACCGTCAAGCCGAGAAAGCTGTAGATGTTGCCCATCCAGGCGGCATCGCGGCTGGCCAAGTAGTCGTTCACCGTAACCACATGCACGCCGGTGCCAGCCAGGGCATTGAGGTACGCCGGCAGCGTGGCTACCAGCGTCTTGCCCTCACCGGTGCGCATCTCGGCGATCTTGCCGTAGTGTAGGACCATGCCGCCGATGAGCTGCACGTCGAAGTGGCGCATGTTGAGCGTGCGCTTGCCTGCTTCGCGCACCACGGCAAACGCCTCCGGCAGCACATCGTCCAGCGTCTCCCCGTTGCCCAGACGCTGCTTTAGCTCGTCCGTCTTGCCGCGCAGCTGAGCGTCGCTCAATCCCTCAATGCGGGGCTCCAGGGCGTTGATGGCCCGGACCGCGTACGTGTACCTCTTTATCAGCCGGTCGTTGCGGCTGCCGAAGATCTTCCTGAGCACGGTAGCTATCATCGGATGTCCGTAAGTCGGGCTCCGTATCGGCGCATAGAGAGCCCACTACAGTTGCGGCCGGCGCGCACAAAAAGCAAGAGGGGCGAGAGGCCTTCCGCAGGCCTCTCACCCCTCACGCGGCATTCTTTGCGGCGTTAGCCGGGCATCCGCAGGAAGCGCGCGGGGTTCTGCGCTACTCCCCTGTGACGCACCTCGAAGTGCAGGTGGGTGCCGGTGGACCGGCCCGTATTGCCAACCTCCGCGATCTTGCTCCCGCGGAGCACTACGTCGCCCACTTTGACCAGCAGCTTCGAGGCGTGGGCGTACCGCGTCACCAGGTCGTTGCCGTGATCAATCTCAAGCATACTACCATACTGCGGGTGGACGCCTGCGTACACCACTACACCGCCGGCGGCCGCCAGGATGGGCGTACCTTCCTCGGCCATGAAGTCGATGCCCTCATGGAAGGCATTCAACCCGGTGAACGGGTCGATGCGCCAGCCGAAGTTCGAGGAATAGAAACCGCCTTCGGTGGGCATCCCGGTCGGCATCAGCTGACGCTTGGCGCTATCCTCGGTGAGCATGGATTCGAGCACCCGCAGCTTGTCGGTGCGGTCTTCCAGATCCCTCGACAGCTTGTCGAGCGTCGTGCCGAGATCCTTCATGGAGAATTCGGTGCTGGGTAAGCTGGACTCGGCGCCGCCACGGCCTGGCACCCGGTCGAACATGAAGTCCTGGGGCTTGAGCCTGGCCACCTTGGTGAGGCGCTCTCCGAGCGCATCCACCCGTAGCAAGCGCGCCTGAAGCTCGCCGACCTTGGAAGCCATGGTGTTGAGGCTGTCGCGCATATAGGACTGCATCCGCTCGTTCTCTTGGGCCTGAAGGCTCACGAGCAAGGAGCGCAAGTAGGGGCTGTCGTTGACGATAGCGTAGCGCAGCGAGAAATAATGTAGCAGGACAGCCAGCGAGATGACCGACAGAAACATGCCCATTGCCAGCATCGCCAATTGCGGTGCACCAAGCGTGAATGATCGCGCCTTCGATAATCCGTTGGAAACTAGAATGAGGTTCACGTTTCCCCCTGACACGCCTGGACTGTCGCTGTGAACAGCCCAGTTATCGGCTCGCTGCTACGTTCCTTGAGGGAGCTGCAAGCAACTCTTGTGCGCGTGAAGCAGCTTACCGCACTGCAGCAGATCTACGCCGTGGCAGTTCCCAGGGACTTGGCCAGGAGGAGCAGGGTGGCCTTCGAGCGATCGGGAACCGTGGTGGTGGTGGCTGACACCAGCGCGGTCGCAGCGAAGCTGAGGCAACTCGCGCCCCGAATTGTTGCCGAGATTGTGAAATTCGCTCCGGAGGTTACTTCAATCCAAGTCGAAGTGCAAGTGACGCGGGGAAGCGACGTCCCCCCCCGGCCGCGCCCGGCGATTGGGCCGCGCGGACTGACCAGCTTGTCCAAGTTGCGCGATGCCCTCCCCGTGTCGCCGCTGCGCGAAGCGCTCGACCGACTGCTCCAGCGTGGCGCTCGGTCAGATCGCCAGGACCAGCCGCTCCAGCGCGAGGAAAGCAACAACGATTAACAGCAGGATCAAGGAGTATTTCAGAGCTTGCCACCCGAAACGCAGCCAGCGCCGGTCTTGGGTCGCGAGATAGGTGACCAGCGAGGCCCCAATCACGATCAGAGCTAGGAATCCGGCGAGCCGTAGCGCGACAGCAGTCATGGCCCGTCGCTGAGGAGGTTGACCGAGGGCGGCGGCGCGAGGCCAAGCCGCGCGTCAGGCGTATTGCGACTGCAGACTAAGGAATGCGGGCGCCTCCTCCTGGCGCTCGAAGCTGACCAACTCCCAGGCCGGCTTGTCCGCCAGCAGCGCCCGCGCCAGCTTGTTGTTGAGGGCGTGTCCGGATTTGTGCGCGCTGAACGCGCCGATCACCGGGTGTCCGAGCAGATACAGATCGCCCATCGCGTCCAGCACTTTGTGCTTCACGAACTCGTCCTCATACCGCAGTCCGTCCGAGTTCAGCACCCGGAACTCGTCCATCACGACCGCGTTGTCTAGGCTCCCGCCCAAACCCAGCCCCTGGGCACGCATGGTCTCGACGTCCTGCATGAAACCGAAGGTGCGGGCGCGCGCGATCTCCTTGACATAGGAAGTGGTCGCGAAATCGACCTGGATACGCTGGCTCGCTTGCCGGAATACCGGATGGGTGAACGCGATGCTGAAATCCATGCGAAACCCCAGATGCGGCTCGAAGCGGGCCCACTTGTCGCCGTCTTTGACCTCGACCGTCTCCAGGACGCGGATGAACTGCTTCGGCGCGTTCTGCTCCTGAATCCCGGCCGACTGGATAAGAAACACGAACGGTCCCGCGCTGCCGTCCATGATCGGGACCTCGCCAGCGGTGAGATCGACATAGGCGTTGTCGACCCCCAGGCCGGCGAACGCCGACATCAGATGCTCAACCGTCGCCACCCGAACACCATCGCGCTCCAGGCAGCAGGACAACCGGGTGTCGCCGACGCCCAGAGCCCTCGCCGGGATGTCGACCGGCTGCGCCAGGTCGATACGCCGGAACACGATGCCTGTATCGGCCGCAGCTGGGCGCAGACTCAGATAGACTTTCTGGCCGGTGTGTAATCCGACGCCGGTGGCGCGGACGACGTTCTTCAGTGTGCGCTGACGAATCATGGGCGTGGCTCAGAAGGCGAAGCTAAGGAGTTGATTTTCTAAGTATACACATTTTCGCAACAGTGCTATGAGGCACATTGTTGTGCCGCAACAAGAGGTTACACACAACGCCGTGCCACCTGCAGCAGTAACCGTCTAATCGGCCTGCTTGCGCAGAAACGCCGGGATGTCGAGCAGTTCGACGCCGGACTGGCGCATCGCCTCCACCGTGGACTCCCGGTTCCGGCGGCGCATGACCGCCGGCGCTTCGAGCTGGCCGTAGTCCACCACCTGCACAGAGCTCACGTCAGTGCCAGTCTTGACCACCGTCAACGGCTTCGGTTGGGTACGGTTTACCGCAGCGCCCAGGCCGGTAGCGACTACCGTGACGCGTAGGTTGTCCGCCATCTCCTCGTCGATCACCGTGCCGACGATCACGGTGGCGTCCTCTGCGGTGAAGCCGCGCACCGTGGTCATTACGTCATTCACCTCCTTCATCTTTAGGCTAGCGCTTGCGGTGATGTTGACAAGGACCCCGCGCGCGCCGGCTAAGTTTACGTCTTCGAGCAGCGGGCTTGCCACGGCCTGCTGGGCCGCTGCCGTCGCGCGCTGCGCACCCGAGGCGATGGCTGAACCCATCATGGCCATACCCATCTCTGACATCACGGTGCGCACGTCGGCAAAGTCCACATTGATCATGCCGGGGCAGTTGATGACCTCGGCGATGCCCGCGACCGCACCATGCAACACGCCGTTGGCCGCCTTGAAGGCGTCCAGCATGCTCACCTCCTCGCCCAGCACCTGCATCAGCTTCTCGTTGGGGATCACGATCAGCGAATCCACGTGCTTGCTCAGCGCTTCGAGCCCCTCCTGCGCCACGCGCAGCCGCTTTCCCTCGAAGGCAAATGGCTTGGTGACCACCGCCACCGTGAGGATCCCCAGCTCGCGCGCAACCTCCGCCACCACTGGGGCTGCACCGGTGCCGGTCCCCCCGCCCATGCCCGCGGTCAGGAACAGCATGTCCGCGCCTTCGATCAGCTCGATGATGCGCTCGCGATCCTCCACAGCGGCCTGCCGCCCGACTTCCGGATTGGCGCCCGCGCCCAGGCCCTTGGTCACGCTGGACCCGAGCTGCAGCAGGGTCTTAGCCCGGTTGCGCGACAGCGCCTGAGCGTCGGTGTTGGCGCAGACGAACTCCACGCCCTCCACACCCATGCCGATCATGTGGTCAACGGCGTTGCCGCCGCAGCCGCCCACGCCCACGACCTTGATGACGGCTTCCTGGGGGAGTGTATCCACGAGTTCAAACATGCCCGTCTCCTCTTCGATCATATGAATGGAACCAACAACCTCTCTTGCCCTGAACATCGAATCCGGTTGCATCGCGGCACGCATACGCGCCTAAAAATTCCCCTGGATCCAGGTCTTCATGCGCCCGAACACCTGCCGGAAGGAAGCGCTGTGCATGCGCACGATTTGCTGACGCTGGTGCGCGGACAGCCCCGCCACCAGTAGCCCGACGGCCGTGGAGTAGCGCGGGTTGCGCACCACCTCGGCCAGGGTGCCGGTGTAGTTGGGTGTCCCCACACGCACCGGCATGTGGAAGATCTCCTCGCCCAGCTCCACCATCCCCTGCATCACGCTGCTGCCGCCGGTAATTACGATGCCCGAGGAGAGCAGCTCCTCGAAGCCGCTGCGGCGAAGCTCCGCTTGTATGAGCGAGTACAACTCCTCGACCCGTGGCTCGATCACTTCGGCCAGGGTCTGGCGCGATAGCTGGCGCGGGGCGCGCTCTCCCACGCCGGGCACCTCGACCATCTGGTTGGGATCGGCCAGCTCGCGCAGGGCGCAACCGAAGCGACACTTGATTTCCTCGGCGTCCTTGGTCGGCGTGCGCAGTGCCATGGCGATGTCATTGGTGATTTGGTCGCCGGCGATGGGAATCACGGCGGTGTGGCGGATGGCGCCCTGGGTGAACACTGCGATGTCGGTGGTGCCGCCGCCGATGTCCACTAGACAGACGCCGAGATCCTTTTCGTCCTCGGACAGCACCGCCATGGCCGAGGCGAGCGGCTGCAGGATCAGGTCCTCCACCTCCAAGCCGCAGCGGCGCACGCACTTCATGATGTTCTGGGCCGCGGATACCGCGCCCGTCACGATGTGCACCTTGACCTCCAGGCGCACCCCGTTCATGCCGAGCGGCTCGCGCACGTCCTCTTGTCCATCGATGATGAACTCCTGGTTCAGGATGTGGAGGATCTGCTGGTCGGTCGGGATGTTCACCGCCTTGGCGGTATCGATCACGCGGTCCACGTCCAGTTGGTTCACCTCGCGTTCCTTGATTGCGACCATGCCGTGCGAGTTGAAGCTCTTGATGTGGCTACCGGCGATACCGGTGAACACTTCGCGGATCTTGCAGTCGGCCATCAGCTCGGCCTCCTCGAGCGCGCGCTGGATCGCGTTGACGGTGGACTCGATGTTGACCACGACGCCCTTCTTCAGCCCGCGGGAACGATGGCTGCCGTAGCCGATGACGTCGAAGCCTCCCTCCGGCTTGATATCCGCCACCATGGCTACGATCTTGGACGTCCCGATGTCGAGGCCGACCATGAGGTTCTTGCTGTCTCTGGGCTTGTTCATGGCCTTTATGCTGGTCACGCACCGGGAGCGCGCAGCGCGACGCGCGATGTGCGCACGGCGAAACCGTTGGGGTACCTCAGATCGATGCGGTAGCGTCGGTCCGGCAACCGCGCCAGCGTGCGGTCGTAGGCCGTCACCAAACGCTGCAGCCTTTCGTCCATCTGGCTGCGGCCCAGCTCCAGCACGTCACCGTCGTCCAGCTTGAGCTGCCACGCGCGCCGGTCGGACAAGAGCACTTGCACGGGCCGCTTACCGAGCGGCTCGAGCAAGTTGCGGAACGCCTGGTAACGTTGCACCACCTCCACGGCCGTTCCGTCGGGCGCGATGAACACCGGAAGGACTTCGCTAGTCGCCGCCTCGAATAGCTCGCCGTAAGTATTCACCAGTGCGCTTTCGCGCCAGCGCGCGAGCGCGATGTGCTCCTCGATGTCCACGTCCAGCCGGTCGGGCCACTTCCGGCGCACGCTCACCCGTCGCACCCAGGGCAGCTTCTGGAAGGCGGCGCGCGCTGTATCCAGATCGAGTGTGAAGAAGTTGCCTTTCAGTTGCCCGGCCATGATGGCGTGCACCTGATCGCGGGTGGTGTGGGGGATACGACCGGTGACTTCCACTTCGCGCAGCGGGAAGATGGGCAGCTGGGTGATCGCCGTCAGCACCCAGTAGAAGATGAGCACGGCCGTCAAGCCATAGAGGCCATCGGCGAATCGGTTCAGCAACCGATCGTTATCCCACATGGGCCGTTTCCAGGATCCGCACTACCAGTTGCTCGAAGGAGATCCCCGCCACCTTAGCCGCCATGGGAACCAGGCTGTGGCCGGTCATGCCCGGTGAAGTGTTCATCTCCAGCAGCCACACCGAGCCGTCGGGGCGGCGGATCAGGTCGCCTCGCCCCCAGCTGCTGCAGCCCAGTACGCGGGCCGAGCGCATGACCAGATCCTGGATACGCCGCTCCTCGGCCTGGGGCAGCCCACAGGGGCAGACGTACTTCGTCTCATCGCTGAAATACTTGTTCTGGTAGTCGTAGTTGCCTTGCGGCGCTTCGATGCGGATCAGCGGGAGCGCTTGGTCGCCGACGAAACCGGCAGTCAACTCCTCGCCCTGCACAAACTCTTCTGCCAGCACGAGCCGGTCATAGGACGCCGCGTGCTGATAAGCCGTCGGCAACTCGCTGACGCGCATGACTTTCGTCAGGCCCAGCGTCGAGCCCTCGTGGGCCGGCTTGATGATGAGCGGCAGGCCGAGCGTGCCCGCGACCGCAGCCCAGTCGCTGTCCGCGGCGATGACTTCGTAACGCGGTGTCGGCAGAGCGCTCGCGAGCCAAATCATTTTCGTTCGCAGCTTGTCCAGGGACAGCGCCGAGGCCAGAACCCCGCTGCCGGTATAGGGAATGCCCATCAACTCGAGCGCGCCTTGCACCGTGCCGTCTTCCCCGTAGCGCCCGTGCAGCGCGATGAACACCCGCTCGAACCCCTCCTGCTTGAGCTCGGCCAGTTCGCGCTGGGCCGGGTCGAAGGGGTGGGCGTCGACGCCAGCTTTGCGTAAACCCTGGAGCACGTTTTGGCCTGACATGAGCGAGATTTCGCGCTCGGCGGATCTGCCCCCGAGCAGGACGGCGACTTTTCCGAACTGTCCACCGCTCATTTTCTTGTGCGCCCGGGCCATTCTCTCAAGCTCTTTCCCCGATGATGCGCACCTCAAGCTCGAGCCGGACGCCGCAGCGCTGCCACACAGTGGTCTGGACCTTCTCGATCAACTCCTCTATGTCTGCCGCGGTGGCATCGCCGGTGTTCACGATGAAGTTGGCATGTTTGGGAGACACCATCGCGCCGCCCTTGGTGAAGCCCTTCAAGCCACAGGATTCGACCAGGCGCGCGGCATAGTCTCCGGGGGGATTGCGAAACACCGAGCCGGCGTTGGGCTGGTCCAGAGGCTGAGTGGCGATGCGCCGTTCGAGCAAATGTGTGATGACCAGGCGCGCCTGCTGGCCGTCGCCGGACGGGAGCTTGAGCCACACTGCCGCGAACCACTGCTGGACGTAACTCGCGATCGGTGACTCGTGATTCGTCGCTGCATGTGGGCGCGGCGCGACGTGCCGGTAACCGATCTCGAAGTCGTCGTGCGTGCGGCGCAGCAGCTCGCCGTCGTCGCGCAGGCACAGCACGGAATCGACGATGTCCCAAGTCTCCGAGCCGTAGCAGCCCGCGTTCATTGCCAGCGCACCGCCTACCGTCCCGGGTATCCCTGCCAGGAACTCGGCCCCGCACAGGCTGTGGGTGGCGGCGAAGCGCGCCACCTTTGGGCTGGCGACCCCAGCTTCGGCATAAATCAGCCGCGCGCCGGTGTCGCTATGCTGGATCCGGATCTGCTTCAACGCGCCGTGGGTGAACACCACTGTGCCGTGCAACCCGCCGTCGCGGACCAAGAGGTTGCTGCCCAGTCCGACCACATACACCGGCTCGTCTTTCGGGATCGTGCACACGAACCGGGCGAAGTCGTCGAGGTTGCGCGGGAAGTAGGCGCGCTTCGCCGCGCCGCCGGTGCGCCAGGTCGTGTGCTTGCGCATCGGTTCGTTCAAGCGGAACTCGCCGCCCAGGCCGTGCTGCGCGGTGCGGTTGAGTTCAGCCATGTCCATGTGCCGCCACCTGCATGTGGTTGCCGGCGCCCCCCCCGCGTGCGAGGAGGCCCGGCACCGTGCCGATGGAGCCTGCACCCATGGTTAGCACCACGTCGCCGGCCCGCACTATGTCCAGGATCGCTTGCGGCAGGTCGACGACCTGTTCGACGAAGATCGGCTCGATCTTGCCCGCCACGCGCACTGCTCGCGCCAGCGCCCGACCGTCCGCCGCCACGATGGGCGTCTCGCCTGCGGGATACACCTCGGCGAGAAGAAGAACGTCCACGGACGACAGCACGCGCACGAAGTCCTCGAATACATCGCGCGTGCGCGTGTAGCGGTGTGGCTGGAAGGCCAGCACCACGCGACGGCCGGGGAACCCGCCGCGCACCGCGGCCAGCGTCGCATCCATCTCCGCCGGGTGATGACCGTAGTCGTCGACTAGCGTGAAACTCCCACCGCCGGGAAGCGGGATCTCGCCGTAGCGCTGGAAACGGCGGCCCACGCCCTTGAACTCGGCCAGCGCGCGCGCGATGGCTCGCTCTGGCACCTGTAATTCGAGGCCTACAGCGACCGCCGCCAGCGCGTTCTGCACGTTGTGCACGCCGGGCAAGTTGAGCACGAACTCGAACGATTTGCCCGGTGAACCGTTGGTCTTCATCTGGACGGTGAACCGCATGCGCCCGTTCTCGTGCCGGATGTTGGCCGCCCGGATCTGCGCTTGCTCGGACAGTCCATACGTGGTGATCGGTTTGCTGACGAGCGGCATGATCGCGTGCACATTCGGATCGTCCACACAGAGCACCGCCATGCCGTAGAAAGGCAAGCGCTGGATGAAGTCTAGGAAAGCCTGGCGTAACCGGCCGAAATCGTGGCCGTACGTTTCCATATGGTCGGCGTCGATGTTGGTGACCACGGCGAGGACTGGCTGCAGGTACAGAAACGACGCATCCGACTCGTCAGCTTCGACTACGATGAACTCGCCCTTGCCCAGCTTGGCATGCGAACCCGCCGCCTCCAGACGTCCGCCGATCACGAAGGTGGGATCCATGCCCGCCTCCGCCAGCACGCTGGCGACCAAACTGGTGGTGGTGGTCTTGCCGTGCGTGCCCGCGATCGCGATGCCCTGCCGCAGCCGCATGAGTTCGGCCAGCATCAGCGCGCGCGGCACGACGGGAATCCGCCGCGCGCGGGCCGCGCCCACCTCGGGGTTATCCGGCTTGACCGCGGTCGACACCACCACCACATCCGCGCCTTGCACCTGGGCAGCGTCGTGCCCTCGGCTTACCCGCGCCCCAAGACTGCGCAACCGCTCGGTCACCGCGCTCTCTGACAGGTCTGAGCCGCTCACCTGGAAGCCCAGGTTGAGCAGCACCTCCGCGATCCCGCTCATGCCAGAGCCACCGATGCCGACGAAGTGGATCCGCTTGACCTTGTGCCTCATCGCGCCATATTCACCTGGGCAAGCTAGTCGCGTCGAGCAGGAACTGGAGGCGAAGGTCGCCCAGGTCCTGGCTGCGCGTAGCGCGCTCGTGGCGTGCGGGCAGGCGCAGCCGGACCTGAAGCAGTCCAGCGCGGCGCTTGGCCTGCTTATTGGCCTTGGGTCGACTCATGTCTCCTTCCTTTTTGGCTCTCATCCGGCAGCCGCCGTGCAAACACTCGCCACCGATGCAGTGGCTTCGGGCTTGGCCAGCGCACGCGCGCGCTTGGCCATCTCCGTCAACCGCTCGCGCGTGAAGCCGAGTATCAGGTCTGCGAGCCGGCGCGGGGACAGTTCCCGCTGCTGCATCAGTACGGCCGCGCCGGCGTCGGCCAGAAAGCGTGCGTTGTGGGTCTGATGGTCATCCACCGCGTGGGGAAACGGCACCAGGATGCTGGCCACGCCGGCCGCGGCCAGCTCGGAAACAGTAAGCGCGCCCGCGCGGCAAATCACGAGGTCCGCTTGAGCGTAGTGCGCCGCGATATCGTCGATAAAAGACATGGCCTGGGCACGGACGCCGGCCCGCTCGTAACTGTGCCGCAAGCTGTCTAAATGCTTCGCGCCCGACTGGTGGGTAACCCGCGGGCGTTGGCCCTCGGGCACCAGCCGCAGCGCCTCCGGCACCACTTCGTTCAGCGCCTGCGCCCCGAGGCTGCCGCCCAGCACCAACACCTGGAGCGAGTCAGAGTGGCTCACGAAGCGCACTGCGGGTGGCGGCAGCTGCGCGATCGATTCGCGCACCGGGTTGCCCACCCACTGCGATTTCTTCAGCACGCCGGGAAAGCCGGACAGGACGCGGTCGGCCACGCTGGCCAGCACTCGGTTCGCCAATCCGGCGATGGAGTTCTGTTCGTGCACCACCAGCGGTCGGTTCAGCAGCGAGGCCATCATCCCGCCGGGGAAGGAAACGTATCCGCCCATCCCCAACACCACATCTGGGCGCACGCGAAAGATCACCCTGGCGCTCTGCCAGAAGGCGACGAGAAGGTTCAGCGGCAGCAGAGCCATGCGCACAAGCCCCTTGCCACGCAGGCCGGAAAAGCGGATCCACTGCATTTCATACTCGTGCTTCGGGACCAGTGTCGCTTCCATGCCGTCCTTCGAACCCAGCCACACCACCCGCCAGCCCGCGCGCCGCATATAGTCGGCGACTGCCAGCGCGGGCATCACGTGGCCCCCCGTGCCTCCCGCCATGACCAGAATGGTCCTCGGGGCGCGAGCATTGAGCGGTACAGCATGGGCGGGTTCGCGCCCAGAAGGCTCGTACGTCATCTCACCCCCCTTGGCGGCCGGCCCCTCGCGCGCAGCCCATCGACTAACCATACCCCGCCCCTCACCCCTCGCTCAGCACGCCGGAACCGGGCGCGCTCCAGGCCCTTGCCTCCGGCCAGCAGCATTGCGCCCGTGCTCCCGCGCATCAGCTGGCGGCTCTCCCAGTCGATCCGCAGCAGCAGGGCAAGGGCGGCACAGTTGGCCAGCAGGCCACTGCCGCCAAAGCTCAGGAAGGGCAACGTCAACCCCTTGGTCGGAAGCAGCCCCAGGTTCACGCCCATGTTGATGATGGCCTGCACTCCAAGCCAGATGCCGATACCCTGCGCCACCAGCGCGCAGAAGTAGCGTTCGAGCTTGGCGGCCTGCGATCCGATGGCGAAGGCGCGCATAATGAGGAAGCTGAACAGCCCGATCACAAGCGCTACCCCGAAGAAGCCCAGTTCTTCGCCGATCACCGCGAGCAGGAAGTCGGTGTGGGCCTCAGGCAGGTAGAACAGCTTCTCGACGCTCGCGCCGAGCCCCACGCCCAGCACCTCGCCGCGGCCGAACGCGATCAGCGCATGCGACAGCTGGTAGCCCTTGCCGTAGGGATCCGCCCACGGGTCCATGAAGCCGAGGATGCGCTGCATGCGGTAGGGCGAAGTCAGGATTATCACCACGAAGCCCACCACCAGCAGCACGACCAGCCCCGCGAATAGGCGCCAATTCATCCCGCCCAGGAACAGTATCCCCATGGCGATGGCCGCGATGACGGCGAAAGCGCCGAAATCTGGCTCGCGCAGCAGCAGAGCCCCCACGAACAGCATCACGGCGAACATGGGCAGGAACCCCTTCCTTAAGCTGTGCATCCAGGCCGCCTTGCGCACCGCGTAATCGGCGGCGTAGAGGACGACGAACAGCTTCACCAGCTCCGAGGGCTGCAAATTCGCCACCAGAAGCGGCAGCCAGCGCCGGCTGCCGTTGACCTCGCGGCCGATGCCGGGGATGAGGACCAGCACCAGCAGCGCCGCGCCGAACAGGAACAAGTAGGGGGCCGCCTGCTGCCACAAACGCATGGGGACCTGGAAGACTACCGTGCCAGCGACGGTCGCCGCACCGAGAAAGACGAGCTGTCGCACCAGGAAATAGGTCGGCTGGTTGGAGGCGAACTTCGCCTGCTCGGCGATGGCGATGGAGGCGGAGTACACCATCACCAAGCCGGTGCCGAGCAGCAGTACGGCCGTCCACATCAGCGCATGGTCGTATTCGCGCAGCGTGCTCTGAGCGGGAGCGCTCGACGCTGGGCTCATCTCGCTGCCTCCAGCTGCTTCACCGCCTGCACGAATACCTGTGCGCGATGCTCGTAGTCGCGGAACATGTCGAAGCTGGCGCAGGCCGGTGACAACAGCACCGCATCGCCCTCGTGCGCCGCGGCCAGGCTCATGCGCACAGCCTCCTCCATGTCCCGCGCGCGCTGCACCGGCACGCCGCTGCTCTCAATGCTTTGGGCGATCTTTTCCCGGTCGCGCCCCATCAACACGACAGCCCGAGCGCGGGCAGCGACGGCCGACTTTAGAGGACTGAAGTCCTGCCCCTTGCCGTCGCCGCCGGCGATCAGCACGACCTTCTGGCGCATGCCGTTGAGCGCGGCCAGCGTGGCGCCCACGTTGGTGCCCTTGGAATCGTCGTAGAACGCCACGCCGTCGATCTCACCGACCTTCTGCACGCGGTGGGGTAGGCCCTCGAACAGAGCCAGCGCGTGGAGCAGGGGCTCATACGGCAGATCGATGGCGCGCGTGAGGGCCAGCGCTGCGAGCGCGTTGGTCGCGTTGTGCAGGCCGGAGATGCGCAGTTCCGAAACGGCCATGAGTTGTCGGTTTCCCTGAGCGAGCCAGGTCTCGCCACGCCTATCGGCTAGGCCCCACTCGCGCTCGCCCAACGGCGCGTCCAGCCCGAAGGTGAACACGGTCCTGCCGGCAAGCGCCATGCTGCAGCACCAGACATCCTGGCGGTTGAGCACCTGGATGCCGCTGCCGCGGAAGATGCGCGCCTTGGCTTGGGCATAAGCCGGCATGCCGCGGTATCGGTCCAGATGGTCCTCGCTCAAGTTGAGGCACGCGGCCACGTGCGCGTCGAGCGAGTAGGTCGTTTCGAGCTGGAAGCTGGACAGCTCGAGCACGAACACTTCCGGCTCGCGCTCATCCGGGTCGGCGGCGCGCGCGATCCCCAACAGGGCGTCGAGGACCGGCAGCCCGATGTTGCCAGCGACCACCGTGCTTAACCCGGCCTGTCGACACATCGCGCCGGCCATCTCGGTCACCGTGCTCTTGCCGTTGGAGCCGGTGATGGCTAGCACCTTGGCTGCGGAGATGGCTGGTAACGCCTGCGCAAACAGCTCGATGTCGCCCACCACCGGAACGCCGCGGCTGGCGGCTATTTCCACCAGAGGCTCCGTCGCCGGCACCCCCGGACTGATGGCGACCAGATCCACGTTGTCGAAGCTTTCGGGTCGCAAAGTGCCGGTTGCAACTGGGACGTCCGGCAACTCGCGCTGCAGTTGAGCACCGCAGGGCGGCGCCTCGCGCGTATCGGCCACGCGCACATGCGCGCCGCGATAGCTGAGCCAGCGCGCCATCGACAGGCCGCTGACCCCTAGCCCGAGCACGAGTGCGTTTCTCCCCGCTAGGTCCATGCGTCGCGGCTCTTTACCTGAGCTTCAATGTGGACAAGCCAAACAGCACCAGCATCATGGTGATGATCCAAAACCTCACCACGACTTGGTTTTCCTTCCAGCCTTTCAACTCGTAGTGATGGTGCAGTGGCGCCATGCGGAAGATGCGCTTGCCGGTGAGCTTGAAGGAAGCCACCTGCAGCACCACGGAAAGCGTTTCCACCACAAACACACCGCCCATGATGAACAGGACGATCTCCTGCCGAACGATCACAGCCACCGTTCCGAGCGCAGCCCCCAGCCCCAGCGCACCCACGTCGCCCATGAACACCTCGGCCGGATACGCGTTGAACCAGAGAAATCCCAGCCCGGCGCCAGCGAGCGCAGCACAGTACACCGTCAACTCGCCAGCCCCGGGAATGTGCGGGAACCCCAAGTACTTGGAGAACACCGCGTTGCCCGCCACATAGGCGAACACGCCCAATGCGCTTCCCACCATCACCGTGGGCAGGATCGCCAGACCGTCCAGCCCGTCGGTCAAGTTCACCGCGTTGCTGGTCCCAACGATCACGAAGTAAGTCAGGATCACGAAACCGATCACGCCCAGCGGGTAGGCGACCTGCTTGAAGAACGGCACGATGAACTCGGTCTGCGCGGAGGTGCCGGTGTATGCCAAAAAACCGGCGGCCGCCAGACCCAGAACCGACTGCCAGAAGAATTTGCCCCGGGCCGACAGACCTTTCGGGTTGTGGTGGACGACCTTGCGATAGTCGTCGACCCATCCGATCACGCCGAAGCCGAGCGTGACCGCGATCACGACCCAGACAAAGCGATTGGTCAGATCGCTCCACAGGATGGTGGTGAAGGTAATAGACACGAGGATCAGCGCGCCGCCCATGGTGGGCGTGCCGGCCTTGGCCAAGTGGCTCTGCGGTCCGTCGTCGCGTACCGCCTGCCCAATCTTGTAGGCGGTGAGCTTGCGGATGGTGGCCGGGCCAACCACGAAGGAAATGGCGAGCGCGGTGAGGGTGGCGAGCACCGCGCGCAGCGTGATATAGGTGAAGACGTTGAAGGTGCGGACGTCCTGCGCCAGCCATTGGGTCAGCATCAGCAGCATGCTAGCGCCCTCCGTTGGCCCGCTGTGGCTCGCCGTTGACGAAGCGTTCCACCACCCGCTCCATGCGCATGAAGCGGGAGCCCTTCACCAGTACGGTGGTGCTCGCGCCAAGGAGGCGGTCGAGTGCCGAACACAGAGCATCGAGCTCGCGAAAGTGTCTGGCCTGCTTGCCGAACGCGCGCGCCGCCGCCTCGGACAACTCGCCCAGCGTGAGCAGATGTTCGATGCCGGCGCGCCGTGCCTGCTCGCCTGCTTCGCTGTGCAGCGCGGGACCTTCCGCGCCCAACTCACCCATGTCGCCCAGCACCAGCACGCGTTTGCCGGCTGCTGCCGCCAGCACGGCGATCGCGGCTTTCACCGAGTCGGGGTTAGCGTTGTAGGTATCGTCGATCAGCGTGGTGCCGCCGCGCGCCGCTATGCGCTGCAGCCTGCCCTTGGTGCCGGCGTACCGCGCGAGTCCGGCCGATACGTGAGCCGGCGCGATACCCAGCACATGGGCGCAGGCGACCGCGGCCAGTGCGTTGCACACGTTGTGCAATCCCGGTACCTGCAGGCGGACCACGTACTCCGAGTCCGGCGTTCGCACCGAAACGATGCTGCCCGCCGGGCCCAACTCGAACTGCGCGCGCACGGCTGCCGGCGTGTCGATGCCGAAGTCGATGACCCGGCGGCCGCGGTTCAGGTCGCGCCAGTATTGCGCGTAGCCGTCATCCGCGTTGATCACCGCAACACCGTTCTCGCCCGGGCCGCCGAAGATCTCACCCTTGGCGTGGGCGATGTCCTCGCGCGAGCCTACCTCGCCGATGTGCGCCACGCCGGCGTTGGTCACCAGCGCGACGGTGGGCTGGGCGAGCCGCGTGAGATAGCTGATCTCGCCCAGATGGTTCATCCCCATCTCGATCACGGCGTAACGATGCTGTCCGCGCAGGCGCAGCAACATGAGCGGCACGCCGACGTCGTTGTTGAGATTGCCGGCTGTGGCGAGCACCGCGTCCTCGCCTGCCGCTGCGCGAAGCGCTGCCGCGAGCATGTCCTTGACAGTGGTCTTGCCGTTGCTCCCGGTCACAGCGACCAACGGGATCACGAAGCGGCTGCGCCAGAAGACCGCCAAGGCGCCCAGGGCCTGGCGCGTGTCCCGGACCAGTATGAGCGGCGCGTTGGTGTGCGCCAGCGGCCTGGCTTTGTCAATCAGTGCCGCCGCGGTACCTGCTGACAGCGCTGCATCGGTGAAGGCGTGACCGTCGAAGCGCTCGCCGTGCAGGGCAACGAACAGCTCGCCAGGCTGACTCTGGCGGCTGTCGGTGGTCACCCCGGTGAACGTCACGTTCGGCCCCGAGCGGATCCCACCGAGGACCTGGGCAGCGGTATCGAGATCGAGCATCAGGCCCGCTCCTCCAGGACGCTGGCCGCCACCTCGGCGTCGCTGAATGGCACAAGTCGTCCAGCAATCTCCTGATAAGTCTCGTGGCCCTTCCCCGCGATCAGCACCACATCCTCCGTCCGCGCCTCGCGCAGGGCGAGGTAGATGGCGCTGGCGCGATCCACCTCGACGCGGTAGTTGGGGTGCGCCCGAGCGATGATCTGGTCGATGATGGCGCGCGGGTCCTCACCGCGCGGATTGTCGCTGGTGACAAAGACTCGGTCTGCAAGCCGCGTCGCCGCTTCACCCATCAGCGGGCGCTTGCCCGTATCGCGCTCGCCGCCGCAGCCGAACACGCAGATGAGCCGACCCTCGCCCCCGAGCACGCCGCGCAGCGTCTCCAGCACTTGCTGCAGGGCGTCAGGGGTGTGCGCGTAGTCGACCACCACCAACGGCCTGCCGCGACGGCGTAGCATCTGCAGACGGCCGGGCACGGGCTCGATCTGCTCCAGCACCCCAGTGGCATCTTCCAGCCTCACTCCGGCCGCCAGCAACATGCCGAGCACGCCGAGCAGGTTGGCGGCGTTATAGCCGCCCAGGAGCTGGCTACGGATCACGCCCGCGCCCCACGGCGTCTCAATCTCCAGCGTGAGGCCGCGTTTGGATAGGTCTAGGTTATGGCCGGAGATCTCGCCCCTGCCCCATCCATAGCCGAGCACGTTCACGCGCGAGCGGTCGAGTGAGGCCGCGAGCTGTAGTCCGAATCCGTCGTCTAGGTTGATGACCGCGTGCTGCAGGCCTGTCCAATGAAACAACCGTGCTTTGGCGGCACCGTACTGCTCCATGCTGCCGTGGTAGTCGAGGTGATCGTGGGAAAGGTTGGTGAACAGCGCGGCCGCGAACGCCACGCCGTTCACCCGGCCTTGCTCCAGGCCGTGGGAGGATACTTCCATGACCACACCCGAGGCCCCTCGCGACAGCAGCTGCGCCATCTGCGCCTGGAGCGATACGGCATCAGGCGTGGTGTGGGTGGCGGGCGAGAGTTGTCCTGGAAAGCCGCTACCCAGTGTGCCGAGGACCGCGGTGCGGCGGCCTAGGCGAGTGAGGCTCTGCGCGATCCAGTGGCAGCAGGAAGTCTTGCCGTTGGTTCCGGTCACGCCAGCGACCCACATGCGGCGCGATGGGTCGCCGTACACGTTGGCGGCGATGAACCCCAGGCGCTCGCGCAGGTCGGGAACAGCCAGATTGGCCACGCGCCAGGCCGGATCCCAGCGGAAGCCCTGAGCGTCCCAAATCACGGCGGCCGCGCCGGCAGCAACCGCCTGCGGTATGAACGTGCGTCCGTCCACCCGCCCGCCCGGCATGGCGACAAACACGTCGCCCGGCTGCACCCGACGGCTGTCCATCACCAGCCGTGTGACCGGCACGCCGAGGCCATCGATCGCCGGCCGGTCAAAGCCCGTCTCGAGGCGATCGCTGTCCGCGTTCACGCTCATACCTCCTCACGCACTTCCGGCATCGCGTCCACGGGCGCGACCTCAGTCATCGGTGCGTCAGGCGGGATCGACAGGATGCCCAAGGCCTCCGACATCACGCGACTGAACACCGGCGCCGCCACCGCGCCGCCGAAGTATTCTCCGGCGCTCGGCTCGTCGATCATCACCGCCACCAGGAGCCTAGGATCGGAGGCGGGCGCCATTCCGACGAAGGAGGACACGTAACGGTCTGCCGCGTAACCACGGCCGTCGAGCTTGTGCGCCGTGCCGGTTTTGCCTGCCACCCGGTAGCCCAGAATGCGAGCGCGCGGAGCCGTACCGCCGGCTTGGACCACCAACTCGAGCATGCTGCGCACGGCGAGCGCAGTGCGTTGCGAGATCACGCGCTTGCCCTCGGGCATCTGGTCGTGGCGCACCAGCGTGAGAGGCTGCAACTCCCCGTCGGTGGCGAAGATCGTGTAGGCGCGCGCCAGCTGCAGCAGGCTCACCGAGATGCCGTGCCCGTAGGACAGGGTAGCCTGCTCGATCGGCCGCCAATGCTGATAAGGGCGCAGGCGGCCGGAGGCTTGGCCCGGGAAGCCCAGCTGCGGCGCGGTTCCGAACCCGGCCCCCGAAAGAATGCTCCACAGCGACTCGCGCGGCAGCGCCAGAGCCAGTTTGGCGGCGCCCACGTTCGAGGACTTTTGAATCACCTGCCCCACGGTGAGCACGGCTTCGGGATGTGCGTCGTGGATGGTAGCATCGCCCACAATCAGATAGCCGGGGGCGGTCTGCAGTACCGTATTTGGCCGGATCACCCCGGCCTCGAGTGCAGCGGCCACCGTGAACGGCTTGAGCGTCGACCCGGGTTCGAACGTATCGGTGATGGCGCGGTTGCGCGCGTGGCGCGCGTCCAGCGTAGCGCGGTTGTTCGGGTTGAAAGCGGGGAGATTCGCTAGCGCGAGCACCTCGCCTGTCTTGAGGTCCAACACTATGATGCCGCCCGCCTTAGCGCGGTGCTGCGCCACCGCCGCCTTCAGCTCGCGATAGGCGAGGTACTGCAGCTTGCGGTCGATGGACAGCATCAGGTTGCGTCCCTCGACTGGCGCGCGGACATGCTCCGCGTCTTCCACCACGCGTCCGAGTCTGTCCTTGATCACGCGCCGGCTGCCCGGCTTGCCCGCCAGCCAGTCTTGGTATTCGAGCTCGATGCCCTCTTGGCCGTGGTCGTCCACGTCCGTGATTCCGACCAGGTGGGCGGTCAACTCGCCAGCCGGGTAGTAACGCCGGTATTCCCGTCGCAACGAAACGCCTGGCAACCCGAGCTGCACGACCTTGGCGGCCAGCTCCGGAGGCAGATGCCGCTTGAGGTAGACGAACTCGCGATCTGGCTCTGCCAGCTTCTTCTTGAGCTCCAGTTCGTCCGCGTCCAGTAGGTTGGCCAGCTGGCGCCGCTGCGATGGTGTGATCTGGACGTCGGCGGGGGTAGCCCACACCGACTCCACCGGGGTGCTGATGGCGAGCGGCTCGCCGTACCGGTCGGTAATCATGCCGCGGTGCGCGGGCAGCTCGATGATCCGAGTGAAGCGTGCGGCGCCTTCTTGCTGGAGGAAGTCGTTCTGCCAGACTTGGAGATACATGGCACGCGCAGCCAGGACGCCGAAGCAAAGCAGCAGCAGCGCCATGAGCACGCGCGCGCGCCGCAACGGCAGGCGCAACTGGAGTGCAGGGCTGAGCGGGGGCTTCATTGTTTGCCTCTGGAGCGCGCTGCGTCAGTACCCGGCGCGCGGACACGTCTCGACTCGTCCGCCGAGTTCCCCCGCGTGGTCTGATCCACATCTTCGTAACCGCCAGCGTCGCCGGAGGCCAACTGCACACGCGCGGCCGGTGGCAGGCGCATCTGCAGATGGCCGCTGGCGATCTTCTCGATGCGCGCATGCATGGCCCAGGTGCTCTGCTCGAGCTGCAGCTGCCCCCACTCCACATCGATCTGCTTGGCCACCTCCTGCTCCTGGGTCAGCTCGGAGAACAGCTTGCGCGCCTTGTGCTGGGAGCTCACCAGCGCCAGAGCACAAACCAAGAGAATGGAGCAAAGCACCAGGTTCAGCTTGATCATCCGCGCGGCCGTTCTGACGATGATTGATGGGGACGTTTCTCGGCAACCCTCAGGACAGCGCTGCGCGCGCGAGGGTTGGCTGCGAGCTCTGCTCCGGTCGGACGCACAAGCTTGCCAATAAGTTGCAATTTGGGCGGCTCACGGTCGGCCTCCCGCACCGCCAGCCCGCGCGGTACCGGTGCAGGCTGCGAGTTGTCGCGCATGAAGCGCTTCACAATGCGGTCCTCGAGAGAATGAAAGCTGATCACAACCAGGCGGCCCCCCACGGTCAGCAGTTCGAGGCACTGCGGCAGGACTAGCGAAAGTTCCTCAAGCTCTTGATTGATGAAAATCCGTATAGCCTGGAATGTCCGCGTCGCCGGGTCTTGGCCTGGCTCGCGCGTCCGAACGGCGTCTTCCACGATCTGGGCAAGCTGTCGGGTGGAGTCGAGAGCTCGCCTCGATCGAGCCGCAACAAGCGCTCTTGCAATCTGCCGAGCAAACCGTTCTTCGCCATAGGTTTTGATTACCTCCCCGATGTGCTCCTCTGAAGCAGTCGCAAGCCATTGCCTAGCTGTGACCCCGGAACTCGAATCCATCCGCATGTCGAGCGGCCCATCCAACCGGAAGCCGAAACCGCGCCTCGCATCCTCGAGCTGCGGCGAGGACGTGCCCAGATCCATGAGAACGCCGCCCACCCGTCTGATTCCTTCGGCGGCAAGTGCTTCTTGCAGGCGACCGAAGGTCGCGTGCAGCGCCGTGAACCGCGCATCGCCGATGTCCTGCGCCGATGCCAACGCGTCGGGGTCGCGGTCCAGCGCCACCAGCCGGCCCCGGGCCCCTAGGCGGCGCAGGATCTCGCGGCTGTGGCCGCCTCTTCCAAAGGTGCAGTCCACGTACACCCCATCTCCTTTGACCTGCAGCGCATCCACAGCTTCCCGTAGCAGCACGGGCACGTGCGCGAGAGGTTTGTCGATCTTCGTACCTTCGAACCTCTATTCGAGCATCGCTGAGATAAACGCTGTCGCAAGGTCAAGAATGCGACGGCGTATGAGCCCGGTTACAGCGCTCACGCCGTGGCCACTCCCATATCCGCCCGGTGCTCAGAGCGAGAAACCCTCGAGATCCGGGGGCGTGCCGTCCAGGCTCAGCGCGCTCGACTTTTCCATCTGCGCCGCCCACTTGGCTTCGTCCCACAACTCGAAGCGTGCGCCTTGCCCCACCAACGCCACATCCTTCTCCAGCCCTGCGAACTTGCGCAGCGGACCCGGGATCAGGATCCGGCCCGCTCCATCGACTTCGACGTCCGAGGCATTACCAACCAGCAGGCGTTGCAGATCCCGGGTGCGCGGGGTAAAGCTCGAGAGACTCATCAGCCTTTGTTGGATCGGCTCCCAGTCCGGGGACGGATAGAGGAGAAGGCAGGATGCAGAATCGGCAGTGACCACCAACTTGCCGCCGGCACGGAGCTGCAGCACCTCGCGGAACTTCGCGGGTACGGCGAGTCGGCCCTTACTGTCTAGTGTCAGCGAGGTGACGCCGCGAAACACATAGCCCCCTGATTATCGGGGATCTCCCACAATCCCCCACTTTTTCCCACTTCAGGGCACTATAGATAAAAGGCACGACAGGGTCAAGCGGAAATCTCTAGATTTTGCATTCGGGACAATGACTTATATCGAGGAGCTGAGAAACAGACGGAATTTATATTGGACATGCAATAGAAATAAATAGATAAGATGGATAGTGAATGTAATTTCGAGAATTGGCCGGGCACACAACGTCGGGAGGGGACGACACTAGTGAATCGGAAGGCAGACGTGAAGCTGGCCTATAAGCCGGGTTCTGTCCAGGGGGGAACCCCTTGGGCAATCATTCCTCTGGGCCGAACGGTTACCCGGCGGCTCAAGCGACCTACCCGGGAGCAGCGCGAGCCGCGCTGTGGCTCCCCTATTTGGCCTTGCTCCGGATGGGGTTTGGCGTGCCGTCCCTGTTGCCAGGTCCGCGGTGGGCTCTTACCCCACCGTTTCACCATCGCCGGTCCCGTTACCGGGACGTAGGCAGGCTTCTCTCTGTTCCACTTTCCGTCGCCTCGCGGCGCCCGGCTGTTAGCCGGCATCCTGCTCTGCGGAGCCCGGACTTTCCTCTGCGCCGCAAGACGCGACGCAGCGATTGCCTGGCCAGCTTCACACGGCCATGATAACAGAGCAAAAGCGACGGGAACCCCGTCTGCGAGGAGGCCATTACAGCGGGCGGTGGCTGGCAACACGGAACGCCAGGTGACAACGGAGGCCTACTTAAGTGCTGTCCGAACTGTCTAGCGCGCGGGGCAAGTGATGGACGAGTTGCTGCTGGTCCAGATCCAGGCGCGCCGCATTTCTCTGTCCGCGCGGCAGCCGCCCGCCGCGGTTCACGCGTCGTAGCCACGGCGCTTCCGCGCACGGCTGCAGACGCGCAAACGCAGTGCGCAATGCGGGACCGTACCTTTTCTGCGGCGCGGCCTGTGCGTTCAGGGGAGGGCCCAGCGCACGACGCCACCCGCGCGCAGGGGCACGAGCGTGTGTGCACCGTAGGGCAGCTCGTGCGGCACTGACCACTCGCGCCGCACCAAGGTGAGCCGGTCACGGTTCCTCGGCAGTCCGTAGAAGTCGGCGCCGTGGAAGCTGGCAAATGCCTCCAACCTTCCCAACGCGCCCGCCGTTTCGAAGGCTTCCGCGTACAGTTCGATGGCGGCGTGCGAGGTGTATATGCCGGCACATCCGCGCTCGGTCTCCTTAGTGTGGCGGGCGTGCGGCGCGCTATCTGTGCCGAGAAAGAACTTGGGGTGGCCCGAGGTGGCGGCCTTCAGCAGCGCTTGGCGATGCTGCTCGCGCTTGAGTACAGGTAGACAGTAGTGGTGTGGCCGTATCCCGCCCTGGAACAACGCATTGCGGTTGAGAAGCAGGTGGTGTGCCGTGATCGTGGCCGCTACGTTGTCCGGCGCCGCCAGAACGAAGTTGACCGCGTCCGCCGTAGTGATGTGCTCCATCACAAGTTTGAGGCCGGGGAAGCGCTGGATCAGGGGGATGAGCGTGCGCTCGATGAACACCTTCTCGCGATCGAACACGTCGACCTGCGCATCGGTGACCTCGCCGTGCACCAGCAGCGGTAAGCCGGTCTCGACCATGGCTTCCAGCGACGCAAAGCACTTACGCAGATCGCTCACACCAGACTCCGAGTTGGTGGTCGCTCCGGCTGGGTAGTACTTGATCGCGTGCACTGCGCCGCTGCCGCTCGCACGCAGCACCTGCTTCGGTGCTGTGTCGTCGGTCAAGTAGAGAGTCATTAGCGGCTCGAACTGAACACCGCGAGGCAACGCGGCGACGATGCGCTCGCGGTACGCCAGTGCCAATCCCGTATCAAGTATCGGCGGCTCGAGGTTGGGCATGATGATGGCGCGCGCAAAGCGCTTCGTCGTATCCGGCAGCAACGCCCGCAGCGCGTCGCCGTCGCGTAGGTGCAGGTGCCAATCGTCCGGTTTCGTGATCGTCAGTTGATCCATGTACGTCACAACCCTTGAACCACGCAGAAGAGGCAAGGTAGCCAAACCACACAGAGCATCCTGCCCGGTCAGGCTTCCTTGGCGTGAGTCGCACGCTGGTGGTTGATCCTGCCTTTGGGTTTGCTCCCCGTGTCTCCGTGGTCAAATTGCTTTTTTCAGTTCCAGCGCACGCTCGTAGAGCGCGTTCTTCTGTGCGCCCGTGATCTCGGTCGCTAGATGTACCGCTTGTTTGAGCGGCAACTCGCGCAGCAGAATCTCGAGCACGCGCTGCGTTTGCAGCGCCGAGTGCACTGGAGTGGCAGCCGCCCCCTCGACGATCAGTACGAACTCGCCGCGCCTGCGGTTGGGGTCGGCCTCCAGCCAGCTCCGGGCCTCACCCAGAGCGCAGCGGTGGAAGCTCTCGAACACCTTGGTGATCTCGCGCGCGATGACAATCACCCGCTCCGACCCGAAGGCTTGTGCCATGTCGTCAACCGTCCGCAGCAAGCGCTGCGGTGCTTCATAGAACACCAGCGTGTGCGACAGCGGTGACAAGCCCTCCAACTCCTCGCGCCGAGCGCCCGCCTTGCTCGACAAGAACCCGTAAAACAGGAAATGCTGTGCGCTCATACCCGCAGCCGATAATGCGGCGGTCACGGCGCTCGGCCCCGGAAGCGGGATCACGGGCAAGCCTGCTGCGCGCACCCGCGACACCAGCAGCGCGCCCGGGTCGCTGATTCCTGGCGTGCCCGCGTCGGTCACGTAGGCTACTGGCTTGCCCTCGGTCAGCAGCCGGATGATGTCCTGCGCAGCGTGCTGTTCGTTGTGCTGATGCAGCGGAATCAAGCGGACACGGATTTCGTAGTGCGACAATAGCTGCCGCGTGTGGCGCGTGTCCTCAGCGGCCACCGCCTCGACCGACCCGAGCACATCCAGCGCGCGCAACGTGATGTCGCGCAGGTTTCCTAGCGGTGTCGCCACGACATATAATGCCGCCTCAACCCGCGCACTGGCCTCGCTATGCAACGTGTACCGGCCTCCTTGCTGCTGCTCCTGGCGCTACTATACTTGGGCGCCTGCGGGCTGGCCAACCGCCCGGTGCACGCCCAGCAGCAGGACACCAGGACCCCGGATCAACCCCGACCGCACATCGCAGTTCTGCTGCCGCTCAAGTCTCCATCCGTCGGCAAGCAGGCGGACGCCTTGCGGCTGGGCATACTGGAAGCGGCCAAGGTGCATCGTGGAACGACCCTCCCACTGATAATCCACGCCACCGGCGACGAGCCCTTCGATGTCGTGCAGGATTATGAGGACGCTGTGCGGGGCGGAGCCCAGCTGGTCATCGGTCCGCTCACGCGTAGCGCAGTCACCGCGCTCGCGGGCACCACGCTGGTCACGGTCCCGACCCTCGCGCTGAATGCTCCTGAGGACGAGTCCCTTCTACCTCCGAAACTTTACGTGTTCGGGTTGCAAGTCGAGAACGAAGCGAAGCAGGTGGCCCAGCTTGCGCGCGATCGCGGGCGCCGCAACGCCATCGTGGTGGTCAGTGAAGCGCCCCTCTCGCGCCGCCTCGCGCAGGCCTTCGAGGACGAGTTCGTTCGCCGCGGTGGCACCATTCAGGAGCAGTTTCAGTACACCAGCGCCCCCTCGAGCCTGATGAAGCTGCGCGACACGATCTCCAATGGTGTAAGCGACGTAATCTTCTTGGCCCTGGATGCCCCCCGCGCCAAGGTCATCCGCTCCTACCTGGGCAGCGCCTTGCCGATTTTCGCCACCTCAATGGTGCACACCAGCGCGGAGCCGCTCGCCAACTTCGAATTGAACGGGATCTACTTTGTCGATATGCCCTGGTTGCTCTCGCCCGACCATCCAGCGGTGCTGTCCTACGCCCGTCACGACCAGCCCGGACTCGAATTCCAGCGCTTCTATGCCCTGGGTATCGATGCCTACCGTATCGCGCAGGACCTGCTCAGGCCCGGCTCGAACCAGGCGCCGCTAGATGGCGTTACCGGTTATATCACGCTGGAGAGGGATCACCGCTACGTCCGGGAGGTGATCCCGGCGCAGTTCAGCCAGGGGGAAACGCACGTCCTGAGCCAGCCGGTGTCCTCGTCCCGGCCGTGAGTGTTGAGTCATGCAGCCCCCGATGCGGCCATGAATCGCCGCGGCGTGCAGGCCGAAGAGCAGGCCCTGCAGTTCCTCCTGAGCCAGGGACTTCAGCTCCAGGAGCGCAACTACACCTGCCGCCTGGGCGAGATCGACTTGATCTTGCGCGATGGCAGGACGCTGGTGTTCGTGGAAGTGCGCATGCGCAGCAGCGGCTCCTTCGGCGGGGCCGCCGAAAGCATCACGTTGCGCAAGCGCGCGCGCCTGCTCGCTGTAGCGCGCCATTATCTGGCCCGGAAGCGCGCCATGCCGCTGTGCCGCTTCGATGCCGTCCTTATCGAGAGCGATGGCGCGCCGAAATGGATCAAAGATGCCTTTGGAGAGTAAACGTTGTCGCTAGCAAACGACTCGTCAGACTCGACACGCGTGTGATAGCTTTCTCGCATATGAAGTGGAAACGAAGGGACCTGGATGGACTTGAATAGGCGCATTGGCCAGCACTTCGCAGACAGTGCCCAGCTCAAGACCCAGGCCGCGAAGGTCCTGACCGAACCTCTGCGGCAGGGCGCGGAGCGCATGGTTCAGTGCCTGATGAACGAAGGGAAGATCCTGGCCTGCGGTAATGGGGGCTCGGCGGCCGACGCGCAGCATTTCAGCGCCGAGATGCTCAACCGCTTTGAGATGGAGCGACCGCCGCTGCCGGCCGTTGCGCTAACCACCGATTCGTCCACCATCACTTCGATCGCCAACGACTACGACTACGACCAGGTGTTCGCCAAGCAGGTGCGCGCGTTGGGTCAGCCCGACGATCTGCTGCTCGCGATCTCGACCAGCGGGAACTCACGCAACATCGTGGAAGCGGTACGTGCGGCGCACGAGCGCCACATGGGCGTGATCGCGTTGACCGGCAGGAACGGGGGTGTCATGGCCGAGTTGCTCGGGCAAGACGACGTCCACATTTGCGTCCCGCACTCGAGCACGGCGCGGATCCAGGAGGTGCACATCTTGTGCCTGCACTGTCTGTGCGACGCCATCGACTGTTTGCTGCTAGGAGTGGAATAGGACATGGAGAAGCGAGAACTGCTCTTGGTCGGCCTGGTGCTGCTCGTGCCCGCGCTGCATGGGTGCTTCCCTGCAGTAGTCGCGGCCGGCGGCGCCGCCGTCGTGATGGTGGACGACCGTCGCAGCACCGGCACCTACGTCGAGGACAAGACCATCGGGAGCAAGGTAAGCCGCCAGGTCAATGAGAAATACAGCGACGAGGTTCACGTAGACGTCATCCCCTTCAACCGTTTCGTGGTATTGGTCGGCGAAGCGCCGAACCAGAAGATCAAAGACGACATCGGCGCCATCGCACTGGGGGTGGAGAACGTGCGCAACGTCCAGAACGAGATCACCATCGGGCCGGTTACTTCGAGCGGTACGCGCGCCAACGACGCCTACCTCACGAGCAAGGTAACGACGAACTTTACGACCGCGGGCAAGTTCGATCCCGTTCACATCAAGGTCGTGACCGAGGACGGCGTGGTCTACCTGATGGGTCTGGTGAAGCACAAGGAAGCCGAAGACGCGGCGGAGATCGCCAGCACCACCGGCGGAGTGAAGAAGGTGGTGAAGGTGTTCGAGTATCTGGACTGAACCAAGGTTTCGCCCCGCGCGCCAGACCGCACGCGCAAGGCTCCTCTGCCTCCCCGATGCAATCCATAGCTTCCGGGGAACTGAGCCGCTGGGCTGGAGCCTATGCGCGTCAACAGGCTAAGCGCGGGCGAGACATTGCGATCCGCCGCGTGCTAGTTGGCGTGGGTGCGCAGCCCCGACCAAGGCATGAGCGAGAACTTGCCGTTGTCCTCGGTAACCTGGGCATGAAAGGAGAGGTACTCGTCCATGGCGGCGTTCGGCGCGCTGCTGCCGCCCTCTTGTGCGATGTTCTGGACAAACCGGTTACGCCGCCCCGCCTCTTCCATCGCTTTCGGCGCACGGTGCACGACATCCTGGCACTGTGGATAATCCGTCGCAGTCGGAGCCTTACCTTGTATCAGCGGGCCGGCGGCGGCGAGCGCTGTCACCAGCAGAAGGGCGCCGCCCAGCAACATTCGCGTGATCTTCACCATCGTGTTTGTCCTCGTCAACTGCATGATCTGAGGTTTAGAGTAGCCATTCAACGCATCACTGTCAAACTGCTCTGCTTAGGCACAAGCGCGGCATGGGATGCTCGAGAGATACGCGGCATCAATGGAGAAAACTCAACCGCGGACCTCGGCCTGACACGGCCCGGGTGTGACTGTATCATGGCTGCTGCATGGCACCGGGTACCCAGACCAGTTCATCCTCCGCGGGCCTCGAGTTCGAGCGCAAGATTTGTGCTCCAGACACCTTGCTTTCCCGGCTCGACGCGCTAGCGCGGCCGCTGGTTCTTACCAATGGCTGTTTCGACATCCTGCATCGTGGACACGTGACCTACCTGTCACAAGCCCGTGCGTTGGGCGCGAGCCTGCTGGTTGCGGTCAACACAGACGCCTCGATGCGCCGGCAAGGCAAGGGCAGGCAGCGCCCGGTCAACCCGCTCGAGGATCGCGTCGCGGTCCTGGCGGCGCTCGCATCGGTGGACCTCGTCACTTGGTTCGACGAGGACACGCCGCTCGACCTGATCCTAATCATGCGTCCCGAGGTGTTGGTCAAGGGCGGAGACTGGTCCTTGGATCAAATCGTAGGCGCTCCCGAGGTCCGCTCCTGGGGCGGCACGGTCCACTCCCTTCCCGTCCTGTATGACCGCTCCACCACACGACTCCTGGATCGCATCCGAGGTCACTGAAGCGGTATGTCTGGACCTCGCCGTCCGATGCTCGCGCACGTGTGATGATATGCAAAGAGTCCGCGCGTCCGAGCCAAACGCCTTCTCACGCTGACCCCCCGACGAGCGCACGGTGCGGCTGAGGCCGGCGTAGCGGCTCACATCGCAAACCGGTCAGCGTCCATCAATGGCGCAATCGAGTTGCGTATGCTGGTGATCCCTGTGCTGGGCACGCGCCTAAAGTCGCGCTGGGAGCGGCCGATTACAAACCATTTACCGTGGTCATCATCCGGAGCGTCGCTGACCGCATCACGGGAGTGGCGGTGGCCAATGTCTTCGAGGTGATCGCCCTGGCCCGCGGCCAGATCAAGCCGGTGCCGGTCTCGAGCCCGCTTAGACGCGACGTGAAGAACAAGCCCACTGCGCCCCCGCCGCCCGCCCCCTCCGCCGAGATGCGCGAGTACCACTTCGCCCGCAAGGAGTTCCAGCGCATTCGCCAGCTCATCCACGAGCGGGCCGGCATCTGGCTGTCAGAAGCGAAACAAGACATGGTGTATAGCCGTTTGGCGCGCCGGCTGCGCGCACGCGGCCTGCGGCGCTTTTCCGACTATCTGGCCGTGCTGGAGGCCGGAGACGAAGTAGAGTGGGAAGCGTTCACCAACGCGCTCACCACCAACCTCACCAACTTCTTCCGCGAGGAGCACCACTTTGCCATCCTCGCGGAACACGTGGCCCGGGCGCCGAAGGGCCGGCCGAGTCAGCTCTGGTGCTGCGCGTCGTCCACCGGTGAGGAACCCTATTCCATGGCAATCACCCTGGTGGAAACCTTCGGCACCTTCACACCGCCAGTCTCAATCCTGGCCACCGATGTGGACACGCAGGTCCTAAGAAAGGCGGAGGAAGGGATCTACCCGCTGGATCGGCTGGAGAAGATGGGCGCCGCGCGCGTCAAGCGCTTCTTCTTGCGCGGCATCGGGGATCAGGCGGGATACGGCCGCGTACGGCCCGAGCTGCGCAAACTCGTCAGCTTCCGGCGCATCAATCTGCTCGACCACACTTGGCCTGTGCGTGGCCCCTTCGACGCTGTCTTCTGCCGCAACGTGATGATCTACTTCGACAGGCCAACCCAGGGCACGATCTTGCGTCGCTTTGCCCCGTTGCTGCACATCGACGGCCTCCTGTTCGTGGGCCACTCCGAGAGCCTGTTCCACGTCTCCGACATTTTCCGCCTACGCGGCAAGACCGTCTACGAGTTGGCCAAGCCCGATGCACGCCGCGGCGGCTGACGCCACTCGCGCGGCCGCCAACCGGCGCAGCAGGCATTCTGGAGACGAGGCAACCCGCCCCGACACCCTCGCTGAGGACGGGCCGGCCTGCGTCGTATTCGGGACGCCGCGGGAAGCGGTCGCACTGATTGGGGTGTAGCGCTGATGCGGCCGCTCAACCAGGTCGCGCTCAGCGTTATCGCTCTGCTGGGCACTTCCTCCGCTTGCCGGGTTTGAGCCGAGGGGGAACGCCGCGAGGAATCGACGCCCGAGCGCTGCTACAAGGATGACGGCATCGTGCGCGGCGCGAAGCTCGACCCTAGCTAGCGGATGATCTCCTTCCAGGAGACCTTCTTCACCTGGCGGTTCCAGGACAGCGGCAGGCGGTTGGACATGATGCCGCCATCGGCGCTGCGCACCAGGGAATTGACCTGCCCGCTGGGCAGTACGACCACGACCGGCCTGGTCGACAGGCTCTGAGCCAGAGACTTCCCGGTCCAGCCCACCTCGCCCGTCGCGAAGTTCGATTGCGCGACCTGGCCACCGGTGTTGATGTCGACAGCATACAGAAAGCTGCCGGACGAACAGGCCACCGGGGAAGGTTGGTTGGTGGTGAAAATCAGCGTGCCATATACGGCGGTCGGATCGCCGGACACGCGCTCGCCCGCCGGCAGATCGAAATACCAGCCGGAGCTGTTCGTCCAGTCAACCGCATCGGAGTTGACATTGCGTATCCCACCGGGGGCAACGGTCAGAATCTTGTGCGTGAGCTTCGAGCGCAGTGGGCTGACCTGCGGGGCGGCCGTGCCGTCATCCACGATGGCGTAAACCGACTGCACAGCAGTGCTGCTGACGTCGGTATCGCCAAGCAGCCTGCCCGTTCCCACCAGCACTACGCGCTTGCCCTTGACCGTGACCAGTTCCGGCGCCGAGGTCACCGGCTGCGGGTTGCCCGTCGCGTCGGTCAGCGCGGCCAGCCTGGCCACACTCCAGGACGCGGAGTTGGGCGCGGAGACGTCGAAGCGCCAGATGTTGCCCAGGTTGTCCCCGCCGTAGAACTGCTCCACCGTCAGGTCGGCCTGGCCGTTCAGCACGAAGCCCGAGATCTGGCCCAGGTTGGCCTGGTTGCCCGAGGTGCCGTCGGTGGTGACCAGCTCCTTGAGCACGTTGCCATTGCGCGGGTTGAGGAACAAGAGATGGCCCTTCGCGTCACCTGCGGTGGCGTTGTAGCCGGAGCTGACCACGACCACCCAGCCATACGCGTGGGTCTTGACGATCAGCGGTTTGCCGAAGCTGTAGCCCAGATTGTCGACCACCGTCTGCGACGTGCTGGCGTTGGGAAACTCCCACAGCACTTTGCTCGCGACCGCGTTCTCGTCGATAGCGTCGGGGGAGGTGACGTTCAGCGCGTAATAGCCCTTGCCGCCCGAGCGTAGCCCGCCCACGAGGATGGTACGCCAGTCGGCGCTGCCGCTAGCGCCGAAGGTGTTGGTGAAGTCGACATCGCCCACAGTGGGCGTGCCGTCGGTATAGAAGTGGTGCGTGTAGCTGGGCGAGGCCAGCTCCGACAGGCCGGGGAACACCAGGTCGGGTATATATGCCCAAGACTCCGCACCGGTCGCGGCGTCGAAGGCGTGCAGCATGCCGTCATTGGCGGCCTGGTAGACCATGGCCCTGCGCGTATCCTGGGTGTTGCGGAACACCGTATACCCGGTGTCGGCGTACTCACCCACCGCGCCGCGCACCGACACCGGCTCCGCATCGACTATGTCACCCAGGATGTATGCGCGGATGCGGTACCCGTCGGCCTCGTGCGTGCGGTCGCCGCGCAGGAAATTGAGCGTCTCCTGACCGTTGGTCAGGGTGGGCGCGGAGGCGATGGTGGACAGTTGCGACTGCTGGGTCGAGTCAAGGCTCGCCCACTCGAAAGGGGCGCCCGTGTGCGACGTGGGATTGTAGGTGGCGATGAGGCGCGTGGTCGGGTTGCGCGTCTCCAGCACGTCACGCGCCGACCACAGCGGCGTGTTGGTGGCCACGTTCCCCGTCGTGACGTCGACCGAGAACGCGAGCAGGTCGCCGTACCAGCCGCCGGTGGAATAGGCCGAGGCGTAGGCCGTGTTGTCGCCGGCGCGGATGTTTACGTTGGATACCGCCACGGCGGCCGCCGAGCCGGATTTGTTGAGAAGGTCGGCGACCATGGCTTGGATCTTGGACACCGTGCCCGTCACATCGCTCGTCGTATACATCTGCCCGCGCCCATTGATGGCGGCGTGCCAGAGGTCGTCTACCGAGGTGGGGTTGCGGTTCTGGCTCGGGTTGGGCCAGCTCGGTGGGTAACTGAACGGATTGTCGGTCTGCTGCTGATTCACACCAAAGATAGTACCCTTCGATCCCAGCGTCAGGCCGTAGGTGTTGAGGTGTAGGTTGGGGTTGCGGTCCGCGTCCGGGCGCGTGTTGGTGGGGTCGAACGGAACCAGCCCGGCCTGCATGGTCGGCTGCAGGTTGGTGGTGAAGTAATACAGCGCGATGTCGGCCAGGGTATTGTTGAAGATCTGGGTGAACGGCGCAGCATTGCCCCAGGTGGTCTTGTTATAAGCGGCCACGGTCGGCCCGCTCGCGTTGGCGAAGCCGTCGGTCAGGATGAACGCCGCATTGCGCTGGCAAGCGTACTGGATCGGCGCGCTGCCGTCGGTACGCATGTACTGCTGTCCGATGTAATCAAGCGCGTCGCGCGTGGGCGTGCCCCCGTTGGACGGGTTGGTGTCCACGGTTCCCAGCAGCTGCCGATAGTTCTGGCTGTCGGTCGTCGCGTTGAAGTCGTACATCGTCACCGCCGAGCGCGAGTTGAACTTGACGATCCCGCCGCGCACGTCGCGCACTTGGGACAGCACCTGGCCCATTGCCGCAGCGAGCATCAGCTTCCGCTTGCGGTAATAGGTGAACCAGTTGGCGAAGTTCTGCATCTCGGCCGCGTAAGTGCGACCCGACGGGAACGCGTTGCCGCTCTTGATCTCGTAGCGGCGCAGCTTCTGGCCGTCAGGAGCAGTGGCGCACGCGCCGCTAGTCAGCTCGGCGGCCGAGCACGTGCTGTCGACCACGTAGTAGGTCGCCAGATAGTAAGGAATCTCCACATCCCAGGTGTCGCCCGGTGCGATCGCCAGATTGGTCGTAACGTTATTCCAGGTGCCGGCGTTGCGGCGGCCCACGATTCCGGAGATGCTCGCGCCCGGTATGGTCATCCCCGGCAGCATGCGGAAGGTCCAGTTCGCCGCCGCGGAGGACAGGTTGGTCGTAAGATTGACGGTGGTTGGCGACCCGGCAGTAGGCAGCCACGGGTGGCTGCGCGCGGCGCTGCTGCTGGCGGCGGAGAACGTGCGCGTGGCGCCGCTCAGGTAGGCGGGGGCCCAGGGCGCGTAAATGGCCTGGGGATCGTAGTAGAGCGGGTTGTACTGGTGACTGCGGAAGAAGGCGAACGCCGGGATCGGCGCGATAGCATAGTGGTCGTAGGTATTGTCGGATAGGACGCGCGCGTCGGAAGCGGTACCGTCGGGGAACAGATACGCGTACTTGTACCAAGTGCCGCTGCTGTCGTTTCCAGGGTTGCCGTTGGCGTTGAACCACAGCTTGCCGCTGCCGTCGGTGAAAGACGGAGTGCCGGACGAGGGCTTCAGCCACCAGGCCGCCCCGTCGTTGGTGTTGAGCAGCACTTCGAAATCCATCGAACCCGAGTCGTCCAGTCCGAAGATGATGTTCGGCTTGGCGGCGCTGCGCACGTCAAGCGGCACTGTCGAGATGTCCATGTTGGCCACGCTGGCTCCCTGCGCCGCCGGGGACATCTCCAGCAGAGCGATCCACAGCCAGGCGACGGCTGTATGCGAGGTTGTGCGCATCATTTCGGACACCTCTTGTGTCTTGTGGCGGGCGATTCGCGCCGCGTTGGGCGGCGGGCAATCGAAATCTATTTCAGGACCAGTGCCTGCACGAAAGCGCTGGCGCTCTTGGGGCCAGTGACGCGGACGGTGATCCGGTAGTAGACGGTGGCCGGATTCTTGTATGCCTGCGACCCGACCTTGTTGCTGCCCGGCGCCTCCGCATCACGTACCATGCAATCGGCAAGCGGGTCGGTCACCGGCGTGGTTTGGCACAGGCGCTCTACCACGTGCTGCACGCTGTAGTTGCCCACCGCCGAGGCGGGCACCGCCGACCAATCGACCGTGGTCGGAAGGCCGTAGTTGTCCTCCGCTTGGCGCGTGGCGAAATAGACGTTGGCGATGTTGCTGTCCATGTTGGCCATGGCGTCGAGCGCCTTGGCTGCATCGCTGATGCCGATGTCGGTGGCCTGAGTAGCCGCCTCCTTGAAAGACACGTTGCCTGCCACCAGAGACGACACTTCGCTCGAGCGCAGCATGGCGAGCCCTCCGACCAGCACCATCGCCAGCACCACGAGCACAATGATGAGGGACATGCCCCTCTGGCGTTGCCGGCGCCTCATTGGGACACGCTCCAGACGACGTTCTTGAGCGGTGCGATCGAGGCGTACACCTGGTAGCGGTAGCAGTGCCAGTCCGGGTCCGCCGACAGGTCTAGCGCCGCCACATCCGGCCAGGGCGAGGGGGCCACCGCAGTGACGACGCAATTGCCCGCGCCATCGTTGACGAGCTCCTTGCGGTCACTGCGCACCACCACCGAGAAGCGCACCGCGCGGATGCGCATGATCAGGTCCGCCGTGGGATTCGCCCATTCGGCGGTCGCATCCACCCAGCGCCGGACCTCATTGCTGATGCCGTCGGTGACACCGTACTGTGCCTGCAGGCTTACCACGTTTGCGGCCACCTGGATGGCATTGCCCGTGACCAGGTCGGTGGCGTTAAGCGCACCGTTGGCCACACTGTAGCGGCGCCAGGTGAGCGTATTGCCGGCCTTGACCACCCCCCCGCCAGCGGGATACAGCGGAGCGTTGGCGAAGGCAGCGCCGGGGTTGGGTGCGTTCCAGGGGCGGCTCGGGCCGGCGGCGTGCGCCAACTCGACCTCCGTGGCCACTGGTGTGATGCTTGAAATCTGGGCCACGGTGCACGGGTCGGTCGGGACAGAGCTGGCGATTAATACCACGTCGCCAATCTGCAGACCCGAGGTCGAGTTGACTCGCAGGTTATCGCCCGGCGCTGTCAGCCCGTGCGTCAGCTGTACCGGCGCGCTGCCCAGGACCGAGTCGGTGAAGAACACGGTCACGGCATCCGGACCGGCGCCGCCGTCCGTGATCTGCGCCGGTGCTACCGCAGCGCCGTCGGCGCGTGTGGCGTTGTTGTAGTAAAGGTTCAGGCCGGTGCAACCGAGCTGCGTGGCATTCATCAGGCCCACCCCAGCGTTGCGCAGGTCACGCTGCATCATGTAGCCAGCCATGACACCGCTGTTCATGGCTGCATTACCCGACAGTGAGGTCCTGCGTTGTCTGTCGAAGAAGGCCAGCGACCCGGACGCCGCCATCACTACCAGCAGCCCCACCAGGATGCCGACCATGAGCTCGACCAGGCTCATGCCCGACTGGTGTCTGTACATCACTTTCACAGCCCGGTGCTCACCTGCGTTGCGGCAACGTAGTTGTGGACCACGGTGTCGCCCCTCATCTGCCAGCGCAGCGTTACAGTAAGGTGCCCGTTAGCATTGTCGTAGGCCACCTGCGGCGGCACACCCGCCGCGCCCGGCAGGGCGTTAATGACCTGATCGAGCCAGCCTGATGCCTGCGTTTGTGCATCCGGGCTGGTGCACGCCGCGGACTGTGCGCTGTTCACGATGAAGCAGCCCACGTTCTGCGGGTTGGCAGCAGCCATGCCCAGGACGCTGGTAGCGAAGAACCCCGCTTGCATGCGCACGCGGCTCTCACTGCTGTCCTGGATCAGCGTGGCCTGCATGCCGATCAGACCGAGGATGCCAACCGAGAGCACAACCAGCGACATGAGGCCCTCGACGAGACCACCGCCCGATTGATAGTGCTTCATGTACCTCCTGGTTCAGTTGCAGGCAGTCGGGCTGCCGATTTGAGCCGACGGATCGCAGCTTCGGACCAGCCCGCCGGCCGCGACCACAACGTTCAGGCAGTAGATCCCGCCTGTCGGACGGCACGCGCTCACGCCGCTCGCCTGCAGCGCAATGTTCATGGTCTGGCCGAACGGTGTGGTCCAGCCGGAGCCATTGAAGGCAACGTTGTCGGTGTCGGTGGTCACGCTGACCTGCGTCTGTCGCGTCGCGCGCGTGGCCACCAGCAAGTCCTGGCCGAGGTTGGCGCCCGGCACTACCACGGTCCAGCCGGTGCCGTTGCGTTGGAATTGAACGCTGGTGTTGCGCCGGATCGCCTCGGTGCGCGCCAGCTCAAGGCCGCTTCGCATCTCCTCGGCCACGCCGCGGACGTCCGCGTTCGCCAGGTGTATGCGCATCGTCGGCAACGCGATGGCGGTCAGGATACCCACAACCACCAGCACCAGGAGCAGCTCGATCAGGGAGAATCCTGCAGTGGGCTTCATCGGCACTTGTCCTTCTCCACCATCCAGCAATCGGCCGGCACGGCGGCGCCGGGGAACGCTTCGGTGCGTCTGAATCCCTGCTCATTGATGCTGAACACGTACCCAGCCATGCTCGCGAACCCAGTCGCATTGGCGGCGAAGGCCTGCCCGTTCTGCCCAAGCTGGCAGGAGAACGCGAACTTGTCCACTCCGGTCGGCGGGTTCACAGCGCATGCGGCGGCACCGTAGTTGCCGTTGTCCTGGAATGCCTTTTCCATATGGGTGCGGAACTGGTCGAGCTGCTCCACCGCGTCGACGGCGCGTGCGCGTTTCGCGTAGGAACTGTAGCTGTTGACGGCGGAGGCGCAGAGGATGCTCATGACGACCAGCGTGATGACCGCTTCGACCAGCGTGAACCCGAATCTGCGCCAGTTGGCCCTGGAGCGCCACTGGGAACCGGTCCGCGTGGCCGCTGAGCCGGACGTGCGCCTGGCTGTCTTGGCCCTCTGCCTAAACACCAAATCAACCCTCCTCGAACCGACCGACCCTGACACATCAAGGGTGGCGCCCAGAGCGTCAAGCAGACTCGGGGCGGGAAGCTAACCAGTCACACCGGGAATGGGCGAGGAGAAAGGACTACCAGAGGGCGCAGCACGACGGCGTGCGCCCGTTGTCCGGCGGTCCCGCTGTCCTAGGCTCTCGCCCTTAGACCGGTAACTTTGCGCCCCCGGCTTTCGCTCGGGTTTGCCCTTGTCGAACATGCCCGCACGAACTATCGCGGGCTGCAACGGTTGCTTCTCTTACGAGACTCTTAACCTACTGCCCTCCTACGACAGCCGGCGGGAAAACTTTAGAGCTGTGTTAAATAGCGGATTATGTTCAAGCTTTTTTGCGCTACAGCGGCGCAAGCTGTCGCTGCACGTCACTTTTGAGCCCGATGGGGCGAGGCGGTAGATAGATTGCCGCGCGACCTCACCCAAATCAGGTGATACGTCGCAGTCGCCTGGCGCCTGTCGGACTTTGCTTGCAGCGGCCGGGCCCACTGCTCTCCGGGGCATCTGGCCTGCGACGATCGGTTAAGGCTGGCGTCAGCTTTGTCACAGAATCTTCCCATCGGCGCGGATTCGAGGCCGTGCAAGCCTGTTCTGCAACTCCACGGTTCGGATGCGGGGACGATCGCGCTGACTTGCTAGGTCAGGTCCGGATTCTCTGCGCAGTTGGCAAGCTCGTGCCCGCGCGCTACGGCTCTCCGACGCAGCACTAGGCCCCGAGCTACACGCGGCTCTCCCTGGTGAGGCTGGGTTACACTGTGGACGTACTCACCCATTCGGTGGTAAGCGGCGCCAAGGCCAGACGCGCGCGCCTGCCACCCACGACAATACCAACGGGAGCAATGGCATGAGCATGGTCAGATCGGGTTTCTGGCACGACTTCTGGGCGCTGTTCAAGCCCTACTGGTTTTCCGAGGAGAGAGTGACTGCGCGGCTGCTGCTGTTCGCCATCGTCGCGCTCACCTTGGCCAGCGTGTATATGGATGTCCAGTTCAACACATGGTACAACCTGTTCTACAACACGATGCAGGACAAGAACAAATCCGAGTTCTTCCACCAGATGCTACGGTTCTGTGTCCTCGCGGGCATCTACATCGTGATCTACGTATACGCGACCTATCTCAACCAGATGCTCCAGATCCGGTGGCGTCGCTGGCTCACCGAGAGATACCTGAAGGAGTGGTTGGCCGACCGCACCTACTACCGGATGCAGCTGACCGCCAGTCAGACCGACAACCCCGACCAGCGGATCGCGGAGGACCTGAAACTGTTCGTAGACTCCACCTTGTCGCTCTCCCTCGGGCTGCTGAATGCCGTGGTCACACTGGTCGCCTTCCTGGGGATCCTGTGGACGCTTTCAGGAACGCTCGAGTTCGCAATCGGCGGGCAGACCTACGTGTTCTATGGCTATATGGTGTGGGTGGCGCTCGGCTACGCCGTGGTCGGCACCCGGCTAGCCCACAAGATAGGGAAGCCGCTGATCACGCTCAACTTCAACCAGCAGCGATTCGAGGCCGATTTCCGTTTCAACCTGGTCCGGTTCCGCGAGAACATGGAAGGAGTGGCGCTGTACCACGGCGAGGAAGACGAGATGCGCGGGTTGCGCAATCGCTTCACGCAGGTGTTTTCCAACTGGTGGTCGATCATGCGGCGGCAGAAGAACCTGAACTTCTTCACCATCACCTACAACCAGATCGCCGTCATATTTCCCTTCCTGGTCGCCGCCCCGCGTTTCTTTTCCGGCGCGATCCAGATGGGCGGGCTGATCCAGATCTCGCACGCGTTCGGCAAGGTCCAGGAAGCGCTCAGCTGGTTCGTCAATGTGTATTCCAGCATCGCAGCGTGGAAGGCCACCGTAGACCGGTTGACCGGCTTTCACAACGCCGTCGTCTCCTGCCAGGAACAGACTCGGACAAACCCGGGTATCGCCACACTGACAGACGGCGGTGCGACGCTGGCGCTGGATCACGTCGAGCTGGACCTACCCAACGGACAGCCGCTGCTTTCGAACGCAAATCTCACCATCGCGCAGGGCGCGCGGGTGCTGGTGCAGGGTCCGTCCGGCTCGGGCAAAAGCACGTTGTTCCGCGCCATCGCCGGCATCTGGCCCTTCGGACGCGGACACATCTACCAGCCACAGGACTTCCAGGCGTTGTTCCTCCCGCAGCGCCCCTACTTCCCGCTGGGCACGCTGCGCGAGGTCGTGCTCTATCCGATGGGCTCGCTATCCCGCAGCGACGAGGAGGTGATGGATGCCCTAACCGCCGTGGGTCTGCCCCATCTCATCGCGCGCCTGGACGAGTCGGCGAACTGGCCCCTGCAATTGTCCGGCGGCGAGCAGCAGCGGGTGGCCTTCGCGCGTGCGCTGCTGCAGAAGCCAGCCTGGCTGTTCCTGGACGAGGCAAGCTCAAACCTGGACGACGCCAGCCAGACCCGGCTCTACGACCTGCTCACGCATCGGCTGAAAGACTCCACCATCGTGAGCATAGGCCACCGCGATGAGTTGGCGTGCTACCACCCACAACGGGTGGCGCTGGAGCCCGCACCCGGCGGCACTCACAAGCTGCAAAAGCTCGCAGCTCAGCCCGCTTGACAGCCTCGTCACGTCAGCGTGACGGGCGGCGCCCCAGGTACAACAGGCGCAGGACCAGCAGCGCGGCGCACAGGGGAAAGCCCCCACCAGCGCCCACATCGAGGCGGCCGGCAGGACCGGCTCGCGGCCCAGGTTGAAGCGGATGACCAGCGAGGTGACCGTGACCATGAGAACCAGAGCCGCGCAGCCGAACCAGGTCAGAGCGGAAGCCACGCGCGCCATAGTCGCCACGCGCCGCTCTGGCGAAAGCCAGTAGTCTCTGTTGGGCAGGTTCACGAGCTTGATGGGCGCGCGCTCAAGCCACACCGGCAAGGCCGCGAAGCAGCCTGTCGCCACCAGAAGGATGAAGCCCTGCAGCGCGAAGTAGGCGGACTTGGACGACCAACCATTGGGGTGCCCAGCAGCGTCGAAGTGGGAAGCGAGTCGATCGGGAAGTTGCGGGTAATAGATCAGCGCCTGCAGCAGGGCGATCCCCAGCAGGGCCACGAACACGACGCGCGAGGGTGCCAGCCATTCGGATTGCCTCTTCCCGGCCATATTGGACCCCCTTCCGGAGATTTAAGGGCAGTCCACGGCTTTCAGTTCGCTGCCCGGGAACTGCAGGCGCAGTTCGGCGAGCTTGGCGGTCAGGGCCACGTCGGGCTCGCGCACGACGAACGCGGTCTGCGTCACACGATGCTCGCGGCTGCCCACGCGGGCCGAGCGCACACCCTTTTGCTGCAAGCGCTCGAGATAGCCGCTCGCCGCCTCCTCGGTCTTGAAGATACCGAGCGAAACAGCGTTCCTCACCGGCCCCTGGGCTTCCACCGCGTAATAGTCCTTGATGCCCAGCCTCTCGAGCTCAGCGATCTTGCGCTCCACCTCGGCCCTGCTCTTGAGCGGCGGGATGTACACCCAGTAGCCTGCCACCACCTGCACATCGTGGATGGTCAGCCGCTCGCCCAGCTCGAGCGCTGCTAGCGCCGACTGGGCCGGCTTCAGCTCACCGGCGCCGAAGGTGCCCCACTCCAGGCAAGTGATCTTCGGGCGCGGCGGCACCACCAATGGCTTGGGCGCGATGATGCGGATCTTGTCGGCATTCACCTGCTGATTCAACAGGGAAGCGTCGGGGTTGGCCTGGTGCGACGCGTACCACGCATACCCCGCTAGCGCGAAGTTGGCAAGCAGGAGGAGAACGAACAGCCCCCTCATCCGCTGCCCTCATCGGCCGCGATAACGCGCAACCCCTCCAGCACCAGGTTAGAAACCAAGCGCGCGGGCCGTCCCAGGTAGGTGTGAATCAATTGGGCCGCGCCACCGCTCAACAGGATCTGTGGCTCGGCGCCGCGCTCCGCGAGCGCGCTCTCCATGCGTTCCACCGCGCCGCACACGGACTGGAGAGCGCCGCTCGCGATCGCATCCGCCGTGTTCCGGGGGAACTGCGCGACAGCCCCGGGGGCGCGCAGCAGCCCCGCGGTCCCGCGGGCTAGCGACTCGGCCATCAGATCCAGTCCCGGAATGATTAACCCGCCTAAGAACTGTCCTTCGTGCGTCAGTGCATCGATGGTCACGGCGGTGCCCGCATTGACCGCCAGCGCAGCTCCCTCGGCCATGTGACGTGTCGCAATCAAAGCGGCCCATCGGTCGGCGCCGAGCTGCGCGGGGTCGCAGTAGCCGTTGCGCACACCGCACTGTTCGCGTTGGCTTGTTACCCAGCGCACGGCAACGCCGTGGGTCCGCGCCCACGCACCGAGCCACTCCGCCACCGGCGCATCAGCAACGCTGCAGGCAACCAAGAGCCGGGGAGCGGGCAGCGCCTGCCACGCGACACCGAGCCCAGTCACCTCAGCCGTCGCCACCGAGTCTTGGCGCGACCAGCGCCCGTCCCACAGCCCCCACTTGATGCGGCTGTTGCCCGCGTCAACCGCAAGGATGTGCATAGACCCGATTACAAGGGAGATGCGCGGTGACGGCGCTGGTCGTCTCCGACGGCCCTGAGGCTGACCTCGCCGGAGTGAAAACGACGCAACCCCGCGCGGGTCTGCAGCAAGAGAGCGCCGTCCTCGCCCACGCCGGCGGCGGTCCCCTCTTCGTGCGCTCCGTCCGGGAGGCGCACAGTAACCGGGCGCCCCGCATGAACATGATAGCTTTCCCATTCGTTGCGCAGCGGCCCGAAGCCGTGAGCCCGGAACGCGTCCAATACCTGCGCCAGGTGCGCGAGAACCTGGCCCAGCACACGGTTGCGATCTTGCGGGGCGCCCTCGGTCGCGAGATCTGTAACCGCTTGGTCGACGCGCTCGCGCGTGGACGGATCGAGTCGGAAGTTGAGCCCCACGCCCACCACTGCCAGGCTGGGACCGAGCACATCGCCTTGGATCTCCACCAGCGTTCCAGCGAGCTTGTGGTGCCGGATCAGCAGGTCATTGGGCCATTTCAGCATCGGGTCCTCCAGGCCGAGCGAGCGCAAAGCGCGCACCAGCGCCACCCCCACCGCCAGCCCGAGCCCGGCCAGGAACCCGGCGCCCTGATCGAAGCGCCACAGCACGGAAAAGGTGAGCGCGCCGCCCAGCCCCGCGTACCAGGCGCGCCCGCGGCGGCCGCGGCCACGGGTCTGCAGCTCGGCAGCGAGCATCAGCCCGCCCACAGCGCCGCCCACGGCCTGCTCTAGCAGCGTCGTGTTGGTGGACTCGACCATGTCCACCATCCGCAGTTCGTAGGCCTCGGCGTGCACGCCGAGGTGACGGCGGACCTGCGCAGGATCGAGCCAGTCGATGGGTGTAGCGAGCCGGTAGCCGCGGCCGTGCCGCCGGAGCAACGTGACCCCCACCTTCTCCAGGCCCTGGAGCGCCTTCCAGATGCTCGTGCGCGATACCCCGAGCGAGCGCGCCAGCTCTTCGCCCGAGCGAAACTCCCCTGCGCTGAGCAGGCGCAGTGCACGGAAGGTCAGTGGAGAGGGTGCCTCGGGCATACGGGTTTCGCGGCGGCAGTGGCTAAATGTATCACCCCGGGTTTGTTTAAAGGAGCGCAACGCGTACAGCACGGCCCTTGGCTATACTTGCGAAGGCGGTTGATCTGTGTCAAGCGCCCGCCGCGCCGACCTGACAGACTGTGTTCCGGCGCAGTGCCCCGCCGGCCGCGGCGTTGGCCGGCAACGGATTCTGCTAGGAGGAGGCATGTTCAAGAAGATCCTGTTGCCGACCGACGGCTCACCCGTCTCCCGCAAGGCGGTACGCCAAGGGGTGGCCTTCGCCAAGTCGGTGGGCGCGAAAGTCGTGGGCTTCTTCTCGCCCGAGGACTACCGGGCGCTGATGTACAGCGAGTACGTACCGCCCAGCCTCATGTCAGAGGCCGAGTTTCAGGCCCAGGCTGAGAAGACGGCTCAGAAGCACTTGGCCTTCGTCGAGAAGACAGCCAAGGCCGAAGGCGTCCCCTACGAAGGCTTCTACCTGGCCCGCACTGCGCCATGGGAAGCGATCATCGCGGCGGCGAAGAAGAAGAGATGCGATCTGATCTTCATGGGCTCACACGGGCGCAGCGGGCTGGCTGGGCTGGTGCTGGGCAGCCAGACTACCAAGGTCTTGACGCACTCCAAGGTCCCGGTCTTAGTCACCAGATAGGCGATGTTGGCGGAAAAAAATGAAGTTCATCGGCCAGCTGCTCGCCCACCACTTCCAGCGCTATCCGCGCATGGAGCTGGCGGACATCTACAAGCTGCTGCACCAAGCCGCCATGGGTTCGGGGCATGCAATCGACGAACCGGGGGAGGCTCGGGCCAAGCTCGAAGCGGAGGTAGAGAGGCTCGAGGAGGGGCCGGATGATCCGCTCGCCGATCCGATCTCGCCCGACGGCAAGCTGGCGCGCATCCATCTCCGCCCCTATGTCGCGGCGGGCCATAGCGTGGATGTGCTCCTCGACGCGTTCGTCCAGACCGCACGCGCCTATCCGGCCGCGCCCGACAGGCTCGAGAGGTTCTGCGGGTGTCTGGGAGATCTCGCCGCAGCCGGGGGCATCGCGTTTCCCCGGGACGAGGTAGAGCGATATTTCAAGGCCATTGCCGCCCGGGGTTACCCGGTCGTTCACCACTCGGATGCGTACCGCGACGCCTACCGTCCGGCCTATCGCGTAGTGGGACTCGATCTGCTGCCTGCTCTCCACCGAATCTAGCGCGGTGTGCGTTGCGGCCGCGACGCGCGCAGTGGAAGCAAAGATGAACCAAACGCCAGGCCTGAGGGACTCGTCAGCCTGGGCGAAACGTCGCGTGGCGCTGATGCGGTTGAAGCGCAGAGATGAAGGCGGGCTGCTGGCGCGGCGTTGCTGCTTCGCCGGTGGAAGGTGTATCGTTGGGCTCGAACCACAACGCAGAGTAAGGAAACCATGACGAGCGCAACAGCGGGCCTGCGCATCATCGACATCAAGGCCTATGCGTCATCGTTCCCGGTCGACGCGAAGAACAGCGTGACGCTGGGCATCGGACGCGCCGTAAAGCGCGACGCGGTGATCGTGAAGGTCACCACCGACGCGGGCATAGTGGGCTGGGGCGAATCGCACCACGGGCGCTGCCCCGGTGCCGTGGCGCATCTGGTCAACACCACGCTCAAGCAACTCGTGCTGGGCATGGACGCACACGACGTAGTAGGCGTTTGGAATAAGATCTACGTGCGCCAGCTCGGCAGCCACGGCATGGGCGCGGGCGCTTGTCTGGCCATGAGCGGCATCGACATGGCGCTGTGGGACATCCGCGGCAAGGCGATGCGCGCGCCACTGTACCGGTTGCTAGGCGGCGCGTCGAAGCCGATCCCGGCCTACGCCGGCGGCGTATCGCTGGGCTATCAGGAGCCCAAGGCGCTGGTGTCCGAGGCGCAGCCGCTGATCGAGGCGGGATACAAGGCGATCAAACTGCGGGTGGGCGATACGCCCGCGCGCGATCTGGCGCGCGTGGAAGCGGTGCGCAAGGCCGTGGGCGATGACATCGAGATTCTGGTGGACGCCAACACCGGCTACACGGTGGCCGACGCCCGCAAAGTGATGCCCGGTTACGACGAGCACGGCGTAGGCTGGCTGGAGGAGCCCTTCCCAGCGCACGACTACGAAAGCTACAATCTGGCGACCTCCTTCGGCAGCGTGCCGCTGGCTGCGGGCGAAAACCACTACACGCGTTTCGAGTTCAACCGCTTGATCGAGGACGGCTCCGTGACGATCCTGCAGCCGGACCTGTCCAAGACCGGTGGGGTCACCGAGGCGCTGCGGGTAGCTCACCTCGCGTCGGCATGGAAGTTGCCAATAAACCCGCATACCTCCATGACCGGGCTGAACATGGCCGCCACCATCCACTTCCTGGCCGCGATCGACAACGGCGGCTATTTCGAGGGCGACGTGTCCAAGAACAATCTGTTCCGCGACGAGCTGGTCAGCCGGCCCTACGAGGTGAGCCGCGACGGCTGCGTTCGCCCGCTCGAGTCTGCCGGCATCGGCGTTGAGCTGGACGAGAAGTTCCTCCAAGCCCACCCCGTCATCGAGGGGCCAGCCTATGTCTAAGGGCGGCGCCTCGACTGCCGGGCCACGAGCGTCCGGTACCCAATCCGTTGGATTCCATCGTAGGAGATGCACATGAACCTGAAATCCGTGTTGGCCAGCGCACTGCTCTGCATGACCGTCTTTCTCGCCGGCTGCGGCAGCGCGCCGCTCGCCCCGCCCAAAGCCGACACGCTGGCCAAGCTGATGCTGCCGGTCGAGGGCAAGGCGGTGATCTATCTGTTCCGCAATTCTCCCCCCAGCAACGGGTGGACGATCCACGTCAAGCTGGACGGCAAGGATATGGGCGTGACTGGCGGGCAGGACTACTTCCGTTGGGAAGTCAACTCCGGCGAGCACATCGTCATTTCCGAAACACGGGACTGGTCCGGGCTGGTCATCAACGCCGAGCCGGGCCACGTATACTACGTGTGGCAGGATATCGGGGTGGGACTGTTCGTGCCGACTTCCCAGCTCAAGCTCGTCGACCGCATCACCGCCGAGCTCAATCTGCGCTCCTGCTACCTGGTGGAGGGCAAGAGCTGACGCTCGGCCGGGAACTGAGCGCCCGCGAGGCCGAGCTGCACATGCCGCCTCCGCGGCCGCGCCAAAAGGACACGCACGTGGCGCCGGACGCGGTGTTGGTGGAACGCCGCGACAGCACCGGTCTTGTCACTCTGAATCGCCCCGCGGCACTCAATGCCGTCAACACCGAGATGCGCGAGGCGCTGATCGACGCTCTCGCCCATCTGAACCACGACCCCGCCGTTCGCGTAGTGGCCATCACTGGCGCAGGCGAGCGCGCTTTCTGTTCTGGACAGGACCTCAACGAGACGGCGCGCTACAGCGTCGACGATGTCGACCATTGGCTCACCCGCCAGCATGCCATGTACCGAGCGGTACGCGATCTCGACAAGCCGTGCATCGCCGCCTGGAATGGCGTAGCCGCGGGCGCTGGCTATCAGATCGGGTTGTGCGCGGACCTGCGCGTGGGCTTCCCCGAGATAAAGCTCGGCCAGCCGGAGATCCGGGCAGGCCTGGCGAGCATCGTGGGCTCGTATCTGATGACGCAGCAGTTGGGGCTCTCGCAAAACCTGCAGATGTCGCTCACCGGTGAGCTGATCAGCGGCCAGCGCGCCTACGAGCTAGGGCTCGTCAACTACCTCGTGCCGCGCGATCGGGTGTTGGAGAAATCGCTGGTGTTGGCCGCCGAGCTCGCGAACCTCGGGCCGACCGCCATCCGTCTCACCAAGCACCGGTTCCGCGAGCTGACGCAAGCGGGGTTCGATAGCGCGCTGGAGGCGGCGAAGAAAGCTCAGCGTGAAGCCTATCTAAGCGGCGAGCCGCAAGACGCCATGCGCAAGTTTCTCGAACGTCGCAAACAGTAGCTCGGATGCAGCGCGGCGGAATCCGGCAAAGTCTTCTGGATTGTGCTTCGCTTCATCCAGGCTACAAGTTCGCCCTACCCCCTCACCACGTATACCGCACCGTATAGCGCACCACGACCTCCTTGTCGGCCGGCACGGTCACCGGGAAATGTATAGTGCGCGCATCTTGCTTCTCGTAAACCTGGTTGGCCGCGACGATCTTCCAGTTGGTCCAGCGGTACAAGTTTTCCTTGACGATGACCTTGACCGGCTCCTCCTTCCGGTTGCGGATCTTGATCTCGATCTCCTCGGTCAGCGTATTGCGGCTAGTGTCGATCTTGAAGTCCAGCTGGCGACGCTCGCCCACCACGTCGAAGGCGGAGCCAAGCTTGAGCAGGATGGTTTCGTTCTTCGGCGTGTGGTCGATGCGGTCCTCGCCGATGAACTCCAGCGAGCTGTCAGCCGTATCCAGTTTGCTCACGCGCACACGCCCCGACGGCATCGGGATGCCCATGCCCTCCTCTTGTGTGTTCTTGAAACTGAGATAGGTGTCTACTTTCTTATTGCCGGTGATCCCGAAGTTGCGGTCGGTGTACGGATTGGGGCCGAAGCCGTAGTTAAAGCCCTGTTGCCCGTAGTAGACCAGTGTCTTCTCGCAGGCAACCCCAGCGACCGCCGGGAACAGCTCGATCTGCTTGGTGGAGTTGTCAGGGAGCGAGCTGGCTCGCCCAAGGGTGTACAGATGGTATTCGAAGAAAGTCTTCTCTTGAAACCCCGCCTCGTCCCTGGCCTCCTCTGCCATCGCTTTCATCATCACCCGTGACGAAGGTGCGACCGCGGGAGGCGCGCGATGCACGTCGCCGGCGATGAGCTTGACCTTGGCATCAGGATACGACGCGCCCGACTGGTTCAGGATGCTGACCCAGGCGCCCACGTTCAGGCTGCAGGAGTTCGCGTCGGCGCCCTCGGAGTAGGTGAGATTATAATCCGCCCACCAGGTGATACCCGTTGTCTGGTACGCCACGCGCGCCACATGCTTGCCCGGTTTCTTTGCGGCCACGTCCCACACCAGCGTGGGCCGCGTGATCAATCCGCCGGGTAGGCTGGGTAACGTGATGCCGGAATTGTGCGACACCACGCGCACCGAGCCGTCGCCCTCCCGCAGCACCAGCCCGCCAGCCGTCGACAGTAGAATTCCGGTATAGCTATCCACCTTGTCGCCCCGGGTCTGCTCCACGGTGATCTCCCGGTCGATGAACTTGCGCAGCAGCTTGTCGGTGCTGACCAGATCGAACTGGAAGTTCTGCTCGACCACACGCGTGCCTCTGGGGTCGGTCAGGGACTCGAAGGACACGGTGGTAGGGTCGATCAATCCGGCCACGTCGGTGAAGCGTACGTCGTTGCGCCCGCTCTTGAGATCGATCTCGCGCTCGTGGCGGACTACGGCATAGCCGGGCACCTGATTGCCTTGCTGCCCGCCGTAGCGGTACAGCTCGGGCGATACGGCGCCGGGCTGCGCGCTGCTATAGATCGTGACCGAGTTGGCAACCGGGTCGGCGGCGTGAGCCGTAGGAGCGGCAGCCAGCAGCACGGGGGCGATTAAAATGAAAACTCGCAAATGGTTCACGTTGGGTTCCTTTCAAACGAGTTGGGCAATTCTGACACCTCTAAACGCGGCGAAAGCCAAAAGGGGTTAAGCGAGCCGCGCCTCCGAGGCGAGGCTTTGGCTTAGAATCCCGCCAACGAGTCGAGGAGAGCAACCTACATGGACGTCAGCGACCTGAAGGCGATCAAGAGCAAGACGACATCCCGGAGGGGCTATGGCGAGCGGCAGGCCCGGGTTGACCTCACCGCGGCACTGCGCATGGCGGCGCGCATGGCGCTCAACGAGGGCGTGTGCAACCACTTCAGCATGGAGCTGCCGGGCCATCCCGACAAGTTCCTGATCAACCCCCAGGGCTTCCACTGGTCCGAGATCACGCCTCCGGATCTCATGGTGGTCGATCAGAACGGCAAGGTGCTCGAGGGCACGCACAAGGTCGAGCCCACCGCCTTCTTCATTCAGAGCCGGGTGCACCTGCGTGGCAGGAAGAAGGTCGTGCTGCACAGCCATATGCCGTTCGCGACGGCGCTCGCGATCATCGAGGGCGGTCGGTTAGAAATCGGTGCCAACCAGAACGCCATGCGCTTTCACGGCCGCATCGCGTACGACGATGGCTACGGCGGTGTAGCGCTGTCCGACAACGAGGGAGACCGCATCGCCGGCGCTTTGGGAGACGCTGACGTGATGATCATGGCTCATCACGGTGTCCTCGTGTGCGGCGAGCGCATGGATTACGCCTTCGACGACTTGTATTACCTGGAGCGCTCCTGCATGGTACAGGTGCTGGCGCAGAGCACCGGCAAGCCGCTGCGCACGCAGCCCGACGAAGTGTGCGCGCAGGCGGCCCGCCAGATCGGCGGAGAGCGGCAGCAATCCGAGCTGCACTTCGCGGCGCTGAAGCGGTTGCTGGACCGGGACGAGCCCGGCTGGAGAGGCGCGCGTCGCTAGCTCCGGTGCGGCTGGCACGCGCTAAGTCGGTGTTCGCGCCCGCGATCGCCGACGCCTGCTCGAACGAGGTGATCGCAGCGGCAGACGGTGGCAGCCTGCGGATTGTCGCCGATCCGCGGGTCGCAATCATCGGCAGGCGCGAGCACAGCCTCCCGATTGCTCGGTACACCTGATTCCCGCGCGAGACTTTGGCCAAGCTCATCAGTGCTGTCTGGCCGGGCGACCCGCACCCGCGCGGCGCCACCTGGGACGGGGAAGGCGTCAACTTCTCGCTGTTCTCGGCCCACGCCGAGAAGGCCGAGCTGTGCCTCTTCGATCCCTCCGGACGGCACGAGGTGCAGCGCGTGGAGGTGCGCGAGCGCACCGACCAGGCGTGGCACTGCTACCTGCCCGAGGCACGGCCAGGGTTGCTCTACGGCTATCGTGTTTACGGTCCCTACAAGCCCGAGCAGGGCCAGCGCTTCAACCCGCACAAACTGCTGGTCGAGCCCTACGCGAAACACCTCACCGGCACGCTCAAGTGGAGCGACGCGCACTTCGGCTACCGCGTGGGACATCGCAGCGAGGACTTGTCGCACGACCGGCGCGACAACGCGGCGGGGATGCCCAAGTGCCGCGTCATCGATCCCGCTTTCACCTGGGGCAACGACCGGCCACCGCACGTGCCGTGGCACGACACGGTCATCTACGAGCTGCACGTTCGCGGCTTCACTCTGCGTCACCCAGACGTACCGCCTCAGTTGCGCGGCACGTATGCCGGCCTGGCGTGCGGGCCGGTCATCGATCATCTGCGTCGTCTGGGCGTCACCACGGTGGAGCTGATGCCGGTGCACACCTTCGTAGATGACCGCCATCTCGTGGCCGGGGGACTACGCAACTACTGGGGCTACAACTCGCTCGGCTTCTTCGCCCCGGACCTGCGGTACTCCTCGACCGGCCGCGTCAGCGAGTTCAAGACCATGGTCAAGACCCTGCACTCGGCCGGGCTCGAAGTCATCCTCGATGTGGTCTACAACCATACCGCCGAGGGCAACCAGCTCGGCCCCACGCTCAGCCTGCGCGGCATCGACAATATCTCCTACTATCGCCTGGTGCCCGGCAACCCGCGCTACTACATGGACTACACCGGCACGGGCAACACGCTGAACATGCGCCACCCGCGCGTGCTGCAGCTCATCATGGACTCGCTGCGCTACTGGGTGCTGGAGATGCACGTGGACGGCTTCCGCTTCGACCTGGCCTCGGCGCTGGCGCGCGAGCTGCACGAGGTGGACCGGCTGGGCGCTTTCTTCGACATCATCGGGCAGGACCCGGTGCTGTCGCAGGTCAAGCTCATCGCCGAACCCTGGGACCTCGGCGAGGGCGGCTATCAAGTGGGCAATTTTCCGGCCGGGTGGGCGGAGTGGAACGACCGCTATCGAGACACGGTGCGCGCCTATTGGAAGGGTGACGGCGGATTGATCGGTGACTTCGCCCGGCGCCTGACCGGCTCCAGCGATCTATACGAGGCGAGCGGGCGCAAGCCCCACGCCAGCATCAACTATGTCACCGCCCACGACGGCTTCACCCTGACCGACCTGGTCAGCTACAACGACAAGCACAACCAGGCCAATCTGGAGGACAACCGCGACGGTCACCATCACAACCTGTCCTGGAACTGCGGCGTAGAGGGTGCGACCGCCGACCTGGCGATCAACGCTCTGCGGGCCCGGCAGAAGCGCAACTTCATCGCCACGCTGCTGCTGTCGCAGGGCGTGCCGATGCTGCTGGCCGGCGACGAGATCGGCCGCACACAGCGCGGGAACAACAATGCGTACTGCCAGGACAACGAGATCTCGTGGCTGGACTGGAGCCTGGATGACGATCGGCAGGCGCTGCTGCGGTTCTTCCAGCGCCTGATCCAGATCCGGCGCCAGCATCCGGTATTCTGCCGTCGCCGCTTCTTCCAGGGGCGGCCGATCCGCGGGGGCGGGATCAAGGACATCGCCTGGCTCACGCCCGAGGGGCGCGAGATGGACGACAACGAATGGAGTCAGGACTTCGCGCGCTCCCTCGGTGTGTACTTCGCTGGCGAAGCGCCGGAGGAAACGGACCGGCGCGGACACCCCTTGCGCGACGATAATTTCCTGCTGCTCCTGAACGCGCACCACGAGGCCATTGCCTTTGTGTTGCCTGAATTCCGGGCCGGGTCGACCTGGCAGGTGCTCCTGGACACCGCCTACGAGCAGGGATTGGCAATGGACGGTCGCTTCCCCGGCGCCGCGCGCTACGACCTGCAGGGCCGCTCGCTGGCGCTGTTCACCGAGATCCCGCAGCCGTGAGGCGCGCGCACCGCATACCCTTCGGGTGCAAGGTGCTTGCCCGAGCGCGGCGTGCGGTTTCGCCTCTGGGCCCCGGCAGTGCCCGCGGTGCAGCTGGCGCTGGAATCTGGGGTCGGCTGTTGTGCCCAGATCGGCTACGCGAAGTGCCTCACCGTGCTCTCGCCTTCGTTTCGGGTCAGTGATACGCTCGACACATCTGGGCGAGAGGGCGTGAGTAAAGGCGCCACAACAAGCGGCAAACAGGGAGAGAGGAGTTGCTCGACGTCAAGAAAATCGCTGGCGCCCTGGGCGCGGAGATCCAGGGCGCGGACTTGTCGAGATCGCTGTCCGCCGAGGCGGTGGCCGAGATCCGCGCAGCGTTGCTCGAGCATCTGGTGATCTTCTTTCGAGACCAGCACCTCACCGTGGCACAGTTTCTCGCCTTCGCACGCACCCTGGGCAAGCCCATCGAGTACCCGTTGCTGAAAGGCCTGCCCGAGTACCCCGACGTGATCGAGGTGAGCAAGCTGGAACCCGAGAAGGCAAACTTCGGCGGCGTCTGGCATACGGACACCGCGTACCTCGAGCACCCAGCCATGGGGTCAATGCTGCTCGCGCGCGAGGTCCCGCCTGTCGGTGGCGACACGCTGTTCGCCAATCAATATCTCGCGTACGAAACGCTTTCCCCCGGGCTACGCAGGTTGCTGGACGGCGTGGTCGCCGTGAACAGCTCAGCCAAGGCGGACGCGACCAGGACGCGCGAGGACCGAGTGAAGAAGGACGGACGCGAGGATGCCAGGAACGAGTATCTGGCGGAGCACCCAGCGGTACGCACGCATCCCGAGACCGGCCGGAAGGCGTTGTACGTGAACGTCGCCCACACCGTGCGTTTCAAGGACATGACGGAGGAAGAGAGCGCGCCGCTGCTCAACTACATTTTCCGGCACCAGACCCGGCCGGAATTCACCTGCCGCTTCAGCTGGCAGGTGGGCTCGCTCGCTTTCTGGGACAACCGCTGCGCGCAGCACAACGCCGTGAACGACTATCACGGCCATCGCAGAGTCATGCATCGGATTACGCTGGCGGGGGACAGGCCGCGGTGAGGCCTCTAGTGAAGCTTCGCATAACTCAGTGAGGTAAGCCCCCGGCTATGCCGGGGGACTCACCAAGTTTGGCCTATGCGGCGGTGATGGTGTTGGAGGGTGGACTGCGGCCGCCTTCAGGCGGCTCACGGTTTCATCGGCGCCTCTTGAGACGCTCACCCCATAAGCCTCCGGGTTTGCCGGGGCGTCAGTTACTGTAGCTTACTGCGGGATCGAGAGAGGAGAAGTCCACATGGAAAAGCGACAGCTCGAGGCTATCTATCGATCCATGCTCCGGATTCGCCGCTTCGACGAGGGTGTGCAGGACCTGTTCAAGGAGGGCTTGGTGAAGGGCACGGCGCACAGCTACGTCGGGCAGGAGGCAGTGGCCGCGGGAGCGTGCGCTGCGCTGACCAAGGACGATTTCGTCGTCAGCCATCACCGCGGCCACGGCCATTGCATCGCCAAAGGCGCCTCACTGGAAAAAATGATGGCCGAGCTGATGGGGCGGGTCACCGGCTATTGCAAGGGGCTGGGCGGCTCGATGCACATCGCCGACCTCGAGCTCAACATCCTGGGGGCCAACGGCATCGTGGGCGCGGGCATCGGGATCGGCACAGGCGCGGCGCTCTCGAACAAACTGCGCGGCAGTGGCGCGGTCGGCGTCGTGTTCTTCGGCGACGGCGCCATAAACGAAGGCATCTTCCACGAGTGCCTCAACATCGCGTCCGTTTGGAAGCTTCCGGTCGTCTACCTGTGCGAGAACAACCAGTACGCGCTGTCGACTTCGACGAAGGACTCCACCTCCATCGACCTGCTCTCCAAGCGTGCCAGCGCGTACTCGTTGCCAGGCGGGACGGTGGACGGCAACGACGTTCTGGCGGTGCACGCTGCAGTGAGCGAAGCGGTGGCGCGGGCGCGCAGCGGCGAAGGACCGACCCTGATCGAGGCGCTGACCTACCGCTGGGGCGATCACTCGATGCGCGCGAACCTGCCCCGCTACCGCACCGAAGCCGAGGAAGGGGAGTGGCGCAAGCTCGACGCGATCGCGCGCTTCGAGCACAAGCTCGAAGCCGAGTACGGATGTGCGAAAGATGCGCTGGGGCGCATTCGCGCTGAGGTCGAAGCCGAGCTTCTCGCGGCGCGGGAGTTTGCCGTCGCGAGCCCGGAGCCGACCCTGGAGGACCTCGAGGATGCCGTGTACGCGCCGCATTACCGGCCAGCGGAGCCCGTGCCGGCCGCCGCGCGCGAGCTGACGTTCGCCGAAGCCATCAAGGAAGCGCTCGCGCAGGAGATGGAGCGCGACCCGCGCGTTTTCGTGCTGGGCGAGGACGTGGGCAAGATCGGCGGCATCTTCGCGGCGACCCGCGGGCTCATCGAAAAGTTCGGCACGGAGCGCGTCCGCGACACGCCGATCTCGGAGGCAGCCATCGCGGCTTGTGCGGTAGGTGCAGCCGTCACCGGCATGCGCCCGGTTGCCGAGGTGCAGATCTTCGACTTCATCACCTTGATGATGGACATGATCGTCAATCAGGCCGCCAAGTTCCGCTTCATGCTCGGCGGCAAGCCGACCGTGCCGCTGGTGATCCGTGGCCCGCAGGGCGGCGGGATACGCCTCGCCGCGCAGCATTCGCAGAGCCTGGAGGCGTGGTTCACGCACGTCCCCGGCCTGGTGGTGCTCGGCCCCTCCTCGCCGTACGAGGCGAAAGGTCTGCTGATCAGTGCGATGCGCGAGGACAACCCGGTGATCTTCCTCGAGCACAAGATGCTGTACGTGGGCAAGAAGGCGCTGGTCCCCGAGGAAGCCTATGCGATCCCTATCGGCAAGGCGGCGATCAAGCGTCACGGGCGTGACGTGACGCTGGTCGCGACCATGGCCATGGTGGACTCCGCCCTGCAGGCTGCAACACGCCTGGAGGCCGAGGGCATCGACGTGGAGGTCATCGATCCGCGCACGCTGCGTCCGCTGGACGAGGACACGATCATCAAGTCGGTGAAGAAGACCAGCCGTCTCGTGATTGCCCACGAAGGCTGGAAGCGCTGGGGCTTCGGCGCCGAGGTCGCCGCCATGGTGGCCGAGAAGGCCATCGACTGGCTCGACGCGCCGATCCTGCGTGTAGGCGCGCGCGACTCGCCCATGCCCTACAACGACAAGCTCGAGCGGCTGGTGATTCCTTCTGCAGAAGACATCGTCGATGCGATCAAGGCTGTCGTGCTGCGGGACAAGATAGGCGCCGAGGCGTAGGTCCGAGAGATGGGGCGCTGGGCGAGCGCTCGTTTTGACATTTCTTGCACCCTCGCGCCGCATGCGCGCAGCATCTCTACAGGCTAGGGAGGGCCTGATCATGGACGCGATCGAGCGCGCGATGCGCTGGTTTTTCACCGGGCGCAAAGCCTGGGTGCTGTGGCCGGTAGGGATCATTGGGGTGGTTTTGGCGATGGCCGCCACTGGCGTGCTGAGTAGCCTGCTGGCAGGCACGTTTCTGATTGTTGTGCCGCTGGCTTGGGTTGTGGGGCTGCTCGGCATCGGCACGCGCGACCATGTCAACAAATTGCGCGCGACCGGGCACCAGCTGTTGCGCGAGTCTGGGATTCCCGCGCTATGGGCGACCCTCTACACCCTGCCCGTCTGGCTGATCAGCAATTGGATGGCCAGCCTGTTGTGGTGGCTTCTGGTGGTCTACATCGAGATCGAGCGACGCTCGCGCATGCTTCGGGAGCGTCCGACAGGCATTGCGCAGGTCAAGCAGTGAGCCCAGGGCTCAGTTCATCACCAGTCCGCCATCGACGTGGTAAGACTGGCCGGTGATGTAGTCGGAGTCCGCGCCCGCCAGGAACACCGCCATGCCGGTTAGATCCTCCGGCGTCTGGGGACGGCCCATGGGAATGCCGCGTATGCGGGCCTGCCACGCCGAGCCGGCCGGACGCTGGTCCGCTTCTGTCCACTCGCGGTCGATCAAGCGCCACATCTCGGTGTCGACAACGCCGGGACAGATGCTGTTGACCGTCACGTCCGGTGCCAGCCCGATCGCTGCGGATTGCGTGATGCTGATCGCCGCCGCCTTGCTGGCCGCGTAGGCCGCGAACATCGGGCGCCCGCCCCGGCCGGCGATGGAGGCGATATTGATGATCTTGCCGCGCGGCCGGCCGTCGCCGTTAGGAGCCTGGCGCACCATCTGGCGCGCACCGGCCTGCAGCGCAAAGAACAATCCCCGAGCGTTGACGTTGTTCACGAAATCCCAGTCCTCCGGTGTGAGCTCCAGCAGCGGCCGGACGCGCATCACGCCGGCATTGTTCACCAGGATGTCGAGCCGGCCAAAACGGCCCACGACGCGAGCCACCACCGTCGCGCTTTGATCGGGGTCGCTCACGTCGACCCGAAACGCGTCGGCGCTCGCGCCAAGCGATCGCATCTCCTGAGCCACCGCCTGCGCGCTCGCCTCGTCCAGGTCTGCAACGACCACCTTCGCGCCCTCGCGAGCGTAGCGGAGCGCTATCGCCCGGCCGATCCCCCGGCCGCTGCCGGAGACGAGCGCGACGAGTCCATCCAGCTTGCCCATGTGAACCTCCCCAACTCTTAAGTCCGCGGCTCAGCGTCACTCGTCCGGAGGCGAAGTCACCACGATGAAGCGCAGGTCCGTCATCCCCGTGTTGTAGATCGCGTGCTCCACGCCCGGGGGAATGAAGATGACGTCGTCCTTGCGCACCACGGTGCGCTCACCCTCGAGCTCCATCAGACCCTCGCCGTCGAGGACATGATAGATCTGCTCCTGGATACGATGCCGGTGCGGCGCCACATAGGCCTTGGGCTGATACACCGACACGCGGTAGTCGAGGATCTTCGACCCGCACGGCTCGGGGCGCACCAGCATCTTCGAGTAGGCGCCGCCGTAATGGGCGGGCGGCTCTTCCCACATCACGCTCGCCGTCGGGCGGATCATCGGCTTGGCTGGTTTCGGTTCTTTGACACTCACTTGTCTCTCCTTTCATTGTTCGCAGCCGCATGCGCCTCACGCACCGCATTCACGTACGCGGCCAGCCCCGTCCGGATGTCGTAGCGAGGCTTCCAGCCGAGCTCGGACGCGGCTCGACTCACGTCCAGCGCGCCCTTGCGCACCATGTCGATTTGGTCGCCGTGGCGATAGGTTCCCGGCCCCACCGAGAGCTGTGCACCGGGGACCAGGTCGCGCACGATGGCCACGATCTCGGCAACGGTTACCGCCGTACCGCTAGCGATGTTGTAGGCATCGTAGCGGTGCTGCCGATGATCGAGCGCCGCCAGTATAGCCGACACGACGTCGTCGACGTGCGTGTGGTCGATCGCCGAGTCCGCGCCAGTCGGGATGTGAAACTTGCGTCCGGCGAGGGCCGCGTCGACGAGGTTCTTGGGGATGCGAGCGCGTGGCAGCCCTGGGCCATAGACCCAGGAAGTGCGCAGGTTGATGACCTCGAGCCCATGCAGTTCATGGTAACTGCGTCCGAGCTGTTCCACCGCCGCCTTGCAGATCCCGTACGGCAGCACCGGATCCAGGGGATGCGTCTCGTCGATCTTGTCGGCGCGGAAGGCGCCATAAGCTTCCTCCGAGCTCATATGCATGCAGCGACGGATGCCGCCGAGCCGCATCGCTTCGAAGACGTTGAGCGAGCCCTCGACGTTGACGCGTACGACGTTGATCGGACTGCCCAGCGACGAGAGCACGCCGACGATGGCCGCACAGTGCACGACGGCGTCAGGCTTGTGGACCAACACCGCCTGGGCCACGTTGGCCATGTCCGTGATGTCGCCGGGCATGCAGACCAGCCTCTCGTCTCCCTCTCCCCTCGCGGGAGAGGGGATAGAAGAGGTGGTCATAGATTGAACACGACCAGCCGCTGCTCGGTCATCTCCTCGATGGCGTAACGAGGCCCCTCGCGGCCGCTGCCGCTCGCTTTGACTCCACCATAGGCAAGCTGGTCGGTGCGCCAGGTCGAGGTGCCGTTGACGATGACTCCACCCACCCGCAGCGATCGGATCGCTCGGAACGTGATCTCGTTCGAGCGGGTGAAGATCCCCGCCTGAAGCCCATATGGGCCGGCGTTCGCGGCGGCGAAGGCTTCGTCGATGGCCTTGTAGGGGATGACATTGACGACGGGGCCGAATACCTCTTCGCACACAACCTTCATGCTCGGCTTGACGCCGGTCAGCAGCGTCGGCTCGAAGGCGGCGCCATGACGGCGGCCCCCAGTCACCACCCGCGCGCCCTCGGAGGCGGCTTCCTTGACCCAGCTCTCGACGCGTTGCGCTGCCCGCTCGTCGATGAGCGTACCGACATCCGTGGCAGGGTCGAGCGGATCGCCGAGCTTCATCTTGCGCACTTCGGCCTCGATCAAACCGAGGAACGCTTCGCAAACGCGTTCTTGAACGTACACGCTCTGCACCGAGATGCAGCTTTGACCGGCCAGCCGCATCGAGTTGCGTGCACAGGCCGTTGCTGCCGGCGCGAGATCGGCGTCATCGTGAACGATCGTGGCGTTGTTGCCGCCGAGCTCAAGCACGACGCGACGCAGGCCGCTCGCCGCTTTGATGGCGGCACCCGCACGGCTCGATCCGGTAAAGCTGATGAAGTCGACGCGCGGGTCAGCGACCAGCGCCGCGCCGACCTCCGCGCCACCGTGGACGACGTTGAGCATGCCCTCGGGCAGACCACCCTCGACGAACAGTTCGACCAGGCGGTGGACGATGAGCGGTGCCTGCTGCGGCGGCTTCAGCACCACACTGTTGCCCGCGGCGATAGCCGGTGCGATCTTGTGGACGGCGAGGTTGAAGGGCGCATTGAACGGCGTGATCGCCGCGACCACACCAACCGGAAAGCGCAGCAGCAGGGCGAGCTTGCCGGCTCCCATGGGGCTGCCATCGAGCGGCACGTGACGCCCCTCGATGCGGATCGCTTCCTCGGCCGCCAGCAACATCGTCTCGAGCGAGCGGCGGATCTCCGCTTCGGAGTCCTTTATCGCCTTGCCGGTCTCTCGCGTGAGCAGCTCGGCGACGTCGTCGACGTCGCGCTCGATCAGTGCGGCGGCCCGGCGCAGCAACGCCGCGCGCTCGTACGGCGGAATTGCGGCGGCCTTCGCGCGCGCCTCGGTGGCAGCGCCGACTGCGACATCCACTTCGGCGGGCGAGGATACCGGCGCGGTCCCGACGACATCCTCCCTGTAGGGATCGCGGATCTCGACCGCGCGCTCGAGTACGCACCAAGTCCCCCCGACGAGGTTCTTGGCCGCAACCGGCAGGAACGCCCTGCTCGCGATGACGGCGCTCATGCCGGCGTGAGCGGGCTGCGCTTGACCGGCTTGCCGAACACCGGCTCCTTGAAAGGCGTGGGTGGGAGCTGCCACGTCCCAGTGCCAGGTGGCTTCACTTTGTCGTCCACGTGCACGTCGAGCACACACGGTTTGCCGAGCGCGAGCGCGTGGCGCAGTGCGTCTCCAAGCTGATCGGAG
>JBGPOV010000002.1:0-96592 GCA_041488255.1 Gammaproteobacteria bacterium | reverse complement strand
CGACCACGGGCGCATTCTCGGGCACCCCGTCCAACGCCGACGTGGGCGCGCTGAGCATCCAGGTCACCGCCACCGACATCGCCCGGGCCAGCGCCTCGGATGTGTTCGCGCTGAACGTGGCCAACGTCAACGACGCGCCTACAGTCGCGAATTCCATCCCCAATCAGCGTGTAACGCAGGATGTCGCGTTCTCCTATACGGTGCCGGGGAACACGTTTGCCGATATCGACGTGGGCGACAAGCTCACCTACGGCGCCAAGCTCGCCGATGGCTCCGCGCTGCCCTCCTGGCTGAAGTTTGACGCGACCACGAGGACGCTGTCGGGTACCCCCCCAAGTGCTGCAGCTCCTGCGGCCGGAGCCAGTGCTCCACAGTGGGAGATTCAAGTTGTAGCCACTGATATGAGCGGCGCCAGCGCCTCCGACGTGTTTACCCTGATCGACCCACCGCCGCCGGTCGGCCCGCCGCCGGCCCCCGTGCCCCCGCCAGCCAACGGACGGACCATCACCGGTACTAGGCACAACGACAGGCTCTACGGCACTTCTGGCGATGACAAGATCACTGGCGGCAAGGGCAAGGACCTGCTGTCGGGTCGAGGCGGCAACGACGTGCTGCGGGGTGGTTCGGGCAACGACCACCTCGACGGCGGCGCTGGCAACGACTACCTGGAAGGCGGCAGCGGCAACGATAAGCTCACAGGCGGCAGCGGCGACGACGTGCTCCAGGGCAACGGCGGCAACGATCAGTTGACCGACACGTCCGGCAATGGCCTGCTCGATGGTGGCAGGGGCAACGACACGCTGACCGAAGGGTCGGGCAACTCGATGCTGGTCGGCGGCAAGGGCAACGATCACCTCTACCTCGGCGGGGGCTACGACATCATCGCGTTCAACCGCGGTGACGGCCGTGACGTGGTCAGCAGCGGCAAGGGAGGTACGGCGACCTTATCGCTCGGCGGCGGGATTCGGTACGAGGACCTGAGCCTGCGCCGTTCCGGCAAAGATTTAATTCTCGAGACCGGCAGAAACGACCGCATCACGTTCGCGAAGTGGTACGAGGGCACGAAATACCAGGCCGTCTCCAGCCTGCAGGTGGTGGGCGAGGTCATAACGGGGCTCGACCCAACAGGCCATCGCCCGCAGATCCAAACCTACAACTTCACTGACATCGTGAGCGAATTCGATGCCGCCCGCAGCCACAACCCCGGTCTGTCCAAGTGGGCGCTGACCAATGCGCTGACGCAGTTCCACCTGGGCAGCAGCAGCGACACCAAAGCGCTGGGCGGCGACCTGGCCTACCATTACGGGGTCAACGGCACGCTGGCCGGCATCGCAGTGAACGCGGCACAGGAGACGGTTGGCTCCAGCCACTTCGGCAAAGAGGCGCAGACTCTCGGCCAGTCCGGGTTGAAGGACGGGCTGGTGAAGCTGTCTTAACAGAACGCGGGCGCCTGCAGTCATGCGGTCCCCTGCAGAAGTGCTGGGTGCGGATGCGCTGGACTTCTCTCCGGCCATCCTGCGCCTGCAGCGCGAGCCGCCTTCACCTCTGCCGCGGGTCGTGCTGTACGCGCTGGGGGCGTTGCTCGGCGTGCTGGCCCTGTGGTCGGTGATCGGACGGCTCGACATCATCGCTGTTGCGCCTGGGCGGCTCGTGCCGGTGAGCTACGTCAAGGTGGTGCAGCCGGCCGACGCCGGGATCATCAAAGAGATCCTGGTGCACGAGGGCGACGCGGTCAGGGCCGGGCAGGTGATGGTTCGCATGGATCCGCAGATGTCCAACGCCGACGGCAAGCAGCTTCTCGCTCAGCGGCAGCTTGCCGGCCTAGCGCTGCGCCGCATCGACGCGGAGCTTGCCGGCATCGCGCCCAAACGGGGGGCGGACGATCCTGCCGGGCTGTTTGCACAGGTGCTGGCCCAATACGGCGCGCGCCGCCAGGCGCATCTGGATGCCGTGGACACCGAAAAGGCGGTCCTGGCCAAGGCCCAGCAGGACCTCAGGGCGGCGCTTGAGACCGAAACGAAGCTTAGGCAGACGCTGCCCATCTACCAGGACCAGGAGCGTTCCTGGGGCCAACTGCACAAGGAAGGTTTCGCCGGCCGGTTGCTGGCCGAGGACCGTCGCCGCGTGCGCATCGAGGCCGAGCAGGAATTGAAGGTTCAGGGGCATGCGATCGCTGGCTTGCGTGCGAGCATCCGGCAGTCTGATAAGCGCCTCGCCGAGTTGGAATCGAACTACCGCCAGGTGCTGTACAACGAGCGCGTCGAGGCGACCGGGCAGTATGAGAGGGCCGAGCAGGAGTGGCAGAAGCAGTCCATCCGGCAGGAAGGGCTGGAGCTGAAGGCGCCGCAGGACGGCATCGTCCAGGATCTGGCGACGCATACCGAGGGGGCGGTGTTGTCGCCCGGCACCGTGCTGTTGACCATCGTGCCCGCCGAGGAGCCGCTGCGCGCCGAAGTATGGGTGGGCAACGAGGATCGTGGGTTCGTGCGCGAGGGCCAGACGGTGAGGCTCAAAATTCGCCCCTATCCGTTCCAGAAGTACGGGATGGTGGAAGGCGTGGTCAAGCACGTCAGCGCGGATGCCACGGAGCAACCGGAGCGAGAGGCGAGGAGCGGCGCCAGTGCGGGCTACAGGTTCCGCAGCATCGTCGAGCTCAAGTCGCAGGTTCTGGAGTCGGACAGCGTGCGCCATCCACTCACCCCCGGAATGCAGGTCGACGCCGAGATTGCGCTTGGCGAACGCACCGTGCTCGAGTACATTCTGTCGCCGGTGCGCAAGGCCTTCCACGACGCGGCGCGTGAGCGCTAAGACGCGTGATCCGCATTGGTGAGTCGTAGCTCGTGACGGCTGGGTAGGATCAGGCCCATCAAATCACGTGTTACGCATCACGGGGATCAGAAACCCCCCGCCGCGCGCAACCGCCCCGCTCGCTCCAGTTCACCCACCAGCAGTTCTGCCAGCACCGCGCGCGAGCCCCAAGTACACCCGGTTGCATTCGCGATACACCGCGACGCTGTCCACGTATGCGGGTAGCTTGCTGAGCGGCAGCCGATTGCGTTCCAGCAGCGTGAACATCAGTATGACCATGAGGGCGTGCCGGGCCATGCGGACGGGGTCGGCCTGGAACGCTTCAATACGCTTATAGCTTCGATTAGCTGCGATCGAGAGCTACCGCAACGTCCGTGAAGAGCCGGCCGTGCCCTGGGATGACCGCCCCGATGTCGAGCGTCCCGATTTAAGCCAAAGTCATACGCGCGGCCGACAGCGCCGCGGGCTGGCCTGGGAGTACCACACCGAAGCCGTTTCCCATAGCGCTTCGCCCGAGATCAGAATCCGCGCCTGCTCACAGTAAAACACCAGCGGGCACCATAGGTGCGCGCCAGAAGCGCGTTGCCGCCCATGTGGTCGCTACGACAGTGCGTGTTCACCACGAGGTGCAGCGGTTCGGCACCGAGATGGTGCGGTTGGCGCAAGAGGGCCGGCGTCTCGTGCGCGCACGCCAAATGCCCGCTGTCCAGCACCGCATTGTGGCCCGGCTGCAGCAGCACAATGTTGTTCGCGTTGAGCCAGTCGCGCACGATAACGCGGACCGTCGCCGGCAAAGTCGGGGCATCCACAGACGCTATTGTGTGAGCGGAGGCTGTTGTTGCGAGCCCGGCTGCCGGGCTGGGGCCTGGCCGGGGATGACAAGAGGCGCCGGAGTCTCCTCGATGACCTTGACGTCTGACACGAAGTGGCCGGTGTCCCCAAAGCAGGAAGTGAGCAACCCAATGTGCTCCTCATAGTAGAGGGCAACTCGCTTGCCCATCACCGCGTTGACCCGCCCTGCGACGCTTTCGTCGCGCACGGTGAACAGGAACTTTTCGGGAATAGACCCGGGCAGCGACACCATAACCATTTCCCCTTCCCAGGTCTTGCAAATGTAGCCCTTCTTGGAAAGCTTCTGCACCCATCCCGCGCGCTCGCCGCTCGAGTAGTTCCAACTCAACATCAGCCAAATGTAGCCGGCCAACAGCAGCACCCCCAGGATCAAGACCAAGATCATCCATGCGACCAAGCCAAGCCCCCGCTGGCTGTCTCTTGTGGACGTCATAAAGCTGCACTCCCTTTGCGCGTACGCGGGCGACGCCCACGTGAGTTGATTATACGGACCGGCGGAAACAGCGGAGCACAGGGAGTGATCAACCCCCGGCAACGGCTCGGACCGCAGCCTCTCGGCGCCGTCGAGGTCGCTTTGGCCTTTTGATTCCTTACCCTGGCCCCACCTTGCCTTTCAGACACATACCCGCTGGTGTTAACCTTACGTGACGGCAAACCCGTGCGTGGTTTACCCGGCCCGCCGCCCACGATGCGCCCGATCACGACGCCTTCTTCGCCCCCAGCCCAACCAGGGGGCTGGAACACCATCCGCACGCTGCTCCCCTATTTGTGGGAGTTCAAGGGGCGCGTCATCCTCGCGCTGTCGTTCCTGGTCACCGCCAAGCTGGCCAACGTCGGCGTGCCGCTCGTGATGAAGGAGATCGTCGACGCCCTCGACGCCAAGCAGGCGGTGGTCGTCTTGCCGTTGGCGCTGCTCGTCCTCTACGGCGGGTTGCGGGCCTCCAATACCCTGTTCGCTGAACTGCGCGATATCGTGTTCGTGCGCGTGACCAGGCGCGCCATCCGCCGCGTTGCCCTCCAGGTATTCCGCCACCTGCACTCGCTGTCGCTGCGATTCCACCTGGAGCGACAGACAGGCGGCGTGTCGCGCGACATCGACCGAGGCACCCGCGGCATTTCGACGTTGCTGTCCTACATGCTGTTCTCCATCATTCCGGTGATCCTGGAGTTCAGCCTGGTGGCCGCGGTGCTGTTGTCCAAGTTCGATTGGCGCTTTGCCGCCATCACTTTCGCCGCCGTAGTCGTCTACCTCGGCTTCACCTTCAGCGTCACCGAATGGCGCATGGAGATCCGGCGCCAGGCCAACGAGCTGGATTCGAAGGCCAACTCGCGGGCCATCGACAGCCTGCTCAACTACGAGACGGTCAAGTACTTCAACAACGAGGAGTTCGAGGCCCGCCGCTACGACGAGAACCTGAAAAAGTACGAGTCGGCGGAGGTCAGGAACGAGGCGTCGCTCGGGGCGCTCAACATCGGGCAGAGCGCAATCATCGCGGTCGCGGTAACGCTGCTCATGATCATGGCGGCGCAGGGCGTAGTGAACCAGAGCCTCACCCTGGGCGACCTGGTGTTGGTCAACGGGCTGCTGGTGCAACTGTACATCCCGCTCAATTTCCTAGGCATGGTGTACCGCGAGATCAAGCAGTCGCTCACCGACCTGGACAAGATGTTCCGCTTGCTGCGGGAAAACCGCGAGGTGGAGGACCGGCCGGGTGCGCCTGCCCTGCTGGCCGGGGCTGCGCCGGTACGTTTCGAACGCGTCAGCTTCAGCTACGAGCCGCGACGCCAGATCCTGCACGACGTGAGCTTCGAGATTCCGGCCGGCAAGACAATAGCGGTGGTCGGCCACAGCGGATCGGGCAAGTCGACGCTGTCCAGGTTGCTGTTTCGCTTCTACGACGTGAGCGACGGGCGCATCACGATCAATGGGCAAGACGTCCGGGAGGTCACCCAGACGAGCCTGCGGGCCACCCTGGGCATCGTTCCTCAGGACACCGTCCTGTTCAACGACACGGTGTTCTACAATATCCACTATGGTCGGCCGGACGCCACGCGCGAGGAGGTGCTCCAGGCGGCGCGCGCGGCTCACATCCATGACCTCATAGAGAGCCTGCCCGAGGGCTACAACGCAATGGTCGGCGAGCGCGGGCTGAAGCTGTCGGGCGGAGAGAAGCAGCGGGTGGCCATCGCCCGCGCCATTCTGAAGAATCCGAAGATCTTCGTGTTTGACGAGGCCACCTCGGCGCTGGACTCGCGCTCCGAGAAAGCGATCCAGGCCGAGCTGGAGCGTATTGCCCGGGAGCGCACCACGCTAGTCATCGCGCACCGCCTGTCGACCATAGTCGAGTCGGACCAGATTCTGGTCATGGACCACGGCCGGATCGTGGAGCGTGGCACCCATCGCGCGCTACTGGAGCGCGAGGGCACTTACGCCCAGATGTGGGCTTTGCAACAACGCGAAGAAGAGCAGCTCCGAGAGGGGCTTGACATGCCCTCAAGCGCACCCGCGATCGCGCGGGCCGGAGGGTAACGGCGTGCGCCGCTGGAGTTGGAAGGTCGATCGCAGTGGGTTTGACATGCGAAGTAGGACAGTCAGCGCTAGGAGGAACTTGAGGCATGACAGCCGATATTACCCGTGGCGGACAAGTGGACGCACCCCAGTGGACTTTGGCCGACCTTGACCTGACGCGGATCGAACACGACCTGGTGCGCGACGACTGGTTCACCTACTACCTGTGCGCGGGCGCATCCTTCATTGAGACGGCAGCTGACCTGTATACCAATAACCTGGTGCACCACTTCCCCGACCCGCTGGCGCAAGAGTGGCTGGCCAAGCGCTGGCAGCAGGAAGAACTCCAGCACGGCGGCGCGCTGCGCGCCTACGTGGAGGCGGTGTGGCCCGCGGTGGACTGGGAGCAGGGCTACGCCGGCTTCTTCGACGAATACTCCAGACTGTGCACGATGGACCAGTTGGAGGACAGCCGCACGCTCGAAATGGCTGCGCGGTGTGTGGTCGAGACCGGCACCGCGACCTTCTACACTACCCTGCACGCCTGTATGGCCGAGCCGGTGCTCAAACAGCTCACCGGCCTCATCCGCCGCGACGAGGTGCGGCACTACAACTACTTCCGCAGCTTCTACCAAGCCTACCAAGCCGAGGAGCGAGTGGGACGGCTGAGCGTCCTGCGGGCCCTGTACAGGCGTTTCGCCGAGGCCGAGCAGGAAGATGCTTATATCGGCTTTAAGCACGCCTGGCGCATCCTCCATCCCGGCCAATCGTTCCGAGACGAGCACTTCGCCGCGTTTATGCAGGAGGTGCGCGAGCGGCTGCGCCCGCACTATCCATATCGCATGGCGGTGCAGATGGTGCTGCAGCCGCTAGAGCTAAACCGTGCTGTCCAGAAAGTCGCCGAGCCGTTGCTCATCCGCGGGGCGCGGCGCCTGGTGTTCGCCTGAGGCAGCATCGAGCACGCCTGCATCAAGCAGATCGACCGCGTGACCTGTATAGCTTAAGCTGCGGGCGTCATCGCTTGCTAGGGAAGGCAACGCTCACGCGTGTGCCGCGGCCCTCGCTGCCGGCTTCCAGGCGCATGTCGGCACCGTGGGTGACGGCGATCTCGCGCACTATGGCGAGTCCCAGGCCGCTGCCCGCGGTCTGCAATCCTGTGCTGCCGCGGTGGAAGCGCTCCAGCACCTTCTTGCGCTCGTCCTCGGGGATGCCCGCGCCGTTGTCCTCGACCTTGAGCACGGTCCCCGTGGGAGTGAGTTCCACGCGCACGGTCGCCTCGCCACCGCTTGGAGTATAGCGGACCGCATTGTCGATCAGATTGCCCAGCAACTCCTCCAGCAGCAGCCGGTCGCCGAGCACGTTGGCCGAGGCGCTGCTGCCCTCGAAGCCAAGATCGATGCCGCGTGCCAGAGCCGGCGGCACCCAGCGCGCTGTGGTGTCGCGCGCCAGCTCGTTGAGGTCCAGCGGCTCGACCTGCAGCGGCCGGCCGCCGCGCGGTTCCAGGCGCGCGAGCGACAGCAGCTGGCTTACCAGGTGAGCGGCTCTGCCAGCGGCCTGGTGCAGCTGTTCTAGCGAGCGGCGCACGGCCTCGGGGTCGCTCTCCCGCAGCGCCAGCTCGGCCTGGGTGTGCAATCCAGCCAGCGGTGTGCGCAGTTGATGGGCGGCGTTGGCCACGAAGCGGCGATGGGCAGCCAGCGCGCTGTCCAGGCGTGACAACAGCGCATTGATGGCGTCGACCACCGGCCGCACCTCCCGCGGGACGCGCTGCACCTCCACGGGGCTCAGGTCCTGGTCGGATCGGCGGCCCACTTCCAGGCGCAAGCGTTCGAGCGGAAATAGCCCGCCTCCCACCCCGTACCAGACACCGACGGCCGCAAGCGCGACCAGCAGCCCCTCCGGAACCAGGGTCGCGAACAGGATTTCACGCGCAATCGAACGGCGGGCGTCGGTGGACTCTGCCGCGGCCACGAGCACCGCTTCACGGGCGCCGGGCAGTGGCACCAAGGAGGCAGCCACTCGCACCGTCGCATTCCCGAACCGGGCCTCGTAATAATGGGTCTCGCCCGGCGCCAGAGACCGGGGCGGGGGTAGCGCTGGGTCCCCGGCGATGTGCTTTCCCGACATTGTGGCGACCCGGTAGTAGACGCGATCCTCTTCGTCCCATTCCAGTATCTGAATGGCGGCGCGCGGCAGGTCGATGGCGGGCTGTCCGTCAACCACCGTCATTTGACGCTCGATGTCCCGGATGGATGCGTGCAGAGAACGGTCGTAGGCTTGGGTAGTGAAGTGTACGGCGAGCAGATAAGCCAGTCCCGAGCTTCCCAGGGACCATAGCACGAGCGGCGCGAGCAGCCACGCCAGCAGCCGCTGGCGCAGCGACCAAACCCCACCTAGCCGCTTCACGCGGCTGTCCGGAGTCCGCTCTGGGCGCGGCGCGCCGGCTCAGGCATGGCTCGGTTTCTCGACCAGGTAGCCGAGTCCCCGGATGGTGCGGATCGCCACACCGGCGGGCTCGATCTTGCGGCGCAGCCGGTGGATGAAGACCTCGATGGCGTTGGGGCCGACCTCGTCGCTCACGCCGTACAGGCGGTCGGCAAGCTGGTCCTTGCTCACCACGCGCCCGGTGCTCAACAGCAACGCCTCTAGCAGCGCCACCTCGCGTGCCGACAGCTCGATAGCTTCGCCATCGACGAAGGCACGGCGCGCCGCGGTGTCAAGCGTCAGCGCCCCGTGCGTGATGCGGGCGGTGCTGGCGGACTGCGCGCGGCGCACCAGCGCACGCACGCGCGCCTCCAGTTCGGCGAGGTTGAATGGCTTTACCAAATAGTCGTCGGCGCCGAGGTCCAGGCCGGCGACACGGTCCTCTACCGCGTCGCGCGCTGTGAGGAGCAGCACCGGCACGGAGGACGCGCGCCGGCGCAGGCGCCGCAAAACCTCCAGGCCGTCCAGACCGGGCAGTCCCACGTCCAGCACCACCAGGTCGAAGGCATGCACCGACAACAGGTCGTCGGCGAGCTTTCCGTCTTGCGCGGTGTCCACCGCGTAGCCGGCGTTGCGCAACGAGCGGCTCAGGCCGTCGCGCAGCACCGAGTCGTCTTCCACCACCAGGATGCGCATAGGTCTCCTGTATCGAGCGGGGTAAGGTTGGCGTAAGTACGCACCGCTAAGCTATGCCCCTCATCGGAGTCCCCTCTCCGACGGGCCGGCGCCCCCTCGTCGGCCTTTTTTTTGGTCGCGTCCTCCTAAACGCACAGAACGCATTCCCGTCGACAGGCTGCCGCACCGACCCCTTCCACCGCGGTATGGGCAGCGGCCCCTGATTCCTAGTTGAAGGGGGGGCCAACGGTTATGCCGCCGAGCTTCCCGGTCACCGCGTTCGGGAGTGTTGCCTTGGCTCATGATTTTTGGTAGTTTTTAGGCGTAGCGCCGCTGAATCGTGGCATGGCTCGTGCTTAAGTCCATGCGCTGGCTGTCGTTAATCGGTTTAATCGAGGAAGCTTCCGGAGGCGTCTCAAGCTCGCCGGGACGCGATAGGTAACAAAAACAGAATCCGGATTTGTGATGCTTAACCGAGCAATTCTACTCCTCATACTGGCGGCACCTGCTGTGCTGCGGGCCGACCCCAGCGAACCTATTTCTATCTCCAATGTGCCGCTGATGGAGACGCCTCCGCAGCCCACCGAGCTACCTTTCGACACGCCGGAACGGCCCGCGGCCGCTGGGGTGAGCCAGCTCGCCTTTACCGAGCCGGACATCGACGTCGCCGTGCGGCAGCGGGAGTTGAAGTTGCGCTCCGCCGCTGCGCTCGTGCTGGAGCTGGGCGAGGGGCAGTTGCTCTACGCGAAGAACACGGACGCGGTCATGCCGATTGCCTCCATCACCAAGCTCATGACGGCCATCGTGGTGCTCGATTCCGGTCTCCCGCTCGACGAGCCCATCACCATCGAGCCGGCTGACGTTGACACCCTCAAGGGGACGCGCTCGCGCCTCAAAGTCGGCATGACCCTGAGCCGATACGAGCTGCTCAAGCTGGCGTTGATGGCGTCAGAGAATCGGGCCGCGGCGGCGCTGGCGCGCGGCTCGCCGGGTGGAGCACAGGCCTTCGTGCCCGCCATGAATCAGAAGGCCAAGGACTTGGGGATGCGCGACACGCGCTTCCTCGACGCCACCGGCCTCAACCCCGGCAACGTCTCCACCGCCCAGGACCTGGCGATGATGGTCAACGCGGGCTACCAGTACCCGCTCATCCGCGAGTTCACTACGAGCGAAACGCACCGGATCGCGCTCAGCGGCCGGCGCTATCACCGCGTGGTCGCCTTCCGCAACTCGAATGGGCTGGTGCGCAGCCGCCGGTGGGAGATCGGCCTGTCCAAAACCGGCTACATCAGCGAGGCGGGCCGCTGCCTTGTCATGCAGGCCACCATCGCGGCGAAGCCGGTGATCATCGTGCTTCTCGACTCGTGGGGCAAGCTGTCTCGCGTAGGCGATGCCAACCGCATCAAGCGCTGGCTCGAGGGCCTCGACTCTGGTACCGCCGCTGTCCACACGCGCAAACCGCGCATTTGGTGACCGCTCATAGCGGCCTTGGGCTGCGGACCGCCGCCTCGAGCGGCGGTTCTTTTTTTAGGTGCTCCCCGCGCGTGTGCGGGTGGTATCATGCGCGCGTTCGTGCCACCGCCCACGGCATCTCTCGGGCCTTCCTTCGGCCAGGCTTCCGCCCTGTCTCGGCCTGAACAATAAATTGCTCGCATGCGCGTCGGTTTGTTCGTGACCTGCCTGGTGGATTTGGTGCGCCCGCGCATCGGTTTCAGCGCTTTGAGACTCCTCGAAAGCGCCGGCTGCGAGGTCGTGGTACCGTCGACCCAGACCTGTTGCGGCCAGCCCGGGTATAACTCAGGGGATCGTGCGTCGGCGCAGGCGCTGGCCCGGAAGGTCCTGGAGGAGTTTTCCGGGTGCGACTACGTGGTCACGCCTTCCGGCTCTTGCGGCGGCATGATCAAGACTCACTATCCGGAGCTGCTGTCCGAGTTCCCGGAGCTTCAAACCGAGCTTCAGGGCCTGACCGCGCGCGTTTGGGAGCTAGCCGATTTCCTGGTCAACGTGCTCGGTCTGCAGCAAGTGCCTGGGCGCTTCCAGGGCACGATCACCTACCACGACTCCTGCGCCGGGCTGCGCGAGCTGGGCGTCAAGTCGCAGCCGCGCCAGCTGTTGTCTAAAGTTCCCGGCCTAACGCTCAAGGAGATGGCCAACCCGGACCAGTGCTGTGGGTTCGGCGGCACCTTCGCGGTGAAGTTCGGCGACATCTCCGCGCGCATCACCGATCAGAAGTGCACCGACATCGCTGGCACCGGTGCGGACGCGGTGGTGCTGGGAGACCTCGGTTGCATGCTCAACATTGAGGGCCGCCTGCGCCGCCGGGGTGATGGGAACACGAAGGTGCTCCATTTCGCCGAAATCCTGGCGGGGATGACGGATGATCCAGGCTAGAATGTAGCGGCAAGAGGGCAAAGGCAGGCGGTCGCCGTGGCGCGACGCGCGCCTTGTTCGTTTCGCCCCGAGCCTCGTTCCCGAAGCAAAGGCATGCAAGTCACTTCCCATCAATTCAAGCGCAAGGCCGCCGAGGCGTTGGCCAACCCTCAGCTGCACAAGGCGTTGTCCAACCTGCGCGCACGCATGGTGACCGGGCGCGCCAAGTCCGTCCTGGAGCTGGACAACTTTGAGGACATCCGCGAGGCGGCGAAGCGTACGCGCGACTTCGCGCTCGCGCACCTGGACTATCTGCTGGAGGAGTTCGAGCGCAATGCCACCGCTCGCGGCGCGCAGGTGCACTGGGCCGAGACCGGCCCGGAAGTCAACCAGCTGGTACTGGAGATCGCCCGCCACAACCAGGTGCACAAGATCATCAAGTCCAAATCCATGTTGGGCGAGGAAACTGGGCTCAACCATTTTCTCGAGGCGGCGGGTATCGAGGTGCGAGAAACCGACCTCGGCGAATACATCATCCAGGAAGCGCATGAGACGCCCTCGCACATCATTGCTCCCGCCATCCACCACACCGCAGAGGAGGTCGCTGATCTGTTCCACGAGAGGCACAAGCTGTCACGCAAGACCGACATCGGTGAGATGACGCGCGAGGCGCGCATGGTGCTGCGCCCGCATTTTCTGACCGCCGACATGGGCATCTCCGGCGCCAATTTCTTGGTGGCCGAGAGCGGCACCAGCATGATCGTCACCAACGAGGGCAACGGCCGCATGACCACCACGCTGCCGCGCGTCCACGTGGCCATCGCCGGCATTGAGAAAGTGCTGCCCACGCTGGAGGACGTGTCGTTTATTCTGCGGCTGCTGACGCGCTCGGCCACCGGGCAGTCGATCAGCAACTACCTGACCTTCACCACCGGGCCGAAGCAGCCCGGCGATCAGGACGGCCCGGAGCAGTTCCACATCATCATCGTGGACGCTGGCCGCACGCGAGTACTCGGCTCCGATCTGCGCGAGGCGCTGCGCTGCATCCGTTGTGGCGCATGCATGAATCACTGCCCGGTGTATCAGAACGTCGGCGGCCATCCGTACGGCTGGGTATACCCGGGACCGATCGGCGCGGTGCTCACGCCCGCCTACGTGGGGTTGGAGAACGCTGTGGACTTGCCCAACGCCGCGACGCTGTGCAACCAGTGCGGCGTGGTGTGTCCGGTCAAGATCCCGCTGCCCGATCTCATGCGCAAGCTGCGCGAGAAACAGGTCGAGCGGGGCCTGCGTCCCTGGCCCGAGCGAGTGGGACTGAAGCTGTGGGCCTGGGCCGCTACTCGGCCTGCCGTCTACGCGTGGATCACGCGCCTGGCCGCCCGGATAGGGCGCTGGGCCGGCGGACGAGAGCGGGTGATTCACAACCTGCCGGGTGGCGCAGCCTGGAGTCGCGAGCGCGACATGCCGTCGCCGGAGGGCAAGACCTTCCGCGAACTCTACGCCAATCGTCGCCGGTGACGCACTCGAGCGGCGGCCATCTGCCATGCATCGCGCGCCAGGCAAGACGAGTCACGAAACATGAGTGCTAGAGACAACGTCCTGGGAAGAATCCGCGTCGCATTGGGCCGCAGCAGCGCGCGGACCGAGAACGAGACCGCCGTTATACGCGCCAATCTGCGGGATCACCCGCGCGGGCCCTCACCAATGATGGACTGGGAGCCCGTGTCGCGCTTCCGCGACCGCTGCCTCTCGTTGTCCAGCACCGTGCATGACGTTGCCCACGTCGAACAGGTTCCGTCGGCCGTGGCGCGTTATGTGGCGGGGAACGATCTGCCGCGGACCTGCGTGTGCTGGCCGGAGTTCGCCAGCCTCGAGTGGGCCGGTGCGGGGCTCGCCGTGGAAACGCGGCCCGCCACGGGTGAGGACGCGGTTGGCATCACCGGGGCCTTTTGCGCCATCGCGGAAACCGGAACACTCATGCTGCTGTCCGGACCGAACAGCCACGCCACCACCAGCTTGCTCCCCGAGACTCACATCGCGGTCGTTCCAGCCTCGCGCATCGTGCGCTGCATGGAGGAGGGTTGGGATCTGCTCCGAACCGAACGCGGCCGGTTGCCGCGGCAGGTGGCTTTTGTCTCTGGACCGTCTCGCACCGCCGACATCGAGATGACGTTGGTCCTCGGTATCCACGGACCCTATCGGGTGCACGTTATTCTGGTGGCTGCCTAGCCTAGCGGGCAGCCGCGGGCTTGCGCGATTCGCCCCGCCGGGGTGTCCCATCGACTGCGAGCGAACCACAAGCGGGCTGCGGCCGGCTATGACAATCAACCGGTATGGACCTCACCTTTCTGCCCCGCTTTCCCCCGCCCTTGGGCGATGTGGTCGTGATCGCTCTGATCCTACTGGCCGGGTTGGGCTGCGGGGAGCTGTTCCGGCGCGTCTTGCTGCTGCCGCGTATCAGCGGGTACGTGCTAGCTGGCGTGTTGCTGGGGCCCGGCACCTTCGGCCTGCTGGACCGCGTCATGCTGGAAGACGCGCGCTTGGTGCTGGACATCGCACTGGGGCTGATCCTGTTCGAGCTGGGCTCAAGGCTGGACTGGCAATGGTTCCGGCGCAACCGCTGGCTGCTGGCGAGCAGCGTCGCGGAGATCGCGCTTTCCTTCACGCTCATCTGCCTAGTGCTGGTGTTGCTGCGCACCCCTTGGCTGCAGGCGGCCGTTGCGGCGGCCATTGGCGCGGCCACCGGCGCCCCGGTGCTCTTGGTGGTGATCCACGATCAGCGCGCAGACGGCATGCTGACCGACCGGGCGGTGAACCTGACGGCGCTCAACAATGTCTTTTCAGTGGTGGCGGTCACCATGCTGCTCGCCTTTCTACACCTGGAGTATCGGCCGGAAGTGACGATGCTGCTCCTGCAACCGCTCTACCTGTTGCTCGGCTCGGCGCTGCTGGGTTACCTGGCCAGCATGGTCCTGGTGCTGCTCGCGCGCTGGCTGGGCAAGCGCGAAGACCTGCAGTTCATTCTGTTGGTGGCAATGGTGCTGCTCACGGTGGGCGCGGCGAAAGCGCTGCAGCTGTCCATATTGGTGTCGCTGCTGGCGCTGGGTGTGATGGCCCGCAACCGCGATCGCGACCGTGCCCTGCTGCCGGTGGAGTTCGGTCCCACTGCCCAGGTGCTGTTCGTGCTGCTGTTCGTGCTCACGGGCGCCGCGGTGACGCTCGGCGACCTCGCCGCCGGTGCATGGGTCGCCCTGGCCTATGTGCTGGCCCGCTTCGCCGGCAAGCTGCTGGGCGTGGTGCTGTTCTCGCAGCCCTCGGGCCTGCGCGCGCGCAAAGCCGCTCTGCTCGGACTGACGCTGATGCCCATGTCCGCCACGGCGGTGGCGATGGTTGAAACCACTGCGCGCTACTATCCACAGTTCGGTGAGCGCCTTGCCGCGATCGTGCTGGGCGCGGTGCTGATGCTAGAACTGGTCGCGCCACTCGCGACCCAACTCGCGCTGCGCGGGGCGGGCGAGACCAACCCCGAGGCGCGCTGGAGTTGAACCGTTTGGACCCCCGGGGCCTATGACGACGCTGCCGTTCAAAGTCTCGGAGCCCTATACGCTCGGCATGGAGCTCGAGCTCCAGGTGCTCAACAGCCGCGACTACAACCTCACCGGTGCCGCCGCAGACCTGCTAGCGCTGCTCGAGAAGTCCCCGCATCCCGGCGACATCAAGCCTGAGATCACCGAAGCCATGATCGAGATCTCGACCACGATCCAGCATGGCTACGCGGGGCTGCTGACCGAGCTCACCGGCATCCGCGATGCCATTGTGCGCCAGGCCGAGCGCCTGAACCTCAGCATCGCCGGCGGGGGGGCCCACCCGTTTCAGAATTGGCACGACCAGCGCATTTTCGCCGCGCCGCGCTATCGGCACATCCATGACCTGTACGGCTATCTGGCCAAGCAGTTCACCGTCTTCGGCCAGCACGTCCATATCGGCTGCGACAGCGGCGATAGTGCCGTCCGGCTCATCCACCTGTTCTCGCGCTACATCCCCCATTTCATCGCGCTGTCGGCCTCCTCACCCTTTTTCCAGGGCGTGGACACCGCCTTCGCCTCCTCGCGGCTGAACAGCGTGAGCGCCTTTCCGCTGGCGGGCCACATGCCTTTCGTGGCGGATTGGGCTGCCTTCACCGAGTACTTCGAGCACATGCGGCGGCTGCAGGTGGTGGAGAGCATGAAGGACTTCTACTGGGACATCCGGCCCAAGCCGGAATACGGCACTCTCGAGGTACGGGTGTGCGACACACCGCTCACCCTGGAGCGCGCTGCAGCGCTGACGGAATACGCGCGTGCATTGGCCCGATATCTATCGGAAGACAAGCCGCTCGAGCCCTCGGCGGACGTGTACCGCGTGTACGGTTACAACCGCTTCCTGGCGTGCCGCTTCGGGCTCGAGGCCGAGGTGATCGATCCCTACGAGCGGCGCAAGCGGCTGCTGGCGGAGGAAATCGGTTACACACTGGGCATGGTGGCCCGCTACGCCAGCGACGAAGCGGGCGCGAGCGCGCTGCTGCGCCTGCGCGGCGTTGCCTCCGAGCGGCGCAGCGACAGCGTTCTTCTGCGTGAGCGCTTGGCCCAGAGCAAGTCGCTGAGCGACGTGGCGCGCTGGGCGGCTGAGCTGTGGATGCGCAGTTAGGTTTGCGCCGACCCTTGCGTCGGCGCTGGCACATCCGCCCGGCCTCGCGGTTGCATGACGGTGTTCTCGCCCATGGAGCCACACGGCTAGAATACGCCCGAGGCATGCTACCGAGGGAGGTCGGATGAACGATCAACTCGAATCCGTCGAGCAAGTCAGGAATACACTCATCGACTTGAGCATCAAGTTCGGGCCGAAGGTGCTGGTCGCGATCGTCATCTTGGGCGCCGGCTTTTTCGTGGGGCGTTGGGTAGGCCGGGCAATGGAACGTATGCTCAGGAAGATCCATCTGGAAGTGCCGGTACGCCAGCTGCTCGTGCGCATCGTGCGAATTCTGGTGCTGGGGCTGTTCGCGATCATGGCGTTGCAGAACCTGGGGGTTGAGCTGCTGCCCTTGATCGCCGGCATCGGCATAGCCGGGGCGGGGATCGCCCTGGCGATGCAGGGCGTGCTGAGCAACGTGGTGGCTGGGTCGACAATCATCTTTACCCGCCCCGTCCGTGTTGGCGAGTACGTTTCGATGATCGGTGAAGAGGGCCAGGTCGATCGCATTGCCCTGTTCAACACCACGCTCACCCACCCGGACCTGTCGCGTGTGGTAATCCCCAACCGCAAGATCGTCGGTGAAGTCCTCCACAACTACGGAAACATCCGGCGAGTCGACTTGCTGGTTGGCGTGTCCTACCAGACAGACCCGAACCAGGCTCTTGCCGCGATCCACGAGGTTCTGCAGAGCAACCCGCGCGTGCTCAACGATCTCGCGCCCGTGATCCAGGTCCTGATGCTTGCCGACTCGTCGGTGAACATCGGCGTGAAACCCTGGGTCAAGGTGAACGACTACGTCGCCGCGGCAGGCGAGATCAACCAGGCCATCGTCGAGACCTTCCGCAGCCGGAACATCGTCATCCCATTCCCGCAGCGCGAAGTGCGAATCCTGGGCAACGCCGCTTGACCCGCTCCTGTGGCGCCCTGCGGTGGGATGCATGGCGGTGTCACCGCGGCCGCGCTGCGGACGCCGTATGAGCCTCGCATCGCTGCCCTTTCCGTTTGAGTTCCTGCTGTTCGGGCTCACCCTCGTCGGCATCGCCCTGTTCCAGCGGCGTACGCTTCAGGTCGCTCTGGTCGGGCTTGCCGCGGTGGTGCTCTACAAGCTGGTGTTCACCGGGTTCCGCGAAGGGGCGGGGTTGCTGGGGCTGGCGTATCACCTCGGAGCCGAGTGGGTCCAGCTGACCAACCTGTTCGGCTTGCTTACCGGGTTCGCGCTCCTCGCCAACCACTTCTACGAGAGCCGGCTGCCGGCCGAGCTCCCGCGTTTGCTGCCCGATGACTGGAAAGGCGGGTTCGTGCTGCTGCTCATCGTCTTCGTCCTCTCCGCCTTCCTGGACAACATCGCTGCCGCGATCATCGGGGGCACCATGGCGCGACCGCTATTTCGCGACAAGGTGCATATCGGGTACATCGCGTGCATCGTCGCGGCCTCCAACGCCGGAGGAGCAGGCAGCGTGGTTGGCGACACCACTACGACCATGATGTGGATCGCCGGGGTGAGCCCGGTGGCGGTGCTGCACGCGTACATTGCGTCGATAGTGGCTGTGCTGTTTTGCAGCGTCGCGGCCGCAATCCAGCAACAGCGTCATTCGCCTATCGTTAAGGATGCGCCGCAAGGGGCGAGGATCGATTGGTCTCGGGTGAGGATCGTCGTCTTCGTCCTGGCTGCCGCGATCGGCACCAATGTGGTCGTGAACGGTTTGTTCGCCGATCATGCCGACCGCTTCCCATACATCGGAGGCGCGGTTTGGATTGCGTTGCTAATCTCCAGCGTGCTGCGCCGACCGGATTTCTCGCTTGTGCCTCCGGCTGCACGCAGCAGTCTATTCTTGCTTGCGCTTGTTCTGTGCGCTTCGCTCATGCCGGTTGAGCGCCTGCCGGAGCCCACGTGGTACTCGGCTTTCGGCCTGGGGCTCGTTTCTGCCGTATTCGACAACATCCCGCTGACCGCGCTCGCGCTGGAGCAAGGCGGCTACGACTGGGGCATCCTGGCCTTCAGCGTAGGCTTCGGCGGCTCGATGGTTTGGTTCGGATCGTCCGCGGGGGTAGGGCTCAGCAACCTGTTTCCGGAATCCCGCTCAGTCCTCCGGTGGGTCCGGGGAGGCTGGCATGTCATCGTAGCCTATGTCCTGGGCTTTATCGCGATCATGCTCGTGACCGGTTGGCAGCCAACCCCCGAGCGCTCGCCGCACGGGCGCACCGAGGCGGTTCCGTGCGACCTGCCATCCCCTGCAGCCAGCAGGACATGACGGCCCGGCGGCTGCTGCAGTGTCCTACAACCACCGAAGCCCTTGAACCGACAGGGATTGTGGTGGCGGGGCAGGGCCGCTCGGCCGGACGCGGCCACAGGCCAGCCCCGTCGGCTCGTGGACGCTTGCAGATCGATTCCCGTTCAAGGTACTCTCCGTCTCTTGCGGCAGCGGGGAGGGTCGCGACGTTCCACAGGCTTTCTTCGGCCTGAATCGAGGCTTTGCCGGCCTCGATTCTGAGGCCCGAAAGCCGCGCCAAAGCCATGCCCGGAGGGCTTCATGCCCCCTGCTGTCCAGCCCGACAGGAACCCGGAGAGATCAAATGAAGAAGAAGGTGCTCGTCACGCGGGCGGTGTTCGACGAGACCCTGGCGTATCTGGCGCAGCACTTCGATATCACATCCAACCAGGCCGACAAGCAGTACCCCCCGGAGGAACTGGCCGCCAGGCTCCAGGGAATGGACGCGGCCGTGATCACCACGAGTGACCGCGTGGATGACGACCTGTTGTCCCGCTGCCCGGGTCTGACGGCGGTATGCAGCGTCAGCGTCGGGTACAACCATATCGATCTGGCCGCCTGCACCCGTCGCGGCGTGATGGGTACCAACACCCCCGGCGTCCTGACTGACAGCGTGGCCGACTTCGCCGTTTGCCTGACGCTGGCTACCTGTCGCCGGCTGACCGAGGGCGAGTCCATGCTGCGGCGCGGCGAGTGGAAGGGCACGCACCTGAGAGAACTCCTCGGCATGGACTTGCACCATGCCACGGTCGGCGTCTGCGGTTTTGGCCGCATCGGTCAAGTCATTGCCCGGCGCCTGAAAGGCTTCGAGCCAAGCATTTTGTACTGCGACCAGATCCGAGCCGCACCCGACGTGGAGCGGGAGCTGAACGCTGTGTTCGTGGACAAGGACGAGCTGCTGCGCCGGGCGGATATCGTCGTCTTGATCCTGCCCTACACCCCGCAGACACACCATTTCATTGGCGCGCGCGAGCTCGACCTGATGAAACCTAGGGCCGTGCTGATCAACGTGGCGCGAGGAGGGATCGTGGATGATGCCGCGTTGGTCGAGGCGCTCAAGGCCAGGCGCATCTGGGCGGCCGGCCTGGACGTGTACGAGAACGAGCCGAAGTTGAACCCGGACCTCCTGGGGCTCACCAATGTCGTGCTCTCGCCGCACATCGCCAGCGCTTCGGAGCCTACGCGCCAGGCTATGGCGATGACGGCGGCACGCAACTGCGTCGCGGCGCTGACCGCGGGCAATCCGCCTAATCTGTTGAATCCTGAGGTCCTGAAACACAACGCGTGACATCGCTTCCACCCGAATTGCGAGAGGCAGACAGCGTTGAGCAACGATAACTCGCCCGAATACCTTGGGGGCAACGACACAAGAAAAATGCAAGACCTATACAGCCTGAGCCTGGCAGAGGCCGTACGCAGGCTATCTTCTGGCGAGATGACCAGCGAGGCGTACACGCGCAGTCTGCTCGCGCGCACGGACCAGCTCGAGGAGCGCGTCAAGGCTTGGCAGTGGCTGGACAAGGAACGCGCTTTGGAAGCGTCGCGCGAGGCCGACCGCCGGGTCCTGGCTGGCCGCACGCCAGGCGCCCTGCACGGGGTGCCGGTAGCCGTGAAGGACATCATCGATGTGCGCGGGGTAGTGACCTCCATGGGCTCGCCCATCTATGAGCGCTACGTGCCCGAGATGAACGCCGAGGTGGTGGATCGACTGCATGCGGCCGGTGCTTTCGTCCTCGGCAAGACAGTGACCACCGAGTTCGCCTTCTTAATTCCGAACAAGACACGCAATCCATGGAACCCGGCGCATACGCCGGGCGGCTCCTCAAGCGGCTCGGCGGCCGCGGTCGCGGCTGGGTTTGTGCCGACCGCCATCGGCACGCAGACCAACGGCTCGGTGATCCGCCCGGCAGCGTTCTGCGGCGTGGTGGGTTACAAGCCCGGCAAGGGCGTGCTGTCAACCGACGGCATCCTGCCGTTCAGCCCTAGCCTGGACCAGCCGGGCGTTTTCGCCCGCAGCGTCGAGGACGTCGCGCTGCTGGTCGCCCACCTGGCCCATTCGCGCTGGACCATCAGCCCGCAGATCAGCGCGCTGAAGCATGCGCCTCGACTGGTGGCCGTGCGCACGCCGGTCTGGCATCTGGCCGAGCCCGATCAGCGCAGCCGCTTTGCCACCGACATCGCCGTGCTGCGCGAGGCCGCCGCGATCGTGGATGAGGTCGACCTGCCGTCAGGCTTCAACGAAGCGCACAGAGTTCATCGCATTATCATGCTGCACGAAGCAGCCGCGGCCGCGCGCCAGGTGCGCACCCATTACCGCGAGAAGATCCACCCCTTCCTGAACCAAGCCCTGGACGAGGGCGAGCGCATCTCCACCGCGGAGTACGAGCGCGCCATTAGAAAACGCGAGGCCTTGCAGCGCGACTTCTCACGCTTCCTGGACGACTACGACGCAGTGGTCACGCCTCCGGCGGCGGGCGAGGCGCCGGCCTCGCTCGAGACTACCGGCGACCCCAGTTTCTGCACGATTTGGACCCTGCTAGGTGTGCCGGCCATTACGATCCCCACCGGGCTTGGTAGCCGAAGCATGCCGCTGGGGCTGCAGATCATCGGCAACCAGGGCGAGTCCAACCATTTGCTCGCTACCACCATGTGGTGCGAGCGGCAGCTGCCTTTCCGCGGCCTTCTCGCACGCGAGAGAAACACCTGAACCGTGGAGCTTCGTGTCCTTCGTGGTAGAGGCGGTTTCTAGGTTGTCTTCATGGATATCGTGCGCCGGTCGATTGGGGGGTTGAGTTGAAACTGGGCTTTGTGGGGCTGGGCATCATGGGCCGGCCCATGGCGTTGAACTTGATCAGGGCGGGCACGCACTGCGCGTGCACGGCCGCCGCCCCGAGTCCATGCGGCCGCTGGAACAGGCGGGCGCGACGGCATGCGCATCTGCGGCGGAGGCGGCGCGCGGCTCGGAGGTAACCTTCACCATGGTGGCCGACACGCCCGACGTCGAGCAGGTGATCTTTGGCGCGGGCGGTGTGGCTCAGAGCGCTGCCCGCGGTTGCGTGGTGGTGGACATGAGCACCATCTCGCCGGTGGCCACGCGCTCGATGGCGGCGCGGCTGGCAGACAAGGGTGTGGAGATGCTCGACGCTCCCGTATCCGGCGGCGACGTCGGCGCGATCAACGGCACCCTGTCCATCATGGTCGGCGGCCGGCCGGAGGTGTTCGCGAGGGTAAGGCCACTGTTCGAGTGCCTGGGCAAGAATATCGTGCACATCGGCGTCAATGGCGCCGGGTAGGTGGCGAAGGCCTGCAACCAGATCGTGGCGGCCGTCACGCTCGAGTCGGTGGCTGAGAGCATGACGCTGGCACGCAAGAATGGCGTGGATCCGCGCAAGGTGCGCGAGGCGCTGCTCGGCGGCTTCGCCTGGAGCAAGGTACTGGAAGTCCACGGCCGGCGCATCGTCGAACGCGACTTCCAACCCGGCTTCAAAGCCAGGCTGCATCAGAAAGACCTGCGCATCGTCACCGAGACCGCCGCGCAACTGGGCATCGGTCTGCCGCAGTCCGCGCTCGTCGCCCAGCATCTCAACGCCCTGGTGGGCATGGGCTGCGGCGAAGAGGATTCCGCCGCCGTCGCCAAGGTCGTCGAAACGCTCAGCGGGCTGAAGCTGTGAACCACACAGACACAGAGTGCACCGCGAAAGACAAAATCCCTTGTAACGTTACACAATGCGAAGCTGCGCCGCGACACGCGCCGCTGATGTCCTTGAGTGCGGTTTCCAGGGCATGTTGAGTTGGTTCTGACCTCTTGGTTCGCAGTCCTCCATGTTCTCCGTGCCTCCGCGGTGGACGTAGTTTGGGGGTCAGGGTGAAAGTTGGATTTATCGGCCTGGGCGCGATGGGGCGCCCTATGGCGCGGAACCTGATGAAGGGCGGGCACGAGTTGCACGTCTGGGCCCGGCGCGCTGAAGCCACAAAACCGCTTACCGACGCCGGTGCTCGAGCCTGGCCGGCGCCGGCGCAGCTCGCGGCGCAATGCGAAGCCGTCTTCACCATGGTGACCCTGGGCGAGGACGTGGAGCAGGTGGTCCTGGGGCCGGACGGCGTCATTCATGGCGCGAAGCCAGGCGCGGTGGTCATCGACTGCAGCACCATCCCACCGGCGACCACGCGCCGGATCGCCCAGACGTTGGCGCAGGCGGGCGCGGAGATGCTCGACGCGCCGGTATCCGGCGGCGAGAAGGGCGCGATCGAGGGCACGTTGTCGATCATGGTCGGCGGCAAGCCCGAGGTGTTCGAACGCATGCAACCGGTCCTGGCCTGCGTGGGCCGAACCCTGGTTCACGTCGGCGCCAGCGGCGCCGGCCAGGTGGCCAAGGCGGCCAATCAGCTGGTCCTGATCGTGACGATCCAAGGCATTGCCGAAGCAATGGTGTTCGCCCGCGCGAACGGGGTGGATTTCCGGCCGGTATGGGAAGCGCTCACCAAGGGCTTCGCAGGCAGCCGCATGCTCGAGATCGTCGGCCAGCGGATGATTCAGCAGCAGTTCGTCATGGGGATCGACGCCGGCCTGCACCTCAAGGACTCCCTGATCATCCTGCAGTGCGCGCACGAATCGCGTACCGCGACACCCGCCGCGGCGCTCGCGGCTCAGGCTTTCAATGCACTGTTCGCTCGTCCCGGGGTGCGCTGGGATTCGGCCGCAGTGGTCAAGGTGATGGAAGAGATGTCCGGGTTCCCGGGCCGCGATTCGTGACTCGTAATTCGCGATTCGTAACCCAGAACCACCCAGCAACGACCGCTTTCTAACTAGGAGTCACGCTGCTTCACTGCCGGCCGATCTTCGCCGCGCCCGGCTCAAGCCTCGGTCTTCCCCGAAACCAGCGCCGCGCGCTCGATCGTTAGGGTAAAATCCGCGCTCGCCGTGCACGCCCCACTGACCCCGATGGGGTTTCCCCCCGTGTCCTCCGTTCCTGTCCTACGCTCCCCACTCGACAGTCTCAGCGCGCTTCAAGCTCGCCTTCCCGGTTGCCTGATCCGGCACCGCCATCGCCTGCGTGCCGCGTTGCAGCGGGCCGGGGAGGCTGCCCGGCATGGGCGGCTCACTGCGGAGGAGGTGAGCGCGTTGAACGAGGAGGTGGCGCGCTCGGAGGAGGCGCTGCGGGCGCGGCTGGCGGCGCTGCCGACCGTGACCTACCCGGAGGAGCTACCAGTCTCGGCCCGCAGGGACGAGATCGCCGCGGCGATCACGGACAACCAGGTGGTGATCCTGTGCGGCGAGACAGGTTCGGGCAAAACCACCCAGCTGCCGAAGATTTGCCTGGCGCTCAAACGTGGCGCGGCCGGCCTGATCGCTCATACCCAGCCCCGGCGGATCGCCGCGCGCACGGTGGCGGCGCGCATCGCTCAAGAGCTGGGCCGGCCTCTGGGCGAGCACGTAGGCTACCGGGTGCGCTTCAGCGACCGGGTCAGCGAGCGAAACTACCTGCGCGTCATGACGGACGGGATCCTGCTGGCCGAGACCCAGACCGATCGCTTTCTCAACCTCTACGACACGATCGTCATCGATGAGGCTCACGAGCGCAGCCTGAATATCGATTTCCTGCTGGGCTATGTCAAGCGCTTGCTACCCAAGCGCCCCGAGCTCAAGCTCATCATCACCTCCGCGACCATCGACGCACAACGCTTCTCGCGCCACTTTGACGACGCACCAGTGATCGAGGTGTCGGGGAGGTTGTATCCCGTGGAAATACGCTACCGCCCGACGCAAGGGGACGAAGAATCCGGCGAGGCGCCCGATCTGTCCCAAACCATCGCGGATGCGGTCGACGAGCTTGCGCGTCTGTCTGCCACTGGCGATGTCCTCGTGTTCCTGCCCGGCGAGCGTGAAATCCGCGAGGCGACGGAGGAACTGCGCAAACATCACCCAGCCCATACCGAGATCTTGCCACTCTTCGCAAGGCTCTCCGCACAAGAGCAGGAGCAGGTCTTCCAGCGCAGCGCAGGTCGGCGGATCGTGCTCGCCACCAACGTCGCCGAGACCTCGCTTACCGTGCCCGGCATCAAGTACGTCATCGACTCGGGACTAGCTCGGGTCAACCGCTACAGCTACCGCAACAAGGTCGAGATGCTGCAGGTGGAGCCGATCTCGCGCGCCTCGGCCGACCAGCGTGCAGGACGCTGCGGGCGCGTGAGCAGCGGCATATGCCTGCGTCTGTACAGCGAGGACGACTACCGGTCGCGTCCCGAGTTCGCCGATCCCGAGATACTGCGCTCCTCGCTTGCGTCGGTGATCCTGCGCATGAAGGCGCTCCAGCTCGGCGAGGTGGAGGACTTCCCTTTTGTAGACCCACCGTCCGCGCGCGCCATCGCCGACGGGTACCAGCTGCTGGCGGAGCTCAACGCGGTGGACCAGCAGCGCAGGCTCACGCCCATCGGCGCCCAGCTCGCCAAGCTCCCGGTCGATCCGCGGGTGGCGCGCATGATCGTCGCCGCGCGTGAGGAAGGCTGCCTGGCTGAGATTCTCATCATCGCCAGCGGGCTCGCTATCCAGGACCCACGCGAGCGCCCGATGGACAAGCAGGACCTGGCCGATGGTGCTCACGCGCAACTGCAGGACGAACGCTCCGAATTCTTGGGACGGCTCAAGCTGTGGGCCTTCTTTGACGACGTGGTCAAGCACAAGAAGTCCAACCGCAAGCTGGCCCAGGCTTGCCGCGAGAACTTTCTGTCGTACGTGCGGCTGCGCGAGTGGCGCGATCTGCACGGCCAGCTGCGAGCTCTGGTGTCGGAGATGGGCTGGCATCCTAACGACACGCCGGCCGGCCCCGACTCGATCCATCGCGCGCTGCTCGCCGGGCTGCTCGGCAACATCGGCTCCAAGTCAGATGAGCCCGGCGTATATCTCGGCGCGCGCGGCATCAAGTTCGCCGTTTTCCCCGGCTCACCGCTGCGCAAAAAAGGGTCACCCTGGCTGATGGCGGCGGAACTGACCGAAACCACCAAGCTGTATGCGCGGAACGTGGCGCCGATCGACCCGGCCTGGCTCGAACGCATCGGCGCTCACCTGGCGAAGAAAACCTACCACGACCCGCACTGGGAGAAGGCGCCGGCACAGGCCATGGCCTATGAGCGCGTCACCGTGTACGGGCTCGTGGTGGTACCGCACAGGAAGATGGCGTTCGGACCGATCGACCCGAAGGCGGCGCGCGAGATCTTCATCCGCGAAGGCCTGGTGCACGGACAGCTCGAGACCAAGGCTGATTTCCTGCGCTACAACCAACGCCTGGTGCAACAGGTCGAGGAGTTGGAGCACAAGTCCCGCCGCCACGACATACTGGTAGACGAGTCCCGTATCTTCGGCTTCTACGACCAGCGTGTGCCGCAAGACTTAGCGAGCGGCCAGCAATTCGAGCGCTGGCGGCGCGAGGCCGAGCGCGAGAACCCGCGGTTGCTGTTCCTCGCGCGCGAGCACCTGATGCGCCACGCAGCCGAAGAGATCACGCAGGAACGCTTCCCCGAGACGCTCGAGCTGAACGGTGTGTCCTATGCGCTGCGCTACCGCTTCGAACCCGGCCACGCGCTGGACGGCGTGACCATGACGGTGCCGCTGCACCTGCTCAACCAGGTGGACGAGCGGCGCTGCGAATGGCTGGTAGCGGGTTTGCTGAGGGAGAAGGTTACGCATCTGATCCGCGAGCTGCCCAAGAATTTGCGCAGGCATTTCGTGCCCGTGCCGCAGGTGGTGAGCTCGGCGATGGAACACCTCGAGCCGGGGTCTAAGCCGCTGACGACTGCGCTGTCCGAAGCGCTGCTGCGCGTCTCAGGCGTCGAGGTTGCGCAGGACGCGTGGGCTGTCACCGATCTGCCGCCGTTTCTGCTCATGAATTTCACAGTACTGGACGAGCGGGGCGAGGAGCTAGCGATGGGACGCGACATCGCTGAGCTGCGTGCGCGGCTCGGAGTCAAGGCCCGCCGCCAGTTCAGCGAGAGCGCAGCCGATCAGTTCGAGCGCAAGGGTCTGCTGAGCTTCGACATCGAAGAGCTGCCCGAGCAGGTCGAGTTCACGCGCGGCGGGCAGAAGCTGATCGGCTATCCGGCACTGGTGGACGAAGGCAAGTCGGTGCGGCTGACCCTGCTCGATACCGAGCACGACGCCGAGGCGGCGACGCTACGGGCGCTGCGCCGCCTGTTCCAGCTGGCGGCACCGGACCAGGTCAAGTTCGTGGCGCGCAATCTGCCGGGGTTCCAGGACATCGCCTTGCGCTACGCCCTGTTGCTCGAGCTAGAAGGCAGCAAGGCCGACAAGGGTGCGGTATCGGACCGTCTGCGCGAGGAACTGATAGATGCAATCTGCGACCGCGCCTTGTTCGTGGAGCGGGATCGGTTGCGCACCCGCGCCGCCTTCGACCAGCGCGTGAATAAAGCGAAGACGCGGCTTACCGACGTAGCGCAGGAAGTGTGCCGCGTGATGGGAGAGGTCGTGACCGAGTACCAAGCGTTGCGCCCGAGGTTGAACCAGCACGGCGTGCCCGTCTGGCAGCGGGCCATGACCGACATCCGCAACCAGCTCAGGGAGCTGCTGCGACCCGGATTCATCGTCTCGGTGCCGCTGGCCCGGCTCAGGGATTACCCCCGATACCTCAAGACCATCCAGTTCCGCCTGGACAAGTTCTCTATCAACCCGGGCAAGGACGCCGACTGGCAGCAGCAGCTGCAAAGCTGGTGGCAAGCGTATCAAGGGCGCCTTGCCGCCGACAAGCAGCGTGGCGTCCACGACCCTAAGCTGGAAGAATTTCGCTGGATGCTCGAGGAACTGCGGGTATCGTTGTGGGCGCAGCAGCTCAAAACGCCGTATCCGGTGTCGTTCAAGCGGTTGGCGAAGACTTGGAGCGAGTTCGGGTGAGACGCGCTCACCTCTAGCTCATGGCCACTGGCTAGACCCTGGCAGCCGATCCGGCTTTCCCCGGGGCTCGGTCGGGCTCAGAACGGGCTCGCGTATTCCCATTTCCCGCTAAGCTGCTAAACTAAATCGTCACCGGAGGGCGTGTACACCCGGAGGGCGTGTACACGTGCACAGCGAAGGAGGGGGCGCCATGAAGACGATCAAGGAAATCCTGCAAGGCAAATCCCAGAGCGTGCTGTCCATCTCGCCTGAGGCCTCCGTGCTCGATGCGCTCACGCTCATGGCCGAGAAAGAGGTCGGCGCCCTGGTGGTGCTCGAGGGCGAGCGTCTGGCCGGGATCTTCTCCGAGCGCGATTACGCACGCAAAGTGATCCTTCATGGTAAGGCCTCGAAGGATACGCCGGTGCGCGAGATCATGACCCAAAAGGTCGTGTGCGTGCGCCCCGACCAGAGCGTCGAGGACTGCATGGCGCTCATGACCGACAAGCGCATCCGGCACCTTCCCGTGCTGCAGGACAACCGAGTGATCGGCGTCATTTCCATCGGCGATGTGGTCAAGGAGGTCATCTCCGAGCAGCGGTTTGTCATCGAGCAGTTGGAGCACTACATTCACAGTTAGAGCATCGGCGTAACCGGTGCGCTGGCTAGAGAACCCGTGTCCGACTCCGCGGCATTCAAAGCAATTTGTACCCATCTGCCGATCGCGCCTATTCTCGTCTGCGCCAGCCTGCTGACCATCGCATGCTCCAGCCCTGAACGGTTGACCTCCAGGGCCACGCCCTGCCCAACCAAGGATGTGAAGATCGTCGACAGCGAGTTCTCGCGCCGGGGAGTGACGACAGCCTGGTGCGCGGAATGCAAAGACAAGCTTTATCTGTGCGCCACCGATGCCGAACGCACCAAGGTGGAATGTCGGCTGAGCACGCCCGAGGACGCCTGCCATTGACTTTGGTCGACTGGGTAAAGCAGCAAGCCCGGCGCCCGGTGCCGCTGCAGCCCGCTCGCAAGCCCCCTATGCCGATGAGGAGCAGACGTTGATCCATACGGGAAGCTGTCATTGCGGGACCGTCGCGATCGAGGTGGAGGCACCCGAGGACCTCGAAGTCTACGAATGCAACTGCTCGATGTGCGGGCGCAGCGGTTTCCTGCATCTCATCGTCCCCGCGAGCCGATTCCGCCTGGTGCGGGGGCGGGAGGCGCTCACCACCTATACCTTCAACACCCGTATCGCCCAGCACATGTTCTGCAAGGTGTGCGGCATCGAGCCCTTCTACGTGCCGCGTTCGAATCCGGATGGGTTCAGCGTCAACCTGCGCTGTCTGGATCGCAGCAACGTCCGATCGGTCAAGGTGCTGCCTTTCGATGGTCAGAACTGGGAGGCGAGCGCCGCAACCCTGGCGCAGCTGTCCAAGTAGCGGGCCCTGTGTTGCAGCGGCCCTCGATCGCGCCTCGGCTCACCTCCGGCGCGCTGGGGAGGACTCGGCCAGCACCACCGACGCCTCCACCTGCGGGCCGGAGACGGACCAATATTTGCTCAGCAGGCGTTTCTTGGCACGTTCGGAGACGAGGCGAAATCCGTGCTTCTCGTAGAACCGGATTGCCCAGCGCGCTGCGGCCCAGGTGCCGACCAGGAGCGGACGCTGAGTCTGGGCTCGCAATTCGGCCAAGAGTTGGCCGCCGATGCCCTGGTTGCGATAGGCCGTGCACACGTAGGCGTGTCGAATCAGCGCCGCGTCCAGCACCTCTTGCAGGCCCATGACGCCGATCAGTTGGTTGCCGAGCTGGTAGCCCCAGAAACGCACGCCGGCAACGATCTCTCTGCGCAGCTCGTCGACAGGCATATAAGGGTCCTTCCAACGGTCTGACGGTATCACCCCGCGATAGGCGTGCGCGGCGTCGTTGATGACGGTGTATATGTCGAGCAGGTCGTGGTCGGTGCAGGATCGGATCATGGCGGACACACTCCCAGAGCCCGCAGTCGCGTATAGCTTACGTCGATTCTCCTGGCCCGGGGGCGTTGGCGGCAGGCCCAGCGGACCGCGCCGACCGAGCCCTCCCTTCGGCGGCCCGCTCTTTTTCTTTGGGCCTTTCCGGGGGACTGTCTACAATCGCGTCGTACTGGGTGCCGCGGCCGGCACCAGCAGCCCTGAACCCAAGATGTTGCCATTTTTAGCTTGCAGATCGATCGATGGCTGAAGCGAAGCTCGGCCGACCCCGGCTCTCGCCGCTCGGCGATTGCGTGCTCCTCGTCGAGCTGGGCACCGACGCGTCGGAGGAAACGGCGCTGCGCGTGCACGCAGTGGCCGAGCACCTGCTTGGGCATCCGCTGATGGGCGTCCGTGATGTGGTGGGGGCCGTATGCACGGTGGCGCTGCACTATGATCCGCTCAAGATCGAGCCGATGCCCGAAGCTAAGACGCCGTTCGAAGCCCTGGCGCAGCAGGTGACGCAACGGCTTATCTCAGTCGATCCCGCAGCGGCGCCGCCGGCGGGCGAGTACGAGATCCCGGTGTGCTACGGCGGTGAGTTCGGCGAGGACCTGGAGGCGGTGGCGCGGACTCACGGCCTGACCGGCGACGAAGTGATCGCGCTGCACAGCGCAGCGGTGTACCGCGTGCAGATGCTCGGCTTCGCCCCCGGCTTCGCGTACCTAGCCGGGCTCGATGCGCGCATCGCGACGCCGCGCAAGGCGACCCCGCGCACGCGCGTACCGGCCGGCAGCGTGGGCATCGGCGGCCAGCTCACCGCAGTGTATCCGCTCGACTTGCCGGGTGGATGGCATCTGATCGGGCGCTCGCCGGCGATCTTCTTCGATCCTGGATCCGAGCGCCCCAGCCTGCTGATTGCGGGCGACCGCGTGCGCTTTTTGCCCATCAACGCGCAGGAGTATGCGCAGCTTCACCGGGACGCGCGATGGCGCTGAAAGTCCATCGCGCGGGCATCCTATCCACCGTGCAGGATCTGGGGCGTTACGGCTATCAGCGCTTCGGCGTGCCGGTGGGCGGCGTGATGGACGAATATTCGCATCGGTTGGCCAACCTCCTGGTCGGCAACCCCGAGCACGAGGCCACGCTCGAGATCACGCTGGCCGGTCCGCGCCTCGAGTTCACCCAGGACACGCTGATCGGCATCTGCGGGGGCGACTTCGCGCCCACCATAGATGGAAAGAGCGTACCGGCGGCGCGCCCGGTGCTGCTGAGCCGAGGCAGCGTGGTCGATTTCGGCACCTGCCGTCTGGGCTGTCGCGCCTACCTGGCGGTGGCCGGAGGCTTCGAGATGCCGCTGGTGATGGGCAGCAAGAGCACTTATCTGCGCGGCGGGTTCGGCGGCTTCGAGGGGCGTGCGCTGCGCCGTGGCGACCTCGTTTCCACCGGTGAAGGCGGCCGCGACTCTTACCCGGGCCTGCGCAGACAACTCGACGCCGGCGCGAGATTCGCATATCCGCGCTGGTCGGTTAACGCCAACTCCGCATTTCTGGCGCATGGTCATCACCGCATCCATTTCGTTCCCGGGCGGCACTGGGAGCTCCTCTCCGAAGACAGCCAGCAGCAGTTTGGTGGCGTGCAGTATCGCGTCGCGCCCGACTCGGACCGGATGGGCTATCGTCTGGAGGGCCCCCTGCTGTCGCTGAAGGAGCCGGTGGAGATCCTCTCCGAAGCGGTCACCTTTGGCAGCATCCAGGTCCCGCCGGACGGCCGCCCCATCGTGCTCATGGCCAATCGGCAGACCACCGGCGGTTACCCGAGAATCGGGGAAGTGGCAACCGTGGACCTGCCGCTGCTGGCCCAGCTGCCGCCGGGCGACACGGTACACTTCGAGCCCGTAACGCTCGAAGAGAGCCAGCGACTGTATCTCCAGCGCGACCGCGACCTGGGAATCATGCGCGAGGCGCTGCAGATGCGGGTGAAACAATGAGGACCACGGTCGACCTCAACTGCGATATGGGGGAGAGCTTCGGCGCCTGGAGCATGGGTGCCGACGCCGCGGTGCTCCAGTATGTGAGCTCGGCCAACATCGCCTGCGGCTTCCACGCTGGCGATCCCACGATCATGCACTCTACGGTCGCCGGCGCGCTAGAGCGCGGTGTGGCGGTGGGCGCACATCCTTCGCTACAGGACCTACAGGGCTTCGGCCGGCGTGCGATGCGGGTTACGCCTGAAGAGACCTACGATCTCGTCCTGTACCAAGTCGGAGCGCTCGCCGGCTTCTGCCGCGCGCTGGGCGGTCGGCTCTCGCACGTCAAGGCGCACGGCGCGCTTTACAACATGGCGGCCCAAGATGCGGTGTTGGCGGATGCGATTGCCTGCGCGGTGCGTGACTTCGACCCCGCGCTGGTCTTGTTCGGCCTGGCCGGCAGCGAGTTGGTGCGCGCGGGACGGCGTGCCGGATTAGAGGTCGTGAACGAAGTGTTCGCCGACCGCACCTATCAGCGGGACGGCGCGCTTACCCCTCGCAGCCGACCGAACGCACTGATTCACGACCTGTCCGCGGCGCTGGCGCAGGTGGAGCGAATGATGCGCGAGGGCAAGGTGCGCGCCCTGGATGGCAGCGAGGTGGGGATCGAGCCCGACACGATTTGCATCCACGGCGACGCGCCTGGCGCGACGGTCTTCGCCCGCGAACTGCGCGCGTTGCTCGCACGGCTCGGCGTCGCTGTTCGCGCTCCAGCGATGCCCCGATGAGAGGTGAGAATGCAACCGCTTACCGACATCTGCCTGTTGAGTGGCAGTGGGCTGGAGGGGCATTTCACCGTTCACGTCTTACGTTTCACGTTTCGGCATCGCCCTGCTTCCTGGCCGCGTTGACCCCTTCCTCCCCGTCCTTGCGTTTCTAGCCTCTGCAATGCCCTTAAATTGCACAGGAGAGCGTCATGAAGCGCATAGGCATCCTTGTCGGCCTGTTGTTGTGCGTCGCTGCGGGCCCGGCTCGGGCCGTCGGCTCGCTTGCCGACGTGATCATCTACGATCGCACCAGTGGCGCCACACTGCCGGTGTATCACGCGGACGGCAGCTGGTACGTCGCCGGGCGGACCGGCAACGAGTATGAGGTCCACATCCGCAACAACTCCGGCGGCGATCTGCTCGCCGTGGTGTCCGTAGATGGCGTGAACGTGGTCACCGGTCAGACCGCGTCCACCAGTCAGAGCGGCTACGTGGTCGGGGCCTCGCAGTCGGTGAGCATCCAGGGCTGGCGCAAGAACCTGGCGCACGTTGCCGCCTTCTATTTCACCGATCACAGCGATGCCTACGCGACGCGCACCGGCCGTCCAGAGGAGGTCGGCGTGATCGGCGTGGCCGTGTTCCGGCGCAAGGCACAGCCTCCAGCTGAGCTGGGAGAACCGCAAGTGCGCAGGGAGGCTCCCGACGATGATCGACTCCGCCCGCAAGCGTCCTACGATGGCCCGGCGCGGGGCGAGTCGCCGTCACGGTCCAACGGCGGTGGCGCCGAGCCCTCCACCGAGAGCGCGGCGCAAGCCGCGCCGCCGGCCGTTGCCGAGAAGAGCATTGGCACCGGGCATGGCCGCAGCCAGACCTCGCACGCGCGCCTCGTGAGCTTCGAGCGCCAGTCAGACACGCCCAACGAGGTCATCGTACTGCGCTACGACACGCGCGCGAACCTGGTGGCCCGCGGCGTAATCCGCTCGGAGCAGCGCGATCCGAATCCTTTTCCCGCGCGCTTCGTGCCTGATCCGCCTGGGCGCTGGTGAAACTTCTGCGGTTCAAGGTTTTCGGCGCCGTGCCGCCGAGGGTATGCGCCTCGCGTATACTCCGGCGGCGATGGACGCGAGGCCGTCGGACGAGGAACTGATGCTGCGCTTCAGCGGCGGCGACGCTGCCGCATTCGATGCGCTCTACGCTCGGCACCGCGGTGGTGTCTTCCGCTACCTGCTGCGCCAGTGCGCAAACCGCGCCGCAGCGGAGGAGCTGTTCCAGGACATCTGGATGAACCTGGTGCAGACGCGCGCCCGCTACCGGGTGCAGGCGAAATTTTCCACCTACCTATACACCCTGGCGCACAATCGCCTGATCGATCACTTCCGTCGGCACAAGGGGCTTCAGCTAGTGTCCTTGGACCAAGAAGAGGATGATCCCCCCGAGCTGCAGGCCTCGGCCACGCTCCAGCCCGAGCGCATCGCGCAGTCGCGCGAGCAGGCCTCGCGGCTGTTGGAGCTGGTGGGGGCGCTGCCCGACGCGCAGCGCGAGACCTTCCTCCTGCATCAGGAGGGCGGATTGAGCCTGGAAGAGATTGTGGAGGTTACCGGGTCCAATCGCGAGGCGGTCAAGAGCCGCTTACGCTATGCGCTGGCCAAGTTGCGCGCAGGCATGAAGGATTATCTGTGAGCGGAAGCGCTCCCGACGACCACGAGTTGGAACAACTCTTCGCCGATGAAGCGGAACTCACGCGGCGCTACAGCGCGGCGTCGCAGGACGAGCCGCCCGTCGCGCTCGACGAGCTCGTCCGCGCCGCCGCCCGGCGTCAGACGAGGACACGCCCGCGCCTGGCCGGCTCTCCGTTCATGGCGTCCTGGCGCATTCCCCTGTCCATCGCCGCTGTTGTGGTGGTGAGCGCGACTGTCACGGTCATCGTCGCCGAGCGCGAGGGGCGTCTGCCGTTCCCAGGAAAGCACTCCGCGCCCGCCGCCGCGACGGGAGAAGCTAGCAACCAGGCCGAGGCGCAGCCTGCGCCGCATGCACTCGAGAGCCAAGCCGTGCCCGTTGGGGCCAAAGCGGAACCAAAGGCCCGGCTGGAAGCAGCGCGAACCCCGGCCGCGTCCGAAGCGCCCGCCGCCACGCCCCTCGAGAGGGGCGATCGGTCCGCCGCCGTTTCGACAGCGGAGACTCGGCGGGAGCCGTTCCCGCTAAAGGCAGGACCCGCCGCAGAGTTGCCGGCTCCCGCACAGGCGCCCGTGGCGCCAACGGCGTCTGCTACGCCGCAACCGCCGTCTCCCGCAACAGCACCCACGGGCCCGGCACCGCCGTCCAGCCGGGCGGGAACGCTCCGGGATTTCGCGCGGGAACAGGAGCGGGCAGAGCAGGCGGTTCCGGGTGCCGTGCCTCAGGACGAGGCACTGGTCGGCGAAGCACCGGCCTCGAAGGCGGCACCGGTGGGGCCCATGCACGAAGAGCGCGGCGCGTACCAGCCTGCAGGGGAGGAGCGCGCGCGGGCGCAGGCTTTGGCCAAAAAGCAAACGCTGCCCGCCGGCCTGAACTCAGAGGCCACGGCTTCCCCCTGGGAAAAGGATCCGCAGGCCTGGCTAGTCCATATCGACGAGCTGCGCACCGCGGGGCGCAGCGTGGATGCCAAGGCCAGCTTTCGCGCTTTCCGCAGCCACTATCCAGACTATCGGCTGCCGGCTGGCTTCGTTGTCCCGGGCCCCTGAATCTGGCGCCGTAAGTCAGCGCCCGCTGACCTGTACGTTCACCACCATCGTCTCGTTCGCCACCTGAAGCGAAGCGGCATCGGGATGACCCCGACGCCGCTTTTCGTTGGCAAAGGCCTTTCGATCTAGGATTTCAAGCCGCCTTCTTCCGGGGCGCAGCTACGTGGGCGGCGGCGGTTGCGGCGTTCGACTCGGCGATTGCCACCATTTGCTTGGTCGCCTTGAGCATCGATTCGTAGGCTGCGCTAGCCGACTGGACAACAGACTTGACCGCTGCCACCGCTCCCTCGGAGCCGGCGGGCGCGTTCTTTAGCGCCCCGTCCAGCACCCCCAGCACGCTCCTGCTTACCTCGCCCAGCTGGTGTTCAAGCAGGGACGAGATCTCGGCCTGCGTCGTTGCAGCTACCTCGTACACGCCTTTGGCGTAGGCCTGGGCCTTCTCCCAGGTGGGCTGGGACAAAGCCCCGCCCACGGCCGCGAACTCGCTCGCGTCCTTGACTGCGCCGAGCTGCTTCGCCGTCTTTACACCGTCAGCAAAAGCCGTTTTGGCCGTCCTCAACTGCAGATCGGCCAGCTTCTCCAGGGTGTCGGACGTAATCTCGCCAAATCTCAAGGCCGCTTCCAGCTGCGACTTGTTGAGAGCGACTAGTTGCTCATTGATCTGGATCATATGTTTACTCCTTTGAATTAGAGGGTTAAGATCTTACTTGGCTCGAATCCGAGCCGAATTGCTGCGATGCACAAGACGCATTATAGGGGGTCGCATGGAGATGTCAACTTAAATCTGCTGCGTTGCAGCAAAGACAGTGAGGGGGTAGTGCACTCGGGCCGCCAAGCCAAAGTAAAGCCCGCCTATGGCTTCCTGCGAGGATCGAGGAATGGGGCAACATGCGGCAAGCCATGGGGCGTCCGCCCCGATGCGACGCCCCCGAAAGCAGTGCGGCCCCTACGTCCTCAGTTTGAGGGCCAGTGTCATTCCGTCTCCAATGGGCACCAGGCTGATGCGGACCCGGGTGTCCTTGGACAGGCGCTGGTTGAAGGCGCGGATGGCACGGGTATCGACGTCGTCGACCTTCGGGTCCGCGGGGCGGCCGGACCACAGGGTGTTGTCGATGGCGATCAGGCCGCCGGGGCGCAGCAGGGTGAGCGAGCGCTCGTAGTAGCCCCAGTAGTTTTCCTTGTCTGCGTCGATGAAGGCGAAGTCGTAGCTTCCGCCTTGCCCGTGAGCGGCCAGGCGGTCGAGGGTCTGCAGCGCCGGGGCCAAGTACAGGTCGATCTTGTGCTCGACTCGCGCCTCCTGCCAGTAGCGCCGCGCCATCGAGGTCCATTCCTCACTCACGTCGCAGGCCGTGATGTGGCCATCGGGCGCCAGTGCAAGCGCCACGATCAACGAACTGTAGCCGGTGAACACGCCCACCTCCAGGCACCGCTTGGGGTTTAGCGCCTGCACCAGTAGCCACAGCAGCTGCCCCTGCTCGGGGGCGATCTGCATCATCCCCATCGGCAGCTTGGCAGTCTCGGCACGCAGGCGTTTTAGGATATCGGGCTCGCGCAGCGACACCGACAGCATGTAGTCGTAGATCAGGTCAGGCAGGCCGAAGGTTCTATTGGACATCGGGGTTGCTACAATCTCGTCGTCCTGGGGCAATGCTAACACTACGACGGGCCGCAGCGACGCAAGCCAGATTTGAGACCGGACGCCGAGCCCTCATGTGCCAGTTGCTGGGGATAACTAGCACCGACATCCCGGCACATCCAACACCGTCCAAGCCGTTCCGGCCTACCCCCTAACAGACGGGGCATTCAGGCCGATAAGGTCCGAGCAAGTCTGTTGTCATCCAATCTAAAAGCGGGTATCCTGGTGGGTATCAATTCGCCGCTCATCGAATACCAGCAATTACATGGCGCTCACCGATACCGCGGTCCGGAATGCTCGAAAGAGCAAGAAGGCGCAGAAGATAACGGACGGGAAGGGCCTATACCTAGAGGTCCGACCGAACGGGAAGAAGCTGTGGCGCTATCGCTATAGGATCGACGGGAAGGAGAATCTTTTCGCTCTCGGTGAATACCTAGCGCCGGCGAGAGATGAGTCGGCCGCAGAAGCGGAACTGCGCAGGCAGGGTGGCGTGTTCACCCTTTCCGAAGCTCGACTTGACCGTGACAAAGCGCGGGCTCTGGTCAAGTCAGGCACCCATCCGTCGCACGCCCGCAAACTTACTCGCTTGAAGCGGACTGCCGAAAGCGCAAACACCTTCGAAGCGATCGGGCGCGAGTGGCACGAGAAGCGCAAAGGGAACTGGAGCGCCGGGTACGCGGAGAAGGTCTTGCGTGCACTAGAGGCGGACGCATTCCCGGATATTGGATCGCTACCGATTCGGTCGGTAACGGCGGCACATCTGCTGGTGCTTCTTCAAAAGGTAGAGAAGCGCACCGCGACCATGGCTTTAATGCTGCGTCAGTGGTGCTCAGCAATCTTCCGCTACGCGGTCTCCACTCTTCGAGCTGACGCGGACCCGGCCGCCGCTCTCAAAGGTGCAATCCAGGTCCCGAGAACCGACAGCCACCAGCCGCTCAGTCAATCCGAGATACCTACATTCCTCAAGCGCCTGGCAGCGTACGGGGGTCATCGCACGACGGTGATCGCGGTTCACTTACTGTTGCTCACGTTCGTTCGAACCATCGAGCTACGGGGCGGGGAATGGGCGGAGATCGACCTCAAAAGCGCTTTATGGCGGATACCCAAGGAGCGAATGAAAATGGACGAAGACCACGTCGTCCCACTCTCTCGCCAAGCCGTGGCCCTGTTTACCGAGCTGAAGACTCTGACGGGAGGGCAGAAGTGGCTATTCCCGAACAATCATCGACCCAAGCTCTACATCGGCGTCACGACGATTAACCGAGTTCTCCAGCGCATGGGGTATCACGGCGAGTTTTCGGCGCACGGCTTCCGCGCGACTGCATCGACTATTCTCAACGAAATGGCATTCCGCCCCGACGTGATCGAGCGTCAGCTTGCCCACAAGGAGCGCAACAAGACACGCGCGTCCTACAACCAGGCCGAGTATCTCGAGGAGCGCCGGCAGATGATGCAGCACTGGGCGGACTACCTGGATCAGGTCGCCGCAGGAGACAGCAAGGTCGTACCGCTGCGAAAGGCAGTGTAGCCGTACCCGACGCCGTGGCGGGGGTGATTCCCACGGCAAAGCGGCCGAACAGCAGGGGTGAACCTGCTGCCGGCCTGACCACAACGCAAACCTAACTGGAGGTTCGCATCATGGCTACCATCAAGCGTAACACCGCACGCAAGCCCGCATCTCTTAAGGCCGTTCCCGCCGCAGGGACGATGGATGATCCCGAACGCGAATGGCAAAGACGGTCATCGCCTGAATTCATGCGCGTTTACGAGGCCAAACAAGAGCCGAGTTTCGCATGGCTGTCCGATGTGGTTCTGCCAGCTGTCCGGAGGGCTCGCGGGGCAGTCGATCTGTTGACGAATGGGGATGGGCCAGCCACGTTCCCAGGCAGCTTCAAGGCTGCTGCACAACTGGCGCTGCATGAACTGATAGCGGTCGAAGAAGCGCTTCGCCGATTCGATGAATGGGATGGCAGGACGACCCACGCGGAGGTGCCCCATGACTGAGAACCGCACCGACAAGGATCCTGTCCAGGCCTTCCAGGCTCGCGCACTGAAACTTGTAACGATGTTCAAAGCGGTCGCGCAACTCGCTGGAGACGACCCCTATTCCGGGAGGGAGGCGAATCACGAGGCCAGGATCGTCGCCGCGCAGGGCGAGCGGATGGCACAGGAACTATCCGACGACATCGATCAGTTTTCGATCGATTTTTCCAAACAGAAGCGCGAGGTGGAACATGGCGAAGCTTAAAGCTACGGCAATCCCCGCACCCGAGAGCATAGACCTCCCTGGGTTCATCCGCGACAGAGATGCACAAGCAGCACGGGCAGGCCTGCGCCTCGAGCGTTTCATGGGCCCATGGCAGGATATCGATCGCGTCATCACGCACTATCACGGGTCCAAGGAGCAGATCGGCGCTTCGGGATTCATCGCTGACGATTTCAGATGGCCCTGCACTGACCATCCCATCAGGCGCGGTGTACATGTGTTCAGTCCGTCCTATTGGCGACACCACAGCGACTACGCAGGCCGAGTGCACAGAAACGGCGATGGAGCCTTTCGCCTGACTCTCGAGGAGAATTGTCCGCGGAACTTGATTCGGCTCAGCGCTGAGCTGGAGCGTTACGAACTACACGACACGGACTTTAAATCTAGAAGAGTAGTCGTTAGTAGGATCATTCACTACGGGTCGGAGCGTGCATTGCTTGCTGCTAGTATCGCGGCAGACGAAGACGAAGTTAAGCAGGCCCCGAATGGCTGGCTGATCCACGAGCGCGATCTCGACGAGGAACGGCGCGCGGAGGAACGAAGGCAGAACGAACGGGCCGGCTACCAGAACCCCCATGAGTTCCGAGAGGATCTCGAGAACTGGATTGTCACAGCGACGCGGCTTGCCAGGCGCGCGGTAGAGACGCGCCACGGCTACCGTTACACGCTAGACCCAGCCGCATTGCAGGGGGTCATCAACGCGATCGAGGCCGCGGCGCAGGGGCTGCGCACCGTCCCGGTCAAGGTCGAAAAGCTGGTGAACGAGGAGGCACAGGCGACGGCTCGTGAGGGCTCAACGCGCGCATCGAACGACGCAAATTTCCAGCGCTTTCTCGGCCAACTGCTCCACAACGGCCAGCGTCCGCAAGAGTAGAGTTTTTACTGGCGAGCCCTACCGCGACGGCGGGAATACCGGGATCCCTTCACCCGGCCGGGCTGGCTCCTCTCCCTGAAGGTCAGCGCTGGAAGGCGCGCGTCATGTCCACCCAGTTCACGCAAGCAAACGTGCTGGAGCTCGCCCAAAGGGCCGGTGTTTCTTTGCCCGATGCGCACGCCAATGAACTGCGTGATCAGCTGAACGGGTGCGCTTTCCAGTTTCTCAACATCGCGTGGCCACAACAGCGCGTCGAGTCCAACTCGGAGGTTAAGAAGAAGTTGGCCACGATAGAATCGGCCGCTACTAAGCTCCGCGGGAATCTCGACGGTGAGGCATTCGAGCTGATTAAGACCGGAGTTCAACTCAAGATTCGCAACAGGGGCCGCCTGCGGATGGGGCTGGCCGAATCGCAGGAGCGCGAAGCGCTGCAGCTACTTGATCTCGTGCTTCGCGCGCTTCAAGCCGTTCTCAATGGTATGGGCGGAGCACGGGAGACACTCGCCGGGCGTATCGCCAGGACGAAGACGGAACGTACGCAGCATAAGGGGAACGAAGCCGAAAACGAATTGATCGGAAACCTCTGGAGAGAGTGGAGAGGGCGCCCGGTTGACCCTGACACGCCTGTCAGCGCTGCCGATGTAACGTTTATCCGCGGCTGCCTGCGGGTCATCAAAGGAAGCCTCCCGGTGAAGGAGCGGGAGCTTAGGACCCGTCTGAATGGTCTGATTGTCAGTGAGGCCGCGCTGCCCGACCGGATGGCCCGGCTTCGCGAACGCACGCAACGCCGTCAAGAGAGAAGCTGAGCGCTTCCGTAGTTCGTAGTCCGCAAACCGGTTCCAAAACTCACGTCGATTTGCCCTTTGATATTTCATAGGGCACCTAGCAGTATGTGGCTGCTTCATGTCAGACGGAGATAGCCCATGCTGAACGTTGTTCTTCCGCAAACCGGATACGTCAGGCTTCCGCAAATTGTTGGCGACCCCGAGGCGGATCCACCCATTCCGGCGCTAATCCCAATCGGCCGGTCTACCTGGTGGGAAGGCGTTCGATCTGGGCGATTTCCCAAACCGGTAAAGCTCGGCCCGCGCACGACAGCATGGCGGGTCGAGGATATCCGGGCATTGATCACGCGGTTGGGCTCGTGACTGGCGCGCGAAGAGCCTCGAGTCGGGGCTCGCCTCATCGCCTTCCCATGATGGAAGTCCACTGAGGGGCGGCTCATGAGCGCAGACGCCTTGATCTCCCGCCTCGCCGGCGTGCGTGCCGTTGGACCCCGCCGCTGGATCGCGCGCTGTCCCGCACACGAAGACCGGCACCCATCCCTGGCGGTGCGTGAGTTGGAGGACGGGCGCGTGCTGATCCACGACTTCGGCGGATGTGGCGTCACGGATGTGCTCAGTGCGATCGGCTTGGGGCTGTCGGATCTCTACCCAGATCGCGCACTCGGCGATCATCTGCCGCGTGAGCGTCGTCCCTTCGATGCTGCCGCCGTTTTGAGTTGCGTGGGGTTCGAGGTCGAGATCGCGAGCGTTGCCGCCGACAACCTAGCCAACGGGATCACTTTGAGCGATATCGACCGCGACCGCCTACGTGTGGCCGCCGTGCGTCTGCGCAATGCTGAGGAGTTGGCTCATGGCTTACTTCGTTGAGGTTGGGCAGGGTCCGCGCATCTTTGAGCAGTCACGCCGACGGCAAGAGGGTGAGGCAAGAGGCGCGTCAATTCTGGATGAGAGGGCCCGGAAGCGCCAGGCCGGCGAGAAGCCAGCCGAGGCTCCCGGTCTCATTGTTCGACGGGTGAAGGGACATCAAGGCGATGCCGATCCGCTGGTTGTGTCGAGCGATCCCAAGATCAGGGAGGCCGTCACCGGCTTGGCGGCTCGGGCGCCGCTCGACTATGAGCTGGTACGCGAGGCGGAAGCCGAAAAGCTAGGCGTGCGCGTCAGTGCCCTGGACGACGCGGTAAGGATGCAGCGCGGCGGTGATGCTGATGGCGTGGGGCAGACGCCTATATTCCAGGAGATTGAGCCTTGGGGGGCCGAGGTTGATGGTGCGCAACTACTCGATGACCTGGCAGCATCAGTGCGCCGTTTTGTCGTGCTACCCAAGCACGCGGACAAGACCGTGGCGTTGTGGGTGCTGTTCACATACTTGATAGACAGTGTGGATACCGCGCCTCTGCTGGCCCTGCTGTCACCAGAAAAGCGGTGCGGCAAGACGACCTTGCTGTCATGGCTTTCCCGCGTAACCTATCGCGCGCTGCCCGCATCCAACGTGTCGCCGGCGGCCGTGTACCGCTCTATCGAGAAGTGGTGCCCGACGCTGCTGGTAGACGAGGCGGATTCGTTCTTGACCGATAACGAGGAGCTGCGCGGCGTGATGAATTCTGGGCACACCAGAGATTTGGCCTTCGTCATGCGATGCAGCGGTGATGACTTTGAGCCGAGGCGCTTCTCGACCTGGTGCCCGAAGGTACTGGCGATGATCGGCAAGCCCGCCGATACGTTGCAGGATCGATGCATCGTTATCAACCTGCGGCGCCGGCTGCCCAACGAGAAGGTGGAGAAACTACGCTATGCAAAGAACCTGGACCAGATGCGCCGCCAGTGCGTCAGGTTCTCGCGCGACAACGCGCAGGTCATCCGGCTGATCAAGCCGCAGATCGCTGACACGTTAAATGACCGTGCTGCAGACAACTGGTGGCCCCTGCTGGCGATCGCCGAGGCCGCTGGCGGGGATTGGACCAAGGCGGCCCTTGAGTCTGCCAAGGCCTTTTCTGGCGCAGAAAACGAGGCCCCTGGGATCGGGACCGAGCTGCTGGCCGACATCCGCAAGGCGTTCGGCGACAAGGATCGGCTATCCAGTGCGGATTTAATCGAGGCCCTGTGTGCCGATCCTGAGCGCCCCTGGGCGACTTTCCATCATGGGAAGGCGATGACCCAGCGACAACTAGCCAACCGACTACGCGCCTTCGAGATCGTTTCGCAGACTATCTGGCTAGGCGACCCTGGAAGTACTTTGAAGGGGTACAAGCTCGACCAGTTTACCGAAGCGTTTGTGCGCTACATACCTTCTTCCGCCCAGATTCCCCTTTTCCAAGCGTCAGTCCGTCAGGTCCCTACAGCCACGGGCGATTCCGGGAATTTTTCATCCGTCAGGCAGGGTGGCACCTTACGGATAGAAAAACCCCTGAAAGCCCCGCTGGATAAGGCACCTGACGGCATGACGGATAGAAATACCCAAAGTGGGGGGGAAGAGGTAAAGGCGACGATATGAGCGCTGTCTTGGAGATCATCGAACAGGCCAAATCCGCCGGTATCAAGCTGGTCCTGGAAGACGGCGAATTGACGGCGCAGGGACCACGCCCAGCTGTCGAGCATCTTCTCCCGATGCTGCGAGCGCACAAGCCGGAGCTGCTGGCGGCGCTAGCCGACCACACCCCAACCCTCGGCGAGCTCGCCGGTCACTGGCTGATCGTCCAGCCGTCGGAACGGATCGAGAAGTGGTTCACCCCTCCGATATCCCGCTCCGACCTCGAGAGCCGCTACCCCGGGTGCCTGCTGGTCCCGCTTCCGGACGCACCGGATCCGGCGGGGCAGCGCAACCTCACGCCCGCGGAGCTGGACCAGCTGGCCCGGCTGATCCCGCTTGTGGCCGGGCACTACGGCTGCTCACAGGAGGAGCTTGCAGAGATGCGAACGGCCGCTGCCAGAGACCCGTCCGGAGCCCTGACGAGCTTCAGAGCGATGGCCCGCGAGCTTGGCCTGGACTGCACAGTGCGAGAGCCAGAACGCTTCCTGACTGCCGATCAATGGCTGAGCCTGGGCGAGCAGAGGAAGACGCAGACATGAGCCTGAGCGTCTTGTGCCAAGGCAGCCTCGCCGGGGATCCGCAGTCGCGCACGAGCGCTGCCGGCAAGCTCTACTGCACGGCATTGCTGCGCGTTCCGCTGGACGGCGAGGAGTCGATGCTGACAAGTCTGATTGCCTTCGAGTCGGCAGCGGTCAAGGCGCTTATGCAGCTACACAAGGGCGACCCGGTCTCTGTGGCGGGCATGGGCAAGCTGACTAGCTGGACTGGCAAGGAAGGCCAGGAGAGGCGCGGCATCAGCATTACGGTGCAGAGCGTACTCAGCATCTACCAGGCGCGCAAGCGCAAGCGCGAAGCGCCAGCGCAGCAGGATGAGGAGACACCCGCATGATCGAAGACTGGGGCTCAGCCGGCCGCCTTTGAGGCCGATCAACGAAGGGAGCAAGACGATGATGATCTACCCGACCCTTGGAATGGCTTTGCGAATACCACGCCGTCTCGCCCAGCCTATCCCTGCGAAGGCGAGGCCGAGAAGAGCGAGCGTGGCCGGTTCGGGGACCGACGACTCGCAGGAGTCATCCCTCTTACGATGACCATGACCACACATGTCGGTCGTTGCAGTAAACGTGACATCGACGACCTGATCGAAGCTGAGGTTTCCCATGGTCGTACCGATCGAATTGAGACTAATCGCGTCGCCGATAAACAGGGGAGCTAGTGCCGTCGAGAGGTCGTATGTGGCAAACACAGGGTCCGCGAAATCCATCAGAACGATGCCATCGAGCCCGGCCCTGGCGAAGCCCAACAGGTCTAAGGGTCCCTGACTGTTGACCGTCACGCCTCTGGCGTCGAATAGCCGTGTCCCCGTGCTGAATGTTAGCGTCCCAATGCCTGGGATGTCGATCGTCGCTGAATCTGTATCGAGGCTGAAGTCCCCTCCCGTAGCGCCATCGCCAGTAGCTGACGTCACCACGTTCGTCGTATCAGCGTCAGCCGTGATGGTGAAGGGGGCTGCGGTGAAAGGTGTATTCCCAAGGAGACCGGTGGCTGTGCCCTCAAAGGTGAAGGTAATCGGCGTCGCCTCCACCCGCGCTACAGAAAGCGCTGCGATGAACGTCGCCGCTGTGATCAACCGAATGAGACTCGCCATCGCTGCCCCTGTCCCATATCGAAGGAAGTACCGAGGGAGGACGACATTAAGGTTGCTTTCGAGCCGAACCATGGCGGACGCATATCCCATGCCGCAGAGCCGCAAAGTGCTGGCCTTCAAGCGATTAGCTTTGCGATGGCTCGGGCCAGACGCGCTGCACATGGGGCATATGTAAGGACCACCGACAGTCACCAAAGCGCTGAAGGCGGGCGGCGAGCAGAACGCCGACAATCCACACCTTCAGGCGGCCGTCGTGCTGATGAAGGTCGGCTCGGAGCAGTCCAGCACCTTCATGGATACGCTGCTTCAGACTGTGCAGAAGCGCGGCGGGGCCCAACTAGAGGCATTCATGCTCGCGAAGGCGGTAGTCGCGAGGGTGCGTGGCCGCCTCATGGACTCCCCGCGTCTTCAATGACCTCGAGCGACGACTCGATTTCCTAGCGCCGTCTCAGCTGCGGAGCAGGCTTGTCGCCACCCGTTACCCGCTCAGCTGTGCCCTCGACGGTCTTCTCACCGCGCTGTACCACCAACTGGAAGGCCTGCACCAGCTCCGTCGCAATGGCAGACAGCCCCGCCCCGTCTTTGATGGCGGTCGGCAGGCTTCGCAGCAACTGCCGCTTGTCGAACAGGATCGCCCCGGTGATACTCAGATCACGAACCCTCACAGGAAGCTTGATCGGCTTTCCATCCGCGCCCAACTTCCCGGTTGCCTCGCCATGTTCGATCCGATCCTCCAGCTCCGCGAACGTCTTGTCCATAATCCGGGTCATGCGCGCGTCCAGCTCATCGTTGTGTTCTTGACGAACCGCGACGATAAGGTCATTCCACCATTCCTGTGACTTCCAGCTCTGCACGGTGGTGCGAGGGATACCCATCGCCAAACTGACCTCGGTTACGTTGCCTGTGAGCAGATAACGCATCGCCGCTTCCTTGCGCTGTTCATCGGTGTATGAAGAACCGGCGCAGGAGATCGGCTCGAAGGTGGAACGCGAGGTTACGCAGGGAGAGCGCACGGATCTAACTTTACGGCATGACGGGAAGTTAATCGACCACCACGACCGGCGTAGTGGACTCAGACATTATGGGACCAACGTCCAGCAGCGTCCAGGCAAGGCCCTCCTTTTGTTTTTGCGCGATCGCGAAAAAGGGCATTGACACTTTTTCTGCCGGTTGGAGTTTTGCCCCTGCCACCCCTCGAATCTGGAGCGCGATTCAGGCCCCGCTCAGCCGTAGCCGGCCAGTCCCCACCCGGCCCGAGTCCTTGTGAGAGGAGAGAGATGAGCACAACGAATGGGCAGCGGATCAGACGATACCGGGCGAAGCAGAGCGGCTGCTGCTTTTAGCATCGTCTTATTCATGAGCTCGGTTTACTTTCTCCAGCCTGCCTCTTAGACCTCTTCGCGGACGCCGGCGCCTTGAGTTTGGCCTTGAATCCAGGAGCCGGGTTCACAGCGGCGGCATCAACCGTAAGATTCGTTGATTCGTTGACACGCTGAATCCCGAATTTCACCACCGGGATAATGGCCGCAGGCCGCAGCTCTTGAGGCGACGGACCGACGTTGGCGGCCCCGATCCCGAACTCCACATAGATGGTCCACAGCCCGTCGTGGATGCCATGCTTCTTGACGAGAAGCTCAGCAACCTCTTTGAAGTCAAACGTTATCGCCGTGGTTTCAGCCATGGGCATTCCCCGTTACGCAGCGCGCTTCTGCACCACCCATAGTTCCGGTTTCTTCTTACCCTTTTCTTGCCCATGGACCGCTGCGGTTGGTGCTGGATTGACCCAGATCTGGCCCATTCCACCGAAATCTAATGAGCCGATCGGGATGAACGGATACATGAGATGGTAGTAGTAGAGCGCGGCGCTGTTCATAGTAACGTTGAACCCGCCACCGCCAGTAAAGTTGATCACGCCACTACTCCCTGCAATAGCACCAACAGTGGAGGCGGGGCCAACGGTAGTAGTGGAGACCCCTGCGAGCATCGACCTATTCCCTACGGCAAGCGCGACGGTAGAAACTAGCCACTGGTTGAGGCTGACGCCCTCGGCCTGCGCGATTGTTGCGGCCTGACGGTGCACGCTCTTCGGAACACGCAGCGTCACCCTGCCGCTGAATTCCCGCTCTTCCTCGCTCGGGGTGGGGAAAGACCGCCCTTCTTCCTCGTACATGGCTTGGAGCGTCTCGATGGCGTCAATTGCGAACTCGTAGGCTTCCTGGTACGTAGGCGCGTACTCCTCTACGTCTGGCAGTTCGGCTATCGTGGCTCGGAACAACTGCTCTCCGTCCACCTCATCCTTCCTGACCGTTATCGCGTATGCGTGTGGATCAAACATCCTTGTCACTCACCCAGGAACTGGCGTAACTCGTCCTCGTAGGTCTCACAGATCCGTGCAATATTCAGAACGTAAGCGGGCCGCACATTGGCAGTAGACCGGTGTCCGCAGTTGAAGCTTGATCCCCAAAAGCCCGCCTTCGCCAGAGCGTCATGTGTAAAAACTCGATGCCCCCCCTTCTTCCCTGGTCGAACTTTGAAGCCAAGGCTATCCAGAAGGGCTTCTAGCTCTGCGCATCGAAACCCTGCTGGGGAGGTTCTGAGCTGATCGAGAGCCTCATCATATATGCTGGGTTTGGCTGACACCATAGGCGGTGTCACTTTACCCCAACATCAAGCAAGCCGCACGCCCGGCGTTAGCGGGCAAACGCGTGTAGCCGCCGGTGTAGTCAGGCCCCATCTAACACCGCAAGTTTCGACTCTGCATCAGTAGCTTGCGCGCCCATTTGAGCCAAGTCTTCGGGTTCATCGGATGCGACTTCTCGCGGATAACCACGGTCAACACGATTCGTTATTAGACTACGGGGCGACAAGGTTGTACCGTTGTTGCGAGAGACAGTGAACCCGTCGCCGAGGCGGGATGATCCTCGGCAAAAGCGGGCGGAGGACAGAGTGTCAGCTCTGCCCCGCCCTGGCCACAACGCCCACTAGGAGGCAATCATGGTTAAGTCCAAGCGTAGCAGTTCCAAATCCCCACAGTCGCAGCCGTTGCTTTCTCAGCAGGAGCTATTTTTCCTGATCGGGTCGGTCCTCAATCTCGCAAAGGTCGGCGGCCGGCGAGAAGCTGAGCAGGTGCTCGGCGTTTCAGTCGGCGATCCCCAGGGTCTTGAGTACGTCCATTCCAAACGCGTCTTCCAGTCTCGCGCAGTCGGCCGGCTGATTACGAAGCTGGGCCAGATTTCGGCGCATCAGCCGAGATAGGCGCCGCGCCAGCGGTGCTTTAGCCAGCCCTACCGCCTTCACACGCCCCGGGCTGGCTCCTCTCTCTTGAGGGCAAGGTCAGACCGAGCCGCCAGATCGGCCCGAGTTCCGTTCGGCCGTTGACACGGCGGCGGGGTGACAGCGCCGGATAGACCGCGCGATGCATAGAGCTGACTAGATGCGCAGACAGTAGCGAGCAAGGCGCGGTCAGCGGGGCTCATGCCGGCGGGTAGAATGCACGTCAGCACGCGAGGCCCCGCGAGCTAAAGCCAGCGCCCGCGGTCTGGGCGCAGACGATGCCAGCCGGAACCTGAACGCCTGATGACGTTCCAGCACTCGGAGCGCAAGCCATGTGGGACCCTCTCAAGCGCCGTCGCATTCTGTCCCGCATCGGCGATCTCATTTGCTTCGTGGGCGGAGCGGTGCTGCTGTCCGACGGTATCGCGACGCTGGTAGCGAACCCTGCACATAGGGGCTTAGCCGGCTTCGAGCCGGTGGCGGTGCCGGAAACCATCATGTGGGGCGTCGGACTTATCGTCTTGGGTGTGGTCCGCGTGCTTTGGCGGAAAGAGGCTAAGCACGAGGACTGATCGTCCGGTGGCCAGAGCCGGCCTCCTAGGTGGTGACAGCGCCGGAAGCGGGTACCTATGCGGGTACCGCAGCAGAATATGTAACATCTACAGTAGACAGTTCAGTATCTTACGTAGCTATGTGCCAACTCCTGGGGATGAACTGCAACGTTCCCACCGACATCTGCTTCTCCTTCACCGGGTTCCGCCGGCGCGGCGGCACCACTGACGAGCACTCGGACGGCTGGGGGATTGCCTTCTTCGAGGGTAGCGGCTGCCGGTTGTTTCTCGACCCCGTGCCCGCTGTCCACTCGCCTGTGGCGGAGCTGGTGCGAAACTATCCGATCCGCTCCACCAACGTCATTGCGCACATCCGCAAGGCGACCAAAGGCCCGGTTGGCTTGGAGAACACCCACCCCTTCATGCGCGAGCTGTGGGGGCGCTACTGGATCTTCGCCCACAACGGGACGCTGGAAAGGTTCGCCCCGCCCCTCGGAGGCCACTACCGCCCGGTGGGCACGACCGACAGCGAGCTGGCGTTCTGCAGCATCCTGGAGACCATGCGGGAAGCGTTCCCCGCTGGCATGCCGGAAGTCGCGCCGCTGATGGATCTGCTCGGGCGCTTGACCTGCGAGTTGTCCCGTCACGGCACCTTCAACTATCTGCTATCCAACGGCGACCTCCTGCTGGCTCACTGCGCAGACCGTCTGTCCTATGTGGTCCGCCAGGCGCCCTTCACCACCGCGCACCTGCTGGACGAGGACGTGGAGGTCGATTTCACTGAGCTCACCACACCGGATGACCGGGTCGCGGTGATCGCCACTTTGCCGCTGACCGATAACGAACCGTGGACTGCGCTCACAAGCGGCGAGCTGGTTGTTTTCCGCGACGGTGAACGCGTTGATATCGGTTGACACGCACTAGCCCGGTGCGGGTGCCTGCAGGCGCGCGCCCACGCGCTGGAGGTCCCAATGCATGGTGGCCTGGCGCCAGAACTCCGGGAGCGTCGCGCTCTCGAAGCCGGCCGGCATCGCCTGGTTGAGGAAGCGCAACACGGCCTGAAGAACGGCCAGGGGACGCGCGGGGTCTACCGGTGCCGCCTTGGTCTGCTTGGAGAGCTTGTCGCCGCTGCCATCGATGGCTACCGGCAAATGGACGTAGCGGGGTATGGGCAGAGCGAGCAAGCGCATCAACTGGAGCTGGCGCGCGCTCGCTTCCAGCAGGTCGGCGCCGCGAACTATGTCGGTCATGCCTTGCTCACCGTCGTCCACAGCGGAGGCCAAGTGGAAGGCATACACGCCGTCCGCGCGGTAGAGGATGAAGTCTCCTGGCTCGCGCTCCAGATCGCGCCGCTGCCGACCGAGCAGGCGATCGTCGAACTCGACGCGCATGCCCTGGACGCTCAGGCGCAGGGCCCTTGCGGGCCGATCCGGTGGGAGGCCGGCGCGGCAGACGCCTGGATAGATCGGGCCCTCGATACCGGGCAGTGCTGACTCGGCAATCTCCTTGCGGCTGCACGCGCAGGGGTAGACGGCGCCGAGCAGGCGCAGCCGATGCAGTGCGGCGTGATAGGCCGGCAGCCGTCGGCTCTGGTACAGCACCGGGCCGTCCCACTCGAAGCCGAGCGCCTCCAGGCAGCGCAGGATCGATGCGACTGCGCCGGGCGCAACACGCGGCGGGTCCAGATCATCGATGCGCAGGCGCCACTCGCCGCCGTGCGACCTCGCCTCGAGGTAGCTGCCAGTGGCCGCCACGAGAGAACCGAAATGCAGCGGGCCCGATGGGGTGGGCGCGAAGCGGCCACGGTAGGGAGTTCGGTTCATGCCGAGGGCGAGTCAGCCAACGCGCTGGCGGAATATCCTCAAATACGAGACCGCGCTGAGGACAAAGCTCACAGACAGCGCAATCTCCGCTGCGGCAAGAACGCGGGACGCTCCCCTCTCCGACCAAGCGCGGACCACCCCTTCGCAGAAATACGCAAGCACCAGCAGTAACGCCCACTGGTAGGTGTAAATCTTGCCTCTGAGGACGCCGAACAGCGGCAGAAGCAGCGGCAGCGCCTTGAGCATTAGCAGCGAACCGCCGGGCCTGATCGGTGACAGTGTGGTCTCCCATAGCAGACAGAGGAATAGGAGCGCGATCAGGCTCGCGCTGGCGCTCAGCTGGAGCAGAGCCGCCGGCATCAGGCGCGAGCCTCTCGGGCCAAAGCGACCAGCGCCGCCCGCACCTGTGGTCCGGTCGTGATCATGTGCTCGAAGGGCAATCGCAGAACCCGGTCGTCGGCGCGTACATCGAAGCCGTCGCAGTCGATTCCGATCATCTCCGCCTGGCGCGGCTCGACCCCGTGCGCGTGGCGGCAATAGGCAAAGAGCGCAGCGCGGTGATCCTGGTTCATGTGCTCGAGGACCGACGCTTCAATTTCGGGGATCTCACCGGGGCTGGCGAGGAAGGCGTCGGCCGAGACCCAGTGCAGGCTGCCGAAGCCTTCGATCAACCGGGCCTGGAACGGCTCGATGGTCCAGAAGCGGAAGCCTCCGATCTCGAGGTACTTCGCATGCTCAGGGAAGAATCGCAGGTAACGGGCCTGGAGCGCGGCCGTCGCGTCGAGCGCTCGGGCCTGGCCCAGCAGCGCAGCCCGAGGACTCGCCTGCAGCTCGGGTCCCGGGGGCGACACGAGAAAGCTAGCGTGGCTATCGGCTTGCACGTTACGAGTGTGCTCGGCCAGATGACTGATCAGTATCACGGGACGGCCTTGATGGTCGGTGACATGAGGCAGCGCCGAGCCGTAGGGATACCCGGGGAACTTCGCAGAATGAGTCGACAACATACCGCTGCGCGCAGCGCGGAACAGCTCGCGCGCTTGCCTAGCCCGGTCGACTGCGGCAGGCGGGCTCATCGTGTCAGCTTGAGCGCGACTTCGGCCAGACGTTGGCCAAGCGTGAAACACAGTCGCCGCTCGTGTTCGGACAGAGGACGGTCGCTGCCCATGCCCGAGACGTGGCTGGCACCGTACGGCGTTCCACCGCTCGCAGTGGCGGTGAGTTCCGGCGCGGTGTACGGCACACCGACGATGACCATGCCATGGTGGAGCAACGGCAGCATCATCGACAGCAGCGTGGTCTCCTGGCCGCCGTGCTGGGTGGCGGTGGACGTGAACACAGCGGCCGGCTTGCCCGCGAGCGTACCTTGGAGCCACAGCCCGCCGGTGCTGTCGAGAAAATACTTGAGCGGCGCCGCCATGTTGCCGAAGCGGGTGGGGCTGCCCAGCGCCAAGCCGGCGCACGCCTCCAGGTCCTTCAGTTCCACATACGGCGAGCCGCTATCGGGGATATCGGGCTCTACTGCTTCGCACACCGCGGAAATCTTGGGCACGGTGCGCAGCCGAGCCCGGACACCCGGGACGCTTTCGACGCCGCGCGCCACCGCGTGCGCCATCTCTTTCACCGCCCCGGTGTAGCTGTAGTAGAGGACCAGAATGTCGTTCATAGAGATTGCGAAGTGCCCCTGCCCAAGCGGGCAAACCACTGTGGCTATTATAGAGAGACTGACATGAGCGCCTCCGCATTTTCGCGCCGCCTCGCAGCCGGCAGGCGTCGCGTGGCGACCATCCGACGCCATGTGCGGGCCACCTGGGATTACCTGCTGCTGCTGATCCACCGCATCAGAGAGGATCGTTGTCTGCAGGTCGCCGGCAGCTTGACCTTCACGACGCTGCTCGCGCTGGTGCCTCTGGTCACGATCGCGGTGACCGTGTTCTCGACTTTCCCGCTGTTTGCCGGGTTCTCCGGCGCGATCCGCCAGTTTGTCGTGACCAACCTGATGCCGGCGTCGGCCGGCCGCGTCATCACCGTGTACATGCAGCAGTTCGCGGACAACGCGGGCCGGCTCACCACCTGGGGGATCGCGATCCTCGGCGTATCCGCGGTGCTGACCATGCTCACCATCGACCGCGCCTTCAACACCATCTGGCGCGTGCGCCGTCCGCGGACGTTGCTGAACCGGTTGCTCATTTACTGGGCGGTACTCACGGTAGGCCCGCTGCTGATCGGGGCCAGCTTGTCCGTGACCTCGTGGCTGCTGACCCTCTCTATGGGTATTGTGCGCGGCACGGAAGAAGCGGAGTTGGTGCTGCTCAGAGTCGTGCCGCTGATCCTGACCTCCGCGGCGATGGCGTTCCTCTACCGCATGGTGCCAAGCCGCCGCGTCGATACGCGCGACGCCATCGCAGGTGGGGCTGTGGCCGGGCTCGCGTTCGAGGGTATGAAGGCGGCCTTCGGCGCATATGTCAGGAGCGTGCCGACCCTCAAGCTGGTGTATGGCGCCTTCGCCAGCTTTCCCATCTTCCTGCTGTGGATCTATCTGTCCTGGCTGGTGCTCGTCCTGGGCGCCGAGTTCACCGCGGCGCTGCCCTACCTGCGCACAGGCGGCGTCCGCCTCAAGCGCCGGCCGGGAGAGCAGTTCCTGGAGGCAGCACGGTTGCTTCGCCACCTGTACCAGGCGCACCGCGGCGGGCTCGTGACGAAAACCGAGGAGCTGCGTGTCAGCCTGCGTCTCCCGTTCGAAGAATGCGAGCAGCTACTCGACCGGCTGGCCGCTGCTGGCTGGGTCGCTCCCACCACAGGCGATGGCTGGGTACTGGCGCGCGACGCGGCTGAAATCCGGCTGGCCGATGTGTACCGTGAGTTGGTGTTCCGCTCCGACCTGGCGGAAGGGGCCGAGCCGAGCTTCGAGTCGCTGGTCGCGCAGCTGACACGCGATGCGCACGAGACTCTGTCCATGAGTCTCGAGGCCCTCTTCGCCCTCAAGGCACCGGAGCGCCGCAGGCATGTAGCATGACGTCCGTGATGCTTAGCGCGTGATTCGTAGCCTGCAACTGGGAACGCTTCAGCAGGCTGCGGCCTTTCCAACTGCGAATCACGAATCGCGGCTTCACTGCGCCTTTTCTCTGTACCGCAGCGGTAGCGCCCGGTCCGCGTATGGACGGGTCGCGCCGCCCCCGGGGAACAACCAGCGCGTCTGCCAGGCTCGCACCACTTTCACAGCGTATGGGCTCTTGCTGCCCGGGCTACCGTTGTAGCGTCCCAGCGCCCGGTGGATGTCGCCGCCCTCGACGTCCAGATAGTAGCGAAGAATGACGCAGCCGTAGCGCAGGTTGGTGCGAAGCTTAAACAGATCATGGTTCGCGTCTCCGATCAGATCGACCCAGAACGGCATGACCTGCATGTAGCCGCGGGCGCCGGCGCGGGACACCGCATATTTGCGGAACCTGCTCTCGACTTCGATCAGCCCGAGCACCATCTGCGGGTCCAGCCCTGCGCGTTTGGCTTCGTACTGCACCGTGGTAAGAAAGTCCACGCGCGTCTTTTGATCGGTGATGTGCTGGGCCAGCCGCTGTGACATAGCGGACAGCCACGCCCGCCCTTGCTGCGGGGTCGCGAACACCAACCTCGTGCTGGCGCGATCTGCGACCGAGCCGTGCAGCGCGGCCTGTATGCTCGCGGCCAACGGCTCGTAACGCTGGTCCCCGGCGAGCGCGTTGTGGGCCGTGCCCACCACAGCGGTCGTTACCAGATAAGCCAGCCTGCAGGACAAGATCAATTTCCGCACAGCGACTTTGCAAACTGCACGGCGGCGGCCAGATCGACCGGGCGGGGCTTGTCCTCGGCGCGTGCCTGGTACTCGACCTGACCCTGCTTGAGGCTGCGCTCGCCGACGTTGATGCGATGGGGGATGCCGATCAGCTCGAGGTCGGCAAACATGACGCCTGGGCGCTCATCGCGATCGTCGAGCAGTACCTCGATTCCCGCGCTAGTCAGCTCTTCGTGCAGCCGCTGCGCCTGGGCGCGCACCTCGGCGCTCTTACCCCAGCCGATCGGCGCGATGGCCACCTGAAATGGCGCCAGCGCCATGGGCCAAAGGATGCCGCGCAGATCGTTGTTCTGCTCGATGGCGGCGGCCACGATGCGCGACACCCCGATGCCGTAGCAGCCCATCTCCATGGGCCTTGACTGCCCGCTCTCATCCAAATACGTCGCGCTCATCGCTTCCGAATACTTGGTGCGGAGCTGGAAGATGTGTCCGACTTCGATACCGCGGCAGATCGACAGCGTGCCGTTGCCGTCCGGACTGGGGTCGCCTTCGACCACGTTGCGAATGTCCACATACTCCTCCGGCTCGGGCAAATCGCGCCCGAAGTTCACACCTGTGTAGTGATAGCCGTCCTCATTGGCGCCACATACGAAATCACTCATCGCCCGAAGCGCGCGGTCGGCGATGATCGGCAGGTCAGCGCCGACTGGGCCGATCGAGCCCGGCGCGACACCAAGCCGCGCTCGGATCTCGCTGTCCGACGCGAACCGGAAGCCGCCGTTCAGGGTGAACTTCTTGGCTGCCTTCACCTCGTTGAGCATGTGATCCCCGCGCAGCAGGAGCAGGTATTCCCGCTGGTCGCCGGTGACGACCATCAGCGTCTTGACGATCCCCTGCGGTCGCACACGCAGTAATGCACTGACCTGGTCAATGGTATGTGCCCCGGGGGTGGCCACCTTCTGGATGCTCTGTGCTGGGACGGCGCGAGGGGTAGGCGGGGGCATCGCTTCGGCCAACTCGACATTGGCAGCGTAGTCGGAGCTGGGGCAAAAAGCGATGGCGTCCTCGCCCGACTCGGCCAGGACGTGGAACTCGTGCGACCCAGTCCCGCCGATAGCGCCGGGGTCTGCCGTAACCGCGCGGAAGCGCAGCCCGAGCCGCTGGAAGATCCGCGCATAGGTGTCGTACATGTTGCGATACTCGCGCTCCAGGTCCGGGTAGTCCGGATGGAAGGAGTAAGCGTCCTTCATGACAAACTCGCGCGCCCGCATGACGCCGAAGCGCGGCCGGATCTCGTCGCGAAACTTGGTCTGTATCTGGTAGAAGTTGACCGGCAGCTGGCGGTAGCTGCGGATCTCCTTGCGAGCGATGTCGGTGACTACCTCCTCGTGCGTTGGGCCGAAGCAGTAGTCGCGCTCGTGCCGGTCTTTGAGCTTTAGCATCTGCGGCCCGAACTTGTCCCAGCGTCCGCTCTCCTGCCACAGCTCGGCCGGCTGTATTGCGGGCATGAACAGCTCGACGGCGCCGGCCCGGTTCATCTCCGAGCGCACGATGGTCTCCACCTTGCGCAGGACCCGCAGGCCGAGGGGCATCCATGTGTAGAGGCCGCTGCCGAGCTTCTTGATCAGCCCGGCGCGCACCATCAGCTTGTGGCTGATCAGCTCGGCCTCGGCTGGGGCCTCCTTGAGGGTGGACAGGAAAAAAGCGGAGACGCGCATCTCGGTGCCCGTGAAAAAGCGTTTATCTTACAATCCACACTGACCGAATAGCGAGGACAGATTGAGGCTGTTGAGAGGCTGGCGCGGCCGGCGCCGCACCGGCGCGGACGCGAGCGTGGAGATCAGCGAGCAGGACGGCATACGCTATCTGCACTTGGGCAGCGCAACCATCCAAAGCGGCATGCGCCTGAGCGACCCGGACGAGCTGGTGCTGGCCTATACCCGCAGCATGATGGCGTTCCTACTGTTCGTGCCGGAACCGCAGCGCGTGGTGAGCGTGGGGTTGGGGGGTGGCTCGCTCAACAAGTGGATTTACCGCCAGTTCCCGCAGGCCGAGCAGGTTGTGCTAGAGCTGAATCCGCGGGTGATCGCCGTGGCGCGGCAGTATTTCCACGTGCCGCTGGACGATGCGCGCCTGCAGGTGATGCAGGCCGATGGCGCGTGCTGGGTCGGCGAGCACCCGGACAGCGCAGACGTCATCCTGGTCGACGGCTACGACGGGGAGTCGCACGTGGGGGAGCTGGCCACACCCGAGTTCTACGCCGCCGCTGCGGGCTCGCTGCGCAGGGACGGGGTGCTGGTGGTGAACCTGTGGGGCAGCGACCGCAAATTCGACGAATATGTGCACCGCATCGAGGCCGCGTTCGCGGGCCACGTGGCCTGCGTTCCTGCGCTACAGAAGGGAAACATCATCGTGCTCGCGTTCAAGCGCCTTCCCGCCCGGCTGCGCTGGGAGGAGCTGCGCGAGCGGGCAAGGCTGCTTCAGGCGCGCTATGGCCTGGAGTTCTTGCGCTTCGTAGAAGGCATGAAGCGGCTCAACCCGCACACCGACAAGCGCCTGCTGATCTGAGCTGGCGGCAGGTTCGGCTGCTGGCGACGGCTCGGCCATGCGAATTTGCGTTCGAATTGATTTCCATGTCAGCTTTATGAAAAAATCGGGCTCAGTCCAATCCTTCCTGGGTGATGGTCATGATCGATCGCGATGGATATCGCCCAAACGTTGGGGTCGTGCTGGTCAACCCCCGCAACGAGGTGTTCTGGGGCAAGCGCGTCAAGGAGCACGCTTGGCAGTTCCCGCAGGGCGGGATCAAAGGCGGTGAGTCGCCGGAGCAGGCCATGTACCGGGAGTTGATGGAAGAGGTCGGCCTCAAGCCCGAACACGTGAAGATCCTCGGTAGGACCCGTCACTGGCTGCGCTATAACGTGCCGGCAAACTGGGTGCGGCGGGACTGGCGGGCCAGTTACCGCGGGCAGAAGCAGATCTGGTATCTCCTGCGTCTGCTCGGGCGCGACTGCGACGTGTGCCTGCGCCGCTCCGAGCGACCCGAGTTCGACGCCTGGCGTTGGAGCGAATACTGGGTGCCGCTCGAGGACGTGGTGGAGTTCAAGCGCGAGGTCTACTACCAGGCATTGCTGGAGCTATCGCGCTTCATCCCCGCCGTGGCGGCGCGCCGTCCGCGGTCAGCCGCAGGCGCCAGGACCGACCCAGCAGCGAAAACAGTATGAGCTGGTTGCGTCGCGCCTGCGGCCGTGCCCCGGATGGCCGCGCAGGACCCATGGCGGGTTGACGGCCGGCACCGTGGTGCTGGTATTCTCGATCGCGAGAGCCTGCTTCATCGCGGAATATTTGACGATGTTTGTAGCGGGATGACACGGTGCTTAGACTCAGTCAAGGTCGGTGCGGAGGTCTCGGCGAGTTGCGATTTTAGCCTTTCGCGCGAGAGCGAGGACGGGTGTCCGGGGCGCGGACCTTTCCGGGCGGGTTCGAAAGGCCGCCGCTTAGCGTCGTCGATATGGCACAGTTCCTAGAAATGCCAGTTGTCAAAACCCCAGGCTTGAGCTCGGCAGCCCGGCGCAGCGAGTACGACGTCACCAACCAAGTCAACACGACCGATCCCGCCGCGGTCAACGACGAGGTTCGTCGCGTTTTCCTGGAGCTGTATCCGGATGCATCGACGGCGCTGATCTCTCGCGCGTTTGCGGACTGTGCTCGGCTGTACCGCGGCGAGTATCCCGGCTACCGCGGGTGCGATACGCCCTATCACAACCTGCAGCATGTGCTGGATGTAACGCTGGCGATGGCACGGCTGATGGACGGCTACGAGCGCGGGTGCGAGCGCCTCGAAGCCATAGGCGCACGGCTGTTCGGCTTCGGCATCGTGACGGCCCTGTTCCACGACATCGGCTATCTGCGCCACCGCAAAGATACGCGCCACCGCAACGGCGCCGACTACACGCTGCGCCATGTCAGCCGCGGTGCACGGTTCCTCGAGCGCTACATGCGAGACATCGGGATGCCCGACCTGGCGCAAGTCGCTGGGCGCGTCATCCACTTCACCGGCTACGAGATCCCGGTTCAGCACATCGCGCTCCCGAGTCCTGTCTTCCGGCTGATCGGCAACATGCTGGGGACGGCGGACATCGTCGCCCAGATGGCCGACCGCTGTTACTTGGAGAAGTGCCGCGACCGCCTGTATCCCGAGTTCGTGGCGGGCGGGCTGGCGAGCGCAGAGACAGGGGTGGAGCGAAAATCGACAGTGCTGTTCATTTCGGCCGAGGACCTGCTGCGCAAGACGCCTAGCTTCTACCGTACGGCCATCACTCGCCTCACCGACGATCTGGGCGCTGCCTACCACTACGTCAAGACTCCGCTCGCCGGCCACAACCCGTATCTCCACGAGGTTGCGAAGAACATCCGCTACGCCGAGCGGGTGGCCATGAAAGGTGATCTCGGGCTGCTGCGCCGAGTTCCGCCCCCGCGAGATGCGAGTACCACGTCGGTCCCCGTCTGCCCGAAACTGCCCAGACGACGGCTGAAGACCCGGCCCGCGACTGCCGCCCCGCGATGAACAGCGCGGTCTGAGTCAGGCGCGCCCGCGTCGTCGTCAGCAGTGTCGCCTCGCCTCTAGCCCGCCGGCTCGAGGATGATCTTCCCGATGTGAACGCCGGACTCGATCAGTTCGTGTGCGGCGGAGGCTCGCGCCAAAGGGAACACCTTGTAGATTACCGGCTGGATTTTCCCGGCGTCGATCAGCGGCCATACCTTAGCTCGCAGCGCGTTCGCCACCCCGGTCTTGAACTCCACGGTGCGCGGGCGCAGTGTCGAGCCAGTGATCGTCAGTCGGCGCATCAGGATGTCCGAGATGTCGAGCGTGGTCCGGATACCGCCCAGGAAGGCGATCAGAGACAGGCGCCCGTCCGTGGCCAGGCATTTCAGCTCGCGCGGGACGTAATCGCCCCCCACCATATCCAAGATGACATCCGCGCCCTTGCCGCCGGTGAGCTGTTTCACGGCCTCGACGAAATCCTCGGCGCGGTAGTTGATGGCGCGTTCCGCCCCGAGCTTTTCGCAAGCTGCGCATTTCTCTGCGCTGCCGGCCGTGACGAACACGCGGTGACCCAAAGCGCGCGCCATCTGGATCGCGCTGACGCCGATGCCGCTGCTGCCGCCCTGCACCAGCAGAGTTTCTCCGACAGCCAGCCTGCCGCGCTCGAATACGTTGATCCAGACGGTGAAGAAGGTCTCGGGCAGCGACGCCGCTTGGGTCAGGCTCCAACCCTTGGGCGGCGGCAGGCAATGACCGGCAGAGGTGACGCAGAATTGGGCATATCCGCCGCCGGGCGTGAGCGCGCACACCTGGTCGCCCTCTTTCCACTGTGTCACCCCTGCTCCGAGCGCCACCACTGTGCCGCCGACCTCGAGCCCAGGCAGGTCGGAAGCACCTGGCGGTGGTGCATATGCGCCGGCGCGCTGCATGCAGTCGGGCCGGTTCACGCCGGCGGCGGCGACGCGGATCAGCACTTCGCCGGGCTTGGGCTGCGGCAGCGCGCGCGTGACAAGCTTCAACACTTCGGGCCCGCCGGGGCGGGAGATCTCCACCACTTGCATGCGGTCGGGAAGGGAAGTCGGCATCGGGATCCTCCAGCACATCGGGTGTCGAGGTTATAGCATCTGGACCAGTGGGCCACAACTCGCAGGACGGTTTGCAGCGCCTGTTCCTATGCGGCATGATGGCCCGCTGGATGAGCCACGGAGAAAATGAATGGAGTACCGCAAGCTGGGTCAGAGCGGGTTGACGGTGTCGGCACTGTGTCTGGGCACGATGACCTTTGGCGACCGCACGGACGAGAGCCAGGCCGAGCGCATCGTCAATGCGGCAGCGGAGGCCGGCGTGAACTTCATCGACACCGCAGACCAGTACGCCAAAGGCGAGTCGGAGCGCGTCACAGGGAAAGCCATTGCCGCGAATCGTCACCACTGGATCCTAGCGACCAAGGTAGGCAACCGCATGGGTCCAGGGATTGGTGAGGTGGGGCTCAGCCGACGCTGGATGATGCAGGCAATCGAGAACAGCCTGCGGCGCCTCGGCATCGACTGCGTTGACATCTATTATCTGCACTACGACGACACCGAGACGCCGCTGGAGGAAACGCTGGGCGCCATCGGCGACATCATCCGCGCTGGTAAGGCGCGTTACTTCGGCATCAGCAACTACCGCGGCTGGCGTATCAGCCTACTCATGCAGCTGTGCAAGGAGCTCGGCGTGCCCAGGCCCGTGGTGTGTCAGCCCTACTACAACGCCATGAACCGTCAACCCGAGGTCGAGATCCTGCCGGCGTGCCAATACTTCGGCCTTGGCGTCGCGGCCTATAGCCCGCTCGCTCGCGGCGTGCTGACCGGGAAGTACAAGCCCGGTCAGCCACCGCCCGCTGATACGCGCGCGGGGCGCAAGGACGCGCGCATGTTGGAGACCGAATTTCGCCCGGAATCGCTGGTTGCGGCGCAGGAGATCGTCGCGCACGCGGCGAAAAAGAGCATGAGCAGCTCCCAGTTCGCGATCAACTGGGTGCTCAACAACTCGTTAGTGTCCTCGGCGATCACCGGACCGCGCACGCTGGACCAGTGGAAAGAATACGAGGCCAGCCTGAAGTTCAAGCTGGATGGAGAGGACGAGGCGTTGATCGACGGCTTGGTGCGACCGGGGCATCCGTCTTCGCCGGGGTACAGTGATCCACGTTATCCCATCTACGGCCGGATCGTGAAGGGTGCCGCGGGCTAAGTTGGATTCCCGCTTCCGTGGGGAATCCAAGCGGGGCGCGAAACTTGGTGAAAGGCGGCGCCGCTACCTTCGCGCAGCGCAGCACGCGGGCGCGTCTGCGCCGGGCGCAAAAGGAGAGGCTGCGAGCAAGGCCGCCTGAGCGCAGCCCTATGGACGCATCCGGAGGAGGAGATCGATTGGGACAGACGGAGCGGGTCGCGATCTCGCCGCGGTAGTCGCTTTCCTGGTGTCCGAGGCGGCCAGCCTGACCGCAGCCGGACGCGAGGCCGGCCGCGCACTGCGCGTTGTTCCGAGTTAAGCCAAGAGGATTCGCTCCAACGCGCTGCGCAAGGTTGCGGGCAGCCGCGCTGGCCGCCGCGTGGCCCGGTCCACGTACACGTGCATGAAGTGGCCTTGCGCAGACGCGGCGTGCTCGTCGTTGCGGAAGATCCCGATCTCGTAGCGCACACTGCTGTTACCCAGTTTGGCCACCCGCAGGCCTGCGGTCACGATGTCGGGGAAGGTAATGGGCGCGAAGTACTGACAACCCGTCTCGACCACCAGCCCTACGACCTCGCTGCTCTCGATGTCCAATACACCTTGCTCGATGAGGTATTGGTTCACCACTGTGTCGAAATAGGAGTAGTACACGACGTTGTTCACATGGCCGTACACGTCGTTGTCCATCCAGCGCGTAGGGATGCATTGGAAGTGACGGTAAGCGTCGCGGCGGTTCGGCGCGCGCTTGCTCACCTGGTCTCCTGTGGCAGTCGATGCATGGGTGCCCGGTCGGCGGCGCCGGTGCGCCGGCGCATGCGCTGCCAGTTTACCGCCAGCAGCCCAACGGCAAGGATCACGAGCATGCCGAGCAGCGACACTGTGTCCGGAACCTCACCGCGAAGAACGCGAGCAGCGTGGACTCGGGGATGTACTGGGCCAGGGTGTTCATCGAGGAGAACAGGAACACGGCCAGCATGATGAGCAGGATCCCCTCAGCGGGTGAGGGGGATGGTCGTGATGCGACATCATGGGCGCGGATTGAGCGTGTGCCCAGGCAATACTTCGCGGCCCGCGAACCGGGCAGCCGCGCCCAGGGCTTCTTCGATGCGCAGCGCCTCGTTCCACTTCGCCATGCGCTCAGAGCGCGCGAACGATCCGACCTTGAGCTGGCCTGCATCCCAACCGGTGGACAGATGCACAATGGTGACGTCCTCGGTCTCCCCGGAGCGAGCCGAGACGATCGTGCCGAAGCCCGCGCGCTTGCCTGCCTCGAACGCGGCCTTCGTTTCGGTGACGGTGCCCGCTTGGTTGGGCTTGATCAGCACCGCGTTGCACGCGCGCTGCTGGGCCGCCTGCTGAACCAGCGCAGCGTTTGTCACCAAGTAGTCGTCGCCGATCACCTGAACGCGAGTGCCGACTGCGGCGGTAAAGCGGATCATGCCCAGTGGGTCGTCTTCGGCCATCGGGTCCTCAACCGAGACGATGGGATAGCGCTCGATCCAACGCAGCAGCACCTCGGCCAGACCGTCGCTGTCAAACTCGCGGTCTTCCAGGGCGAAACGGTAGCGGCCGCCCCGACCGAACTCCGAGGCTGCGATGTCCAACGCAATGGCGACCTCGCCGCCAGGCGCGTAGCCGGCGCTCTCGATGGCCCGCAGCAGCATCTCCAGCGCTTGTTCATTGCTGCCGAAGACGGGCCACCAGCCGCCCTCGTCGGCCACGCCCAGCACCAGGCCGCGCGTCTGCATCAGGTCACCGGCGGCGCGATATACCTCCGCGGTCATCACCAGTGCTTCGTCGAAGCTGCGCGCGCCCAGCGCCATCACCATGAAGTCCTGGATGTCCACTCGCCGGCTCGCGTGGGCACCGCCGCCGAAGATCTGGATCTGAGGCAGCGGCAGCCGCGTGGTCTTGCCGGCCGACAGAAATCGATACAGCGGCTCTCCTGCGGCCGCCGCAGCGGCGTGCAGCACGGCCATCGACACCGCGATGGTGGCGTTGCCGCCGAGCCGCGCTTTGTTGGGCGTGCCATCGAGCGCGATGAGAGCCTGGTCAACGTGCGCCTGGCTGGTTGCGTCAAGGCCGGCGAGCGCCTCAGCGATCTCCCCGTTGACGGAGCCGAGGGCTCGGCCGACGTCCATCCCACCCAGCGCGCTCCCGCCGTCGCGCAGGTCGATCGCCTCACGCGAGCCGCGCGAGGCTCCCGCTGGCGCGATGGCGCGGCCAACCGCGCCGCACGCCAGACGCACCTCGGCCTCGACCGTGGGACGGCCGCGCGAGTCCCACACCCGCCTCCCCTTGACGGCTACGATCGACGTGTCAGGCATTCCCCTGTGTGCTCAGGGTCGGGCAGCGGGCCGCCACCTCGTCAGGCCAGGCGCCGCGGATGTCGCGCAGACGCTCGACAGGTGCGAGAAGATAGCGCCGGGCGACACTGCGCACGGCGGCGCGCTGCCAGTCCGCCGTGATGTACTCAACCGGCGACTTGCCGTCCACTCGCGCCAATAGCAGCCCGGGCAACAGGCGCGCCGTGCGAGCTTCGATGCGCGCGGCCGGCTCCCATGTCACGGTCTGAAGGTACGCCTGCGCCAGCGCGTCGAAGCAGGCGAGATAGCGATCGTCCCATTGCGGGCGCCAGAGGCATTTGAGCAGCAGGTGATTCAGACTGAAGGCAAGGTCGAAGGCGGGGTCGCCAAACCAGGCGCATTCTGCGTCCAGGAACACTGGGCCGTGCGCGCCGCACAGAATGTTTTTCGGGCTCACATCGCCGTGCACCAGAGCAAGCTTGGCGCTTCCCGTGGCCTGGACCAGTGCCTCGAGCTGCCTCGAGCAGTCGCCGTGGACACGCGCGGCCGCGACGAGGTACGGCTCCAGCCGGATGGCAAAGAAGATATGATCGGTCGCGAACCTGGCAGCGAACTCTTCGCGCCGGGCCGTGTGAGCATGGATCAGCGCGATCCGGCGGCCGACCTCGGCCGCAAATTCCGGCTCGATGACGCCGTCGCGCAACTGCGATTTCCACACCGGATTCAGCGTCGGCTCAAGATACTCCATGACAAACATGCCAGAGCTCGCGTCCTCGGCCAGTATGCTCGGCACGGCGCCGGGGACGATGGCGCCTGCGACTCGCAGCCACTGCACTTCCCAGCGGTTGCGCTCGACCGGCGCAAGCCAGTCGGCCTGCACCTTGAGCCTGGACAGCGCGCGCTTGACGCACACGGGACCGCGGACCAGGTCCACGCGCAGGATATCGGAGGAAACACCGCCGGTGAGCGGCGTGACGCGGGGAGTCTCCCCGGGCGAGAGCAGGCCCATGCGGCCCAGCGCCGCCAGGAGATCCGCCGTGCCGGCGCAGTCGGCTCGGTGTGTTGGCATGTGCTCTGCGCTGCCGGGTGTATGCTTGAACCGTGGCGTCGCGCGGCGCTCCACGAGGCCAGCGCGACAAAGCGTGCAATCTACCATATCCGCCGCCCCGCGCCACTGTGAATGAAATTCCTGCTCGCTTTAGATCAAGGCACGACTAGCTCTCGCGCCATCGTGTTCGACCAGGGGGGCGCGGTACGCGGGCTGGCGCAGCGCGAGACCGCGCAGATCTATCCGCAGCCTGGCTGGGTGGAGCAGGACCCGCTCGAGATCTGGCGATCGCAACTCGAATGCGCGCGCGAAGCGCTCGCCAAGTCGGGTGTCAGCGCGGCGCAGATCGCCGCAATCGGGATCACCAACCAGCGCGAAACGACGATCGTCTGGGATCGCCGCACCGGAAAGCCCGTGTGCAATGCGATCGTGTGGCAGGACCGGCGCACCGCGGGCATCTGCGACAGGCTCAAGTCGGAAGGCCTTGGGGCTCTTTTCACTGGCCGCACGGGCCTGGTGTTGGACGCGTATTTCTCCGGGACCAAGCTGCGCTGGGTGCTGGATCACGTGGCCAGCGCGCGCGCGGAAGCGGAGGCCGGTGGTCTCTGTTTCGGCACGGTCGACAGCTGGCTGGTGTGGAACCTCACCGCGGGGCGCGTGCACGTCACGGATGCGAGCAATGCCTCGCGCACGCTGCTCTACAACATCCACACCGGCGACTGGGACGACAAGCTGCTCGGTCTGATGGGTGTGCCGCGCAGCACGCTGCCGCAGGTGGTGGTTTCCTCGGGCGTGGTGGCGGAAACCGAGCCTGCGCTGTTGGGTGCGCCGATCGCGGTGGCGGGTATCGCCGGAGACCAGCAGGCCGCCCTGTTTGGCCAGCGCTGCGTGGTCCCGGGAATGGTCAAGAACACCTATGGCACCGGCTGTTTCATGCTGATGCACACCGGGGAGCGCCCAGTGGATTCCCGCAAGGGCCTGCTCACCACTGTCGCTTGGCGCCTGGCCGACAGACGGGAGTTCGCCCTCGAGGGCAGCGTGTTCATCGCCGGGGCAGCGGTCCAATGGCTGCGCGACGGGCTAGGGTTAATCAAGACCTCGGGGGAAGTGGACCAGCTAGCGTCGTCGGTACCGGACAACGGGGGCGTATATCTCGTCCCAGCCTTTGCTGGACTGGGGGCGCCGCACTGGGATCCCTATGCCCGTGGGACGATCCTGGGCCTGACCCGGGGCTCGACGGCGGCGCACCTGGCACGGGCTACGCTTGAGTCCATCGCATACCAGACCGCCGACATCTTGGAGGCCATGCAAGCCGATTCCGCGATCGCCCTCAAAGAGCTGCGGGTAGACGGGGGGACAACGCGCAGCGACCTGCTCATGCAGTTCCAGGCCGATATCCTCGGCGTTCCGGTGGTTCGACCGGCCTTGCTCGAGTCCACGGCGCTGGGGGCGGCTTACCTGGCGGGGCTGGGGGTGGGATACTGGCGCGACGGGGCAGAGATCGACGCCCTGTGGAAGCGCGAACGAGTGTTCGAGCCGCGCCTCCCTGCGGCAGAGCGGGATCGGCTCAGGGCGCACTGGCATCGAGCCGTGGCCCGGGCTAAGGACTGGGAGCGGGCCGTTGACTAGGCCAGGCCGGGATCAGACGTGCAGAAATCGTCACGGTCCCCGGCGCGCATGGCAATTACATTGACAAGAGACTGATTTCATTACTAATGTAGCATTCCTTGCCTGAGCTGCCCAAGGGGACGGCCCGCACGGAATCCCATGGCCAAGATCTCGATCTTCAACCAAAAGGGCGGCGTCGGAAAGACAACCACGTCGCTCAATCTGTGTGCGGCGCTCTCCCGCCTCGGGCACACGCCGCTCGCGATAGATTTGGACCCGCAGGCGCACCTGTCGTCCATCACGGGGACAATGGTGAGCAATGCGGAGGACAGCGTCTATGCCTTCTATCAGATGCAGAGACCGCTGAGCGAGCTCATACGCGAGGGGCGCGGCGGCTGGCCGGTCATCCCGGCGCATGTGGAACTGTCCAAGGTCGACTCCCAGTCCGGCAAGGGCCCGCAGGCTCTCAACCGGCTGAACGTGGGCATCGTCAGGGAGAACCTCAACACCGGTCGCCCCATCCTGATCGACTGCTGCCCGATCCTGGGGGTGCTATCGTTGAACGCGATTTTCGCTTGTGACCGGATCTTGGTGCCGGTCTCGGCTGACTGGCTGGCGGTCAAGGGGGTGTTGCAGGTTGAGAAGACGCTCAAGGCCTTGGAGCACGTATTCAAGAAGCGCCTCGCGCGCCGCTACGTCATGACGCGGTTCGACTCCCGCCGGCGGATGTCACACGATATCTACAAGGAGATCAGCGAGCGCTATGGCGACGAGCTGTGCAAGACTCGAATCTCGGAGAACGTGAGCGTTGCCGAGAGCCCTGCATCCAACGAGGATGTCTTCGCGCACGCCCCTGAAAGCCGCGGGGCGCAAGACTACGATGCCCTGCTGGAAGAGCTGATCGAGACCGGGTTTCTACCTTGAATCAGGACGCTTTTTCCTTGTCCTGCCGGGATATCAGGGAGATGATACCGTCGATATCCATCGCCTCTTCCCGTGTAGCCTGCTGCTGAACGGTTTTCGACTCCAGGATTTCGCAGTGACGGTAGATCTGGGTGAGCTTGCGCTCTGCGTCGGCTTGGTCCTTCCCCGGGATCAACAGGTTGTCTACGACTAGCCCGCTGCGGGTGCGGATCTTGAAGCCAAACTTCATCATCCCCCGACTCCCGTGGTGACTCGCGAGCAGCATTCTACTCCTCCGCTGGTTGAGTTTCGGTCGAACTGCAGCTTCTACGGCAGGATTTATGCCACCTTGAGGGCAGCGGTGACCGTGGTTACGCCCCCGAACCGATAGCGCCAGGCTCAGCGCCGGGACCTCTAGGACATGACGTCTGCAAGCGACCCGACGCGGTTGGGCCGCGGCTCAACTCTGACTCTTCAGGTCGCGTTTGTAGCGTTTGAAGTTGTTCACGTAGTGGGCGGCATTCCATAGCAGAAACGAGACCTCCTCGTCGGTGAGCTGCCGCACGATCTTGCCGGGCGAGCCCACGACGAGCGAGCGGTCCGGTATTGCCTTACCTTCCGTGATGAGCGTGTTGGCGCCGACCAGGCAGTTCCTGCCGATTTTGACGTGGTTGAGGACAACCGCTTTGATGCCAATCAGGCTACCGTCGCCCACGGTGCAGCCGTGCAGCATCACCATGTGGCCAATGCTCACGTCTGCGCCGATGACCAGGGGCACGCCCTCATCGGTGTGCAGCACCGAGCTGTCCTGGACATTGGAGCGCGCGCCGATCACGATTGGATGATTGTCGGCGCGTATGACGGTGTTGAACCACACGCTGACATCGTTTTCCAGGATCACTGACCCGACAACGGTAGCGTTATGAGCGATGAAGTGATCACCACGGCATTCCACGTGCCTCTCCCCCAGTGAAAATTTCATGCGCGCTCCAAAGTCGTTCGTGGGTTCAGCATGGTTGATCCGGATCAAGCCAGCTTCGCGGGCGTGAACCATTATAGCCAGCGACCCGGATTTACCGCGGCCCCAAGCCGCGGGATAATGTTCTACGTGATCCCTATGGAGGAAGCGTCATGAGTCTCACAGCGATTGCGAAGGGAACCACCGATATCGAGGCCTTGCTCGGAGGGGAAGCCGATAGCTTGCTCAATCACGTGTGCAAGGGGATTCCAAAGGAAACCTTACATCTGCCGGGGCCGGACTTCGTGGACCGAGTGGTGGCGCTGAGCGACCGGTCGCCATCGGTAATGCGCAACCTGCAGCAGATGTTCAGCCACGGCCGGCTGGCCGGGACCGGGTACCTTTCCATCCTGCCGGTGGACCAGGGGATCGAGCATAGTGCGGGGGCGTCGTTCGCCAAGAACCCGGCCATGTTCGACCCGGAAAATATCGTGAAGCTGGCCCTCGAAGGGGGCTGCAACGCCGTGGCCTCGACGCTGGGCGTGCTGGGCGCCTGCGCGCGCAGGTATGCGCACAAGATCCCGTTCCTGCTCAAGTTCAACCATAACGAGTTTCTGACCTATCCCAACAAGTACGACCAGATCTTCTTCGCCCACATCAAGCAGGCGAAGGACATGGGCGCGGTAGCGGTGGGCGCGACCGTCTACTTCGGCTCGGCCGAGTCGTCGCGTCAGATCATAGAGGTGAGCAAGGCGTTCGAGGCCGCCCACGAGATGGGCATGGCCACCGTGCTGTGGTGTTATCTGCGCAACAGCGCCTTCAAGAAGGACAAGGACTACCACCTGTCGGCCGACCTCACCGGCCAGGCCAACCACCTCGGGGTAACGATCGAGGCCGACATCATCAAGCAGAAGCTGCCCGAGAACAACGGCGGGTTCAACATCCTCAACACCAAGGAAAATCCGTATGGCAAGACGGACAAGCGCGTATACACGGAACTCACCACCGATCACCCGATCGACCTCACCCGCTATCAAGTAGCCAACTGCTACATGGGCCGCGCCGGCCTGATCAACTCCGGTGGCGCTTCCGGAGAGCACGATTTTGCCGAAGCCGTGCGCACGGCCGTGATCAACAAACGCGCGGGCGGCACGGGCCTCATCTCTGGCCGCAAGGCGTTCCAACGCCCGGTCGCGGAGGGCGTCAAATTGCTCAACGCGATCCAGGACGTGTACCTAGACAAGCGCGTCGCCGTGGCCTGAGCGAGGTATGAGACCGCTAGTGCTCCGGACCGTGGTGCTGGCGCTCCTGCTGACCCCGGCGCTGGCGCAGGGCGGCGATGCGTCGGCGGCCGGTGTACTCTGTCCTCCGATTGGCGATAACCGAATATGTCGCACCCAACCAAGCCCTCACGAGGCAGCGCGACCAAGTTGATCCCCAGCCTTGGGGTGTCCGACATCGACCGATCGGTGCGCTTCTACACGGAGCTCTTCGGTTTCAGAGTGCTGGACTCCTACGAGGCGGAGGGACGCATGATTTGGTGCTGGCTCAAAGCCGGCGGCGCCGAGCTGATGGTGCAGCAGCTCTCCGCGGATCAACAGATCCGCCTCAATCCGGCCATTGGACAGAGCTGGGTCATCTACATCCGTCCCGACGATATCGACGCCACGCACGCGCGGCTGAAAAAGACGGGAATCCCGCTCTCCGAGCTTGCGACAGCCCGTTACGGGGCGCGCGAGTTCTTTCTCAACGACCCGGACGGCTATGAGCTATGGCTTTCGGTGCCGTCCGTTGACGGCAACGGCGACGACGACGAGGAAGATCACGACGGCGAGCAAGAAGAAGACGAAGACCAGGATGAAGACGAAGAAGACGACGACGAGGAGCAGTGGCAGGTGCGTGACTAGCGTCGGCTCCCGCGAAGTTGCGGCGCAGCCACTAGGGCGCCGAGGAACTGCGTCACAAGAAGGGGCAGGAACCGGCGCGCGCAACAGCTGGAACTGGGTGTGCCGCTGGTCGGGAGCGCGGGGGAGGATCGCATGGATGGGCGGTGTGCTTGAGAGCCGGGTCGGATCACGGCACGCTACGTGCGCAAACCAAGAGATCACTCCGGACTGAATCGGCTCGAAACCGGAGCATCCAGCCGTGCAACGGCGCCGTCTGAGCCTCACAGGAGCTTCAGCGCCCGAAGCTCGGCCCGCCCGACTTCGACCGCCCGAGCCGCACAACCCTCAACGGTCGTTATTCCCGCCGACTGTCTCGAGCGGCCGAAACACGGCCCGGTGCGGCTTCTCTCCGCGCAGGTGTGCGGTGACGAATACGACGGTGGAGCGCTTCAGCCTGAGCCGCTGCTTTCCTGCGAACCGATCGCCGCCCGCGGGCCGCAGCTCGATGCGGGTGCTCTTGCCGTCCGTGTGAGCGGTTGCAGTGCCTTTGCCATCCGCGGTGTCGACCGGGGCTCCCGAGCGGTCGGTGACATACACGGTGAGCGAGCCTTTCGCGACGACTAGTTCCAGCCAGAACGGTCCGGCCAGGCGGACGTCACCGCCGTGCGCTGGCCGCGGCGCTTGCACATGCGAGTCGAGGTCTGCGCTTTCGGCGGCGTGGCGCGCCTGCGTGGAAGGTTCAGCGGAGCGGGCGGAACCGGCGATCGGCATTGCGCAGGCCATCGCCAAAATTATCGTCCACTTAGCGGCCATCTCTTGTCGCCTTCAGCACTGTTGCCACGGCCAGCCCCTGGATCGAGCGCGTCTGGTCGGCAAGTGTACGCCTCAGCAGCACGTGCACCTCTCAGGTCCCAGGTCGCCTCTGTGAAGAAACGCAAGACCAAGATCGAGCGGGTCCGATCGTGACGGGCGCTCGCTGCAGACCTTTACGCCGCACCGCAGCATAAACCCGGTCTTAGCACGGTATCTATCGCAGTTCCTAGGCGGGTCGCCAACCACAGCAGCGAGTTGGCATCCTCGGACTGTGATGCTGCGCTCCGATCAGGTTCTAACGCGCCAGGGACGGAGCGGTGTCCTCCGCGCAACCGGCTGCGGTCTCAGGGCCAATGACCGGACGGCCACGCTCGCCGTTCCTCGCAAAGGGATGCCTCGTTACGACGGGCGTGGCCTGCGGGAGAGTCAAGCCCGCCCGATCAATCGGTATCGCTACCGCGGGCCGGGACGATCCGTGTCGACTTCCGCTAAAGACCCCCCCGGACCTTGCCGTAACTCCGCATTGGGCGTGGACTTCGAGACGTGTGCATGAGCCAGTGGGCGAGGTGAGGCGTGTACTCGGCTACTGGTGACCAACAACAGCCACAAAGTTCGAACGCCACTCCCGCTGCCTCTCCTTCGAGAAGCGCCGATACCCAAGCGGCTGCGCCGTCTGCAACCTCTCGTCTGCGATGATGCTAGACCACCAATCGGTTGAGTCTAATGGGGGCACACGCTCAACAGTCGCCCGGCCGGCTGAACTCGTGGGACTTCGCTTCGAGCCGCGCGCGGCCTTACCCGTCACAAGCCGCGGGACACTGGGGCGGGAGCCACATGACCTGGGCGGCACCCTTGGGCTCCGGGCGACCACGCACGGTTCCGTGCTCTCCGGCATCGCTGCCATCCTGCCGACCAGCAGGCGACTGCTGCTGATCATCTGGCCGTTTCTGGCGATCGTCGTTCTGCTCGTAATCCTCGGCGCCGAGAGCCTCGAGATCCATTCGGCGGGACGGGCGTATGTTGAGGGGGAGAGCCTGTGGTCGAAGGCCCAGAAGGAGGCCGTGATGCACCTCCTGCGTTACGCGTATACGCGCTCGGAACGCGACTACCGGGGCTTCCTCGAGGCGTTGAAAGTCCCCCTGGGAGACAACAAGGCGCGACTGGAGTTGGAGAAGGCCGAGCCCAGCTACGCCATCGCCTTCGATGGGTTCCTGGAGGGCGGGAATCACCCGGACGACATCCCGGGCATGATCGTCCTTTTCCGGCGCTTCAGGCACGTCAGCTATATTGACCGGGCGATTTCGCTGTGGGAGGAAGGAGACCGTTCGATCGCCGCCTTTCAGCAGGCCGGGGAGGCACTGCACCAGCACATCTCCTCTGGCTTGGCCACGCGCGAGTCCCTGATCCCGTACCTCGAGCGGATCTACCGGGTCGACGCGGAGCTCACGCCGAAGGAGGACGCGTTCTCCGCCTCTTTGGGAGAGGCGACGCGCAAGACGAAGCAGATCCTCCTGATCGCCAACGTTGCCCTGGCGGCCGTGCTGGTCCCGCTGGGGATCGTGCTGGCGCGACGCATGCTGAAGCACGGTGAGGCTTTCCAGAGTGCACTAGAGCGCAGCGAGGAGCGCTACAACCTCGCCGTCAACGGGAGCAACGACGGAATCTGGGACTGGCACATCCAGACCAACGAGATCTACTACTCGGCACGCTGCAAGGAACTGCTCGGGTACGCGGCGGACGAGATAGAGGACACCTGGGCAGAGTTCGAATCGCGCCTGCACCCCGATGACATTGACATGACCTTCACGTCGCTGCGCGCTCATCTGGAGCACGATGTTGCCTACGACGTGGAGTTCCGCCTCAAGTGCAAGTCGGGTGAGTACCGCTGGTTCCGCTCCCGCGGCCAGTCCGTGCGCAACGCCGAGGGCCGCGCAGTGCGTATGGCCGGTTCGCTGACCGACATCACCGACCGCAAGAGCGCGGAAGCACAGCTTTACGCTGAGAAGGAGCGGGCGCAGGTGACGCTGGCATCGATCGGAGATGCGGTGGTCACCACCGACACGAACGGTCTGGTCGAGTATCTCAACCCGGTGGCCGAGTCGCTGACGTGGCTGTCCCTGGCGCAGGCGGAAGGGCTGCCGCTAAGAAGCTTGCTCCAGCTCGTCGACGAGACCGCGCGCCTGCCCATCCCCGACGTGATCGATCGGGTCATGCGCGAAGGGCGCCCGATCAAGATCGCCACCGATACGCTGCTGGTGCGCGCAGGCGGCGAGGAGATCCCCATCGACCACTCGGCCGCACCCATTCGCGACCGCAATGGTCATATCACCGGTGTCGTGCTGGTGTTCCGAGACGTGAGCCGGGAGCGGCAGTACGCCGCCAAGCTTTCATATCAGGCCTCGCACGATGCGCTGACCGGGCTCATCAACCGGCGCGAGTTCGAGCACCGTCTGGACCGTGCGCTGGCAAGCGCAACAGAGTTCCAGCGACATCACGCTGTTCTGTATCTGGATCTCGACCAGTTCAAGGTGGTCAACGACACCTGCGGGCACACTGCGGGCGATGAGCTGATGCGGCAGATCAGCGCGGTGCTTCAGCGGCGCCTGCGCGAAGGCGACACGCTGGCGCGGCTCGGGGGCGACGAGTTTGGCGTGCTGCTGGAGAACTGTCCCAGCGAGCATGGGGTGCGCATTGCTGAGGAGCTACGGCAAGCCGTGGCCGACTTTCCGTTCGTGTGGGACGGTCGCTCATTCTCGCTCAGCGTGAGTATCGGAGTGGTGAACATCGCGAGCGGCTTGTTCACTCTGACCGAAGTGTTGAGCGTGGCCGACTCCGCATGTTACATGGCCAAGGAGAAGGGCCGCAACCGGGTTCACGTGTTCCATCCCGAAGACAGCGAGCTGTCGCTCCGGCAGGGTGAGATGGAGTGGGTGGCGCGCATTCACGAGGCGCTGGAGAAGGAGCGCCTGTGCCTGTATGCGCAGGAGATCGTGCCCATTGATCCGAGCGCGCCCGTTGGCAGCAACTTCGAATTGCTGATTCGCATCCTCGATGAACGGGGACAGCTGGTTCTCCCGGGGACCTTCATCCCGGCCGCAGAACGTTACAACCTCATGCCCATACTGGACCGCTGGGTGATCCGTACGGCGTTCTCCACTCTGGCCCGCATGCGTGATGGGGCGCGCGGCTCTCCGATCGACGTGTGCTCTATCAACCTCTCGGCGGCGTCGCTGGGCGACGAGCGCTCGCTGGACTACGTGCGCGAGCAGTTCGCCCACTTTCGGATACCCCATCGCGCCATTTGTTTCGAAATCACCGAGACCGCGGCAATAGCCAACCTGTCAAAGGCGGCACACTTCATCCAGGAGTTGAAGGCGCTGGGCTGTCGCTTTTCGCTGGACGACTTCGGCTACGGGATGTCATCCCTCACCTACCTCAAGCACCTGCCGGTCGACTTTCTCAAGATCGACGGTGGTTTCGTCAAAGATATGCTCGATGACCCGATGGACCGCGCCATGGTGGAGGCGATCAACCACATCGGCCACGTCATGGGCAAGCACACCATCGCCGAGTTCGTTGAGAACGGGCGGATTTTGAAAGCGTTGCGCGACATCGGCGTCGATTTCGCCCAGGGCTACGGGGTTGCCAAACCTCGACCCTTCTGCATGTACGCACCGTCTTGCGGCTGTGAGGTGATGTGCGCGCAGATCCAGGCGCTCAGGAGCTAACTTTCTTGGCTGTCCCGCGCGTGCCGCTCGGCCTCGTTGCACCGCCCTTCCCCTCTGAACCGGGGAGGCTTCAGGAAGGTTACAAATTTTCATCTTCGGCATCAGGATAATGACGCAACTGCCCATTTCATGTAGTCTTTAGCCAGTCGCCGGCACTGCCGAGGCGTTAGAACCTGGCGCGCGAGGCGACTCCAGGCCGGGAAGCGGGGCCTGAGACCAAGGAGACTGAACCGGATCAGTCGGGGGCATCATGGGAGTCGTCGAGCACGTATTTGCGCATGAACCTTGGGTGGAGTCGCTGCACGCGTACGTCAAGCCATACTGGGATCACCTGCTGCAAGGGCCTTGGGCAGAGGGGGTCGCCAGGGGAGAACTGACGCTGTCTGAGATGCAGGGCTGGATGCTGCAGATCTACCCGTTTATCCACGCCTTCCCGAAGTTCCTGGCCGAAGCGCTCATCAAGGTAGAAGACGATCATTCCCGCGGATTCTTCATCAACAACATCAGGGTGGAAAAGGCGCATGCCGAGCACTGGCTGTGGATGGGCGAGGGGTTCGGTCTGAGGCGGGGAGAGATGCTGGGATTGGCCGATGGCAGCAAACCTCTGCTGCGGGACGTCCAGTCCCTGACCGACTGGCTCTGGTATATCAACACCAAGGGCTGTCTGGCCGAAGCGGTGGCCGCGACCAGTTTCGCTATAGAGGGCATGGCGGGAGACATCGCCCGTAAAGTGACCGACGGGTTCCGATTTTACAAGGACGAGCCGGGGGTCGATCTGGGTCCCAAGACCTACCGTTGGATGCGGGAGCATGCGACCTACGACGACGAGCACCCCAAGGTCGCGCTCCAGATCGTCCAGCGATACGCGACCAACGAGCGCATGCAGACCCGGGCCATGCTCGCCGCCAAGCGCAGCATTCAGCTGCTCGATCACGCCCTGATCACCTCGTTCAGGGCCTACTCGTTGGCTTCGCCTGCCGCCAGCGCGGTAGAGGAGGACCGGCGCGGACCGGATCGTAGAGGCTTGCGCTCGCCTATTGCCTTCCCCGACCGCCGGTGGCGGGAACGGCGCGGGCTCGGCATGGATTCGCTCGCTGCTCTCCACTGACCCGTCCAACCTCCGTGCCCTGCAGGCGAGGAGGCAGCGCGCGGGACCACAAGATCGTCGGCTCGGCTCAGATGACGGCGGGAAGCAAGGCGTCCCGCCAAGGGGGCGTTGTTGTCTAGAGGGCTCCGCGCTGCATCGTGTTCGATGCGAGACGCAACGCAGTCACAGCAGCGGCACCAGCAGCAGCGCCACGATGTTGATGATCTTGATCAACGGGTTCACGGCTGGACCGGCGGTGTCCTTATAGGGGTCGCCCACCGTGTCGCCGGTGACCGCAGCCTTGTGCGCATCGGAGCCCTTGCCCCCGTAATGCCCGTCTTCGATGTACTTCTTGGCGTTATCCCAGGCGCCGCCCCCGGTGGTCATGGAGATGGCCACGAACAAGCCAGTCACGATGGTGCCGATGAGCAGCCCGCCGAGCGCCTGTATCCCTGCAGCCGGGCCCATCAACCATCTGATGACCAGCCACAACACGACGGGCACGAGGATCGGTAGCAGCGAGGGGATGATCATCTCCTTGATCGCGGCGCGGGTCAGCATGTCCACTGCTTTGGAGTAATCCGGCTTCGCAGTGCCTTCCATGATGCCCTTGATCTCCCGGAACTGGCGGCGCACCTCGTTCACCACGGCACCGGCGGCGCGGCCGACTGCTTCCATCGCCATGGCGGCGAACAGATACGGTACCAGCCCGCCGATGAACAACCCGATAATCACCGCCGGCTCGGACAGGCTGAACTGCGGGAGCTTGCCGAGGGCTTCGAGGTTGTGGGTGTAGTCCGCGAACAGCACCAGAGCCGCCAGCCCTGCCGAGCCGATGGCGTAACCCTTGGTGACGGCCTTCGTGGTGTTGCCCACGGCGTCCAGCGGGTCGGTGATGTCGCGGATCTTCGACGACAGCCCAGCCATCTCGGCGATGCCGCCGGCATTGTCGGTGATGGGGCCGTAAGCGTCCAGCGCGACGATCATGCCGGTCATGGACAGCATGGCGGTCGCAGCGATGGCGATGCCGTAGATTCCGGACAGCGCGAAGGATGCCCAAATGGCGAGGCACACTGCCAGCACGGGAAGCGCGGTGGCCTTCATCGACACACCGAGGCCGGCGATGATGTTAGTGGCATGACCGGTCTGCGAGGCCGCTGCGATGTGGCGCACTGGGCTGTATTCGGTGGCCGTGTAGTACTCGGTGATCACGACCATTGCGGCGGTGAGCCCCAGGCCGACCAGAGCCGACCCGAACAGGGGCCAGACGTTGGCGGGCATCAACCAGGCGGTGATCGGGTAGAAGGCTACGGCCGCGAGTATTCCGGACACGATCACGCCCTTATACAGCGCGTTCATGATCCTGCCGCCTTCGGCGGCCTTGACGAAGAAGGTGCCAACGATGGAAGCGATGATGGAGGCGCCGCCCAGCACCAGCGGATAGATGATCGCGCTGACACCGGCGTCCTTCAGCATCAGGCCGCCCAGCAGCATCGTGGCGACGATGGTCACCGCGTAGGTCTCGAACAGGTCGGCCGCCATTCCAGCGCAGTCGCCCACGTTGTCGCCCACGTTGTCAGCGATCACAGCGGGGTTGCGCGGGTCGTCTTCGGGGATTCCAGCCTCGACCTTGCCCACCAGGTCGGCGCCTACGTCCGCACCCTTGGTGAAGATTCCCCCGCCCAGACGCGCAAAGATAGAGATCAGCGAGCCGCCGAAGGCCAGGCCGACCAAGGCATGCAGAGCCTTGTCCGCATCGCCGGAGATCCCCAGTGCGATGGCGTAATATGCCGCGACGCCAAGCAGGGCAAGGCCCACGACCAGCATCCCGGTGATCGCGCCGCCCCGAAACGCAACCGAGAGCGCTGCGTTCATGCCGTCATTGGCTGCCTGTGCGGTGCGCACGTTGGCGCGCACCGAGATCGACATGCCGATATAACCCGTCGCGCCCGACAATATCGCTCCCACCAGGAACCCGAAGGCGGTGAGCCAGTTGAGCACCGCACCCAGGACGAGGAACAGCACTGCGCCGACGATCGCGATGGTCGTGTACTGGCGGTTGAGGTAGGCGTTGGCGCCCTGCTGGATGGCGGCCGCGATCGCCTGCATTCGCTCGTTGCCGGCAGGCTTGGCTAACACCCAACGGATCGAGACAATGCCGTAGATCACGGCGACGAGAGCGCAGGCCAGGGCAATGATGAGTCCGGGTGCCAGTGACATGAATCCCCCTTATAGGTGTTATTGGCGTATCGAAACCGCCTGCGCCAGCAGCCGCAAGCGGGCGGGATCCAGGGTCCCGCAGCCGTCTCATGCCAGCCGCGCCGCTCGCCCTGATCGGGGCGAGATCATGATGGTGCGGGCAAATGACGCGCGATTTTACCGGATTTTTGGGGGCGACTGACCCTGCGGGAATGTGTCGAGCGCCGAACTGCGAAGCTCGAGTTTCTCCTCAGCCGCGCTGTCCTCGGCCGTCACGCTCAGGGTGTGCAGCGGCTACGGTTTGAACCCCGCCGCCAGCTTCTTGGGCACGGCCACGTTCTTGAGCCGCACGTAAGCGGGCAGGCCGTTTTTGAACGGCGGATAGTCCTCGCCCTGAATCAGCGGCGAGAGATAGGCGCGGCACTTGGCGGTGATGTGGAAGCCGTCCTCGGTGATGTAGTCGCGCGGCATCTTTTTCTCGACGTTGGCTACATCCTTCAGCTCGGCCACGCCGATGGCCCACTTGTAGGGCTTGCTGGACTTGCGCACGATGGTGGGCATGACCGCGTTGCGTCCTCTCAGCGCCAACTCCACCGCCACCTTGCCCACGGCATAAGCCTGCGCCACATCGGTCTTCGAGGCGATGTGGCGGGCCGCGCGTTGCAGGTAGTCGGCCACCGCCCAATGATACTTGTAGTTGAGCTTCTCGCGCACCAGGTTGGCGATCACCGGTGCCACGCCGCCTAACTGGGCATGACCGAACGCGTCGTGCAGGCCGGTTTCCGACACGAACTTGCCATCCGTGTTCTGCAGGCCTTCCGAGACGCCGATTACGCAGTGCTCGTAGCGCTTGACCTTCTGCTCGACTGTGGCCAGGAACTTCCCTTCGTCGAACCGGATCTCGGGGAACAGCAGCAGGTGCGGTGCCTCGCCTTCCGCCTCGGCGGCCAGACCACAGGCGGCCGTGGTCCACCCCGCATGCCGGCCCATCACTTCCAGCACGAAGACCTTGGTCGAGGTGCGGGACATGGAAGCCACGTCGAATCCCGCTTCGCGGATGCTGGTGGCAGCGTATTTTGCCACCGAGCCGAATCCGGGCGAGCAATCGGTGAGCGGCAGGTCGTTGTCCATCGTCTTGGGCACATGCACGCAGACGATGGGATAGCCCATCTGCTGAGACAGTTGCGACACCTTGAGGCAGGTGTCGGCCGAATCTCCACCACCGTTGTAGAAGAAGTAGCCGATGTCGTGAGCCTTGAACACCTCGATCAGGCGTTCGTACTGGGCGCGGTTCTCCTCCAGGCTCTTGAGCTTGTAGCGGGCCGAGCCGAAGGCGCCCGCGGGGGTATAGCGGAGCGCGGCGATGGTCCTGGCCGGCTCCCTGCTCGTGTCGATCAGCTCCTCGGTGAGCGCGCCGATGATGCCGTGGCGTCCAGCGTAAAGCTTGCCGATCCTGTCCTTGTGCTTGCGTGCCGTTTCAATCACACCGCAGGCGCTGGCGTTGATCACCGCCGTCACCCCCCCGGATTGGGCGTAGAGCGCGTTCATCTTTGCCATGTTCGACCCCTTTGAACCGGATTAACCACGCAGACACGGAGACCACAGAGCAACCAGGCACACCTCATTTACCACGACGGACACGAAAGGACGCGAAGGAATGGCAAGCTGGCGTTCGCCTTCCTGGCGTCTTGAGGGTTCAATCATTTGATCTTGCAGTTCTGCGTGCTCTCCGTGGCTCCGTGGTTCAAATCAAGAAGAGAGCGCAGCGAGCAGGCGATCGCGGATCTGGTCGACCGTGCCGGTTCCGGAGATCTTGCGGTACCTCGGCCCGCGGCCGCCGCCCTTGGCCGCCAATTTCGAGTAGTAGTCCACCAGCTGCTCGGTTTGCTTGTGATAGACGTCCAGGCGCTTGCGCACGGTCTCCTCGGCATCGTCGGCGCGCTGGACCAAGTCCTCACCGGTCACGTCGTCCCTATTCGGCACCTTGGGTGGGTTGAAGTGGATATGGTAGGTCCGGCCCGACCCGGCATGCACGCGCCGGCCCGAGAGGCGCTTGATGATCTCGGCGTCGTCCACGTCGATCTCCACCACATAGTCGAGCCCCACCCCCGCCTCCTTCATCGCCTCGGCCTGCGGGATGGTGCGCGGGAAGCCGTCGAACAGGAAGCCGTCGACGCAGTCGCTCTGCTTGATACGCTCCTTGACGAGCCCGATTATCACGTCGTCTGGCACCAGGGCGCCGGCGTCCATGTATCTCTTGGCCTCCAGCCCGAGCGGGGTTCCAGCTTTCACCGCCGCGCGCAGCATGTCTCCGGTCGAGATCTGCGGGATGCCGAACCTCTGGGTGATGAAGGCCGCCTGGGTCCCCTTGCCCGCACCTGGCGCGCCGAGCAGAATCAGTCGCATGCTTTGAATTGCCTGTGTTCATCGCTGAGCCGGGCACGGCGGCGAGCGGGCCTCAGCGAGCCTTCTAATGCTGACAGCAAGCACTTACCGATCAGCTTGAATAAGGCGATTATAGGTTCACCTCCCGGACGCGAACAGGCGGCGCACAGTCTCGAGGTCGTCGTGCGTATCCACGCCAGCTTCGGGCGCTTGGTCGGTAATGGCGACGTTGATCCGAAAGCCGTGCCACAGCGCCCGCAGCTGCTCCAACGCCTCAAAGCGCTCGATAGCCGGCGGCTCTAGCCTGGTGTACTGCTTGAGGAAACCGCAGCGATATGCGTAGATGCCGATGTGGCGATAGATCGGCAAGCCCTCGGGGATGCAGGTGCGGTCCACGGCAAAGGCGTCCCGTGCCCAGGGGATCGTGGCGCGGCTGAAGTAAAGCGCATCGCCATGCGCGCCGAGCACCACCTTCACCACGTTCGTGTCGAACAGGTCGACCTTTCGATGCAGGGCGTGGCAGGCGGTGGACATGGAGGCTTCCGTGTGGCGCTCGAGGGTGTCGGCGACCTCGCGTATCAACCCCGGCGCGATGCGGGGTTCGTCGCCCTGCACGTTGACCACGATGGTTGCGTCGGACCAACCGCGCTGCGCCGCGACCTCGGCGATGCGATCGGTGCCGCAGCTGTGGCTTGCGGCCGTCATCAGGCATCGATGCCCATGCTCGGCGACCGCCTTCAAGACGCGCTCGTCATCGGTAGCGATCCACACCTCGACCGCCCCGCTCGCCTTTGCGCGGTCGGCCACATGTACCACCATGGGCTTACCGGCGATGTCGAGCAATGCCTTGCCGGGCAGGCGCGTAGAGGCGTAGCGGGCGGGGATGACGACGACAAAGTCCATGTGCCGGGTGATGGGTGACGAGCGATGACGCGACGCAGCCCTCGTCACTGGTCACTTGTCGCGCAGTTGGACCTCTTCCTCGGGAGGAAGCTTGCGGGCCTCCTCCTCGAGCATCACCGGGATGTCGTCGTTGATCGGGTAGGCCAGCCGACAGGGTTTGCAGATCAGTTCCTGCTCTGCCTTCCGGTAGATCAACGGGCCCTTACACAGCGGGCAGACCAGGATGTCAAGCAGCTTGGCGTCCATTCAGGGATCTCAGCTTGGCCACAATAAGCTCGCCGAAAGCGGAGGCAATCTCGGCCTCGACCGGAAGGTACCACCAGTTTTCGCGCGCGAATGCGGTGCATTTTACTGCATCCTTCTCCGTCATCAGTACCACATCGTCGCCCGGGAAGGCGAGATCGTCGGTGCCGAACCGGAAGTGATCTGGGAACGGGTGCGCACGGAATGTGAGCCCCATCTGCTGCAGTTGCGCGAAAAACCGCTGTGGGTTGCCGATCCCCGCGATGGCGTGCACCGATTTGTCGCGTAGGTCGGGGGCGGAGATTAAGACCTCGGGGTTCAGCAGGTTATGGAAGCTCTCGCCCGCGAGCTTGACGAGGAACTGGGGGGCAGGCACGGCGGGCACCATGCTGTCGCCATTGACCAGCACCGCATCGACCGAAGCCAGGCGTCGAACGGGTTCTCGCAGCGGTCCAGCAGGCAGCAGCCAGCCGTTGCCAAAACGCCGTTGTCCGTCCACCACCGCGATTTCGATCTCGCGTGCGAGTCCATAGTGCTGCAGCCCATCGTCGCTGACTATGACGTCGCGGCCGGGGTAGGCGGCCAGCAGGGCCCGCGCGGCTTGCGCGCGATCGCGACCCGCGAACACCGGGACGCCGGCGCGCTTCGCCAAGAGGACGGCTTCGTCACCCGCGCGCGCTGGGACGCTGTCCGGCCGCACTTCCTGGAGTTTCTCGGATCCGCCGTAGCCGCGCGTCACGATCCCGGGACGGTAGCCGTGCTCCTGAAGCCAGTCGACCAGCCAAAGCACGGAGGGGGTCTTGCCCGTCCCGCCCACGGTGACGTTGCCGACGACGATGAGCGGCACCGGCATGCGATGGCAGCGCAGCGCCCCGACGCGGTATAACCAGCGGCGCATCGCCGCCGCTGCCCCGAACAGCAGGCTCAGCGGGATGAGCACCAGGTGGGCTGGACGAATCCGGTACCAGAAGTATTCGAGCACACGCATATCTCACCGCCATTGCGGCAGGCGCACGCATCTTACCGGAACCCGGCCGAGCCTCCGGTATGGGCGCGAAGGACAGGCAGCGGTAGGCCAACCGGCTAGCGTGCCGGTTGTTGGGTGGTGAACGTGATGCGGCCGAAGCCGGCGAGCCGCGCGGCTTCCATGACGTTGATGACCGACTGGTGGGTGGCGTTGCCGTCGGCGTTGATGATGATCATCGGGTCGGGGTTGCCGCGCGCGGCGCGTTTCAACTCGACGCTGATGGTAGCGGGGTCGCTGGCGCCCAGCGGCACGCGCTCGACTACGTAGCGACCGTTGGCAGTGACCGCGACATTGATCTGGTTGGGCCGCTCCTGCGCCTGGTTGGCTTGGGCCGACGGTAGATTGATCTGCAGCTCGGAGTAGCGCGAGTAGGTGGTGGTGACTACCAGGAAGATCACGATGACCAGCAACACGTCGATCATCGGCACGAGGTTCATTTCGGGCTCGTCGCGCTGCGAGCCGCGGCGAAAGTCCATGGCTACTGCGCTCTTTCGCCGTGGACGATCTCCACCAGCTTGACGGCCTGCGTCTCCATTTCTACCACCAGATCGTCGACTTTGGCGCGGTAGTAGCGGTAGAAGATCATGCTGGGGATGGCCACGATCAGGCCGAATGCGGTGTTATACAGCGCCACCGAGATGCCGTGGGCGAGCTGCTGGGGGTTGCTGCTCATGCCAGGCCCGCCCTGCGACCCGAAGATCTCGATCATCCCGACCACCGTGCCGAACAGCCCCATGATCGGGGACAGCGAGGCGATGGTGCCGAGCGTGGTCAGAAAGCGCTCCAGCTCGTGCACCGCGACGCGCCCGGCTTCTTCCAGGGATTCCTTCATTACCTCGCGCGAGCTTCGCACGTTCTTCAGCCCAACCGCGAAGATGCGGGCCAACAAGGTGCCTTGCGAGAGGCGGTTGAGCAAGTCCTGCGTGACTCCTTTCTGCTTGACTTCCTGCGCCATCTGCGGCAACAGGTCGCGCGGTACGATTCTGCCTCGCTGCAGGGACCAGGCGCGCTCGACGATGATGCCCAGTGCGACGATGGAAGCGACGATCAACAACCAGATGGGCCAGCCCGCTGCGTCTATGATGTGCAACACTGAGTGTTCTCCGGGCGGGTTCGAAAGAAGCGCGACTTTAAACCGCGCGCTGCGATTCGGCAACCCGGGTACTGCCGCCATGCTGGGCGACCTCGCAGCGCAGATGCTGCGCAAGCCGGGAAAGAAACTTTTCCACAGTCTTTGTGGATAACGGTGTGCATACTTTGTAAAAAGTGGGCTTAAGTAGCATTCCTGCAATGCCTTTTAGTCTCACGCTCAAAAATTACGCAACATTAAAATTTAATAAAATCAATACGATAAAGACAGCCGGCCAGTAACGACGGGGCTTTGCGGGCGCCCGGGCTGGAGACCCACGTCAATTGTGGATGAACGGGCAGGCGGCCCGCAAAGCAAGCAGCGAAGCGGGATTCAGGGCAGCTATGAGCGCACGCGGCGCATGACGCGTCGCTGACCGCGCGCAGCGCTGTCGTTGAGCAACGACCAAAGAACTCTGGAGCTTCCGAACTCAGATGCAGGAACACTTCGACCTCAAGGCGTCGACGCCAGCAACGGACGAGAAGAATTGGAACGCGCCCATCAGCGTGAGTGAACTCAACCTGATGGCGCGCCAGTTGATCGAGCAGAACATCCCTCTTCTGTGGGTCGCCGGCGAGATCTCGAATCTCATCCGCGCCGCGTCCGGGCATTGCTACTTCTCCCTGAAGGACGCTTGGGCGCAGGCACGCTGTGTGATGTTCCGCCATCGCGTGCAGTACCTGGATTGGAATCCCGCCAACGGGATGCAAGTGGAGGTGCGTGCGCGCGCCACCCTGTATGAAGCGCGGGGTGAGTTCCAACTCGGCGTGGAGTTCATGCGCCGCGCGGGGTTGGGCGCGCTGTACGAGGCCTTTGCACGCCTCAAAGCCAGACTCGAGAAGGACGGTTTGTTCGCCCCCGAGCACAAGACCCCGTTGCCCGCATTCCCGCGGCGGATCGGCGTGATCACTTCGCCGGCGGCGGCGACTCTGCGCGACGTATTGACCACGCTTCGTCGCCGCATGCCGGCAGTCCCTGTCATCGTGTATCCGGCACCGGTGCAGGGCGAGGGCGCGGCGCAGAGGATTGCTGCCGCTATCGACGCGGCAAGCACCCGGCGCGAGTGCGATGTTCTAATCCTGTGCCGTGGCGGGGGCAGCATCGAGGATTTGTGGGCGTTCAACGAAGAGATCGTGGCGCGGGCCATCTCAGCTTGCGCCGTCCCACTGGTTTGCGGCGTGGGCCACGAGACGGACTTCACGATCGCCGATTTCGTAGCCGATGCGCGCGCGCCGACGCCCACCGGTGCCGCTGAGCTGGTGAGCCCCAACCGGGTTGAGCTGACAGCGCGTCTTGGCGTATTGCACGCGCGCCTCTCGCGCGCGCTGGTGCGCCGGCTCGAGCGGCGCATGCAGCAGGTGGATTACCTCGGCCGGCGGCTGGCGCACCCCGGCAAGCGTATCCACAACCAGCAGCAGCATCTCGGACACCTGTGCGCGCGCCTGGGACGCTCTGCATCCCATGCTCTTGATCAGGCTGGCCTGCGCCTGCGCGCGACGCGTCACCGGCTGGCCACAGCCGCGCCGGATATGGCTGGCCTGCAGGCTCGGCAGCAGCATCTCGCACGACAGCTGGCCGGCGCGATGCAGCAGGCGCAGGCGCGGCTCGGCTCGGTACTCGCGCGCCTGAACGCACATCTCAACGCGCTTGGCCCGCAGCAGGTGCTGGAACGCGGTTACTCGATCGTGGCACGCCTGGACGGGGATATCGTGCGAGCCGGCGCAGACCTGGCGCCAGGCGACGAGGTGGGACTGACATTCGCGCGGGGCGGCGCGCAGGCTGTGGTGAGCAGTACGCGCAGATGATTCGCGCTGCGTTGCGCGCCCGCCCGGCGAAAGGTATCGTAGACGCCTCGCAGGGGGCGTCCGGCCCACGCCTGGCAGCGGTCGGCAACAGGGGGCCCCGATGGTGGGGGGCCGCGCTGCAACGATTCATGTCAACTCAAGGAGGAGCCATGCCAAGACTACAGACTTTCACATCCGCTTTGATGGTGTCCCTGTTCCTGCTGTGCTCGTTGCCGGCCGCAGCGCAGCTAGCCGACAAGAAGGCGCTCACGCTGGAGGCCGCCAAGAAGATCGCTGCCGCCGCCGAGGCCGAGGCCGTCAAGAACAAGTGGAACGTGGTGATTGCCATCGTGGACGACGGCGGACACTTGATCTATCTGCAGCGCATGGACGGTACGCAGACTGGCAGCGTCGACGTTGCCATCAGGAAGGCGCAGACGGCCATGTCATTCAAGCGCCCCACTAAGGTCTTCGAGGATGCCATCGCGGGCGGGCGCAACGCGTTGATCGCGCTGCACGGAGCACTGCCGCTGGAAGGCGGGCTGCCGCTGATCACCGGCGGGCAGCCGATCGGCGCCATCGGCGTGAGCGGCGTGAAGTCCACCGAGGACGGGCAGATCGCGAAGGCCGGCGCGGACGCCGTAGGCGGGTTGAACTAGGGCTGTCTGCGTGCTTAGTCCAGCTGTTTGGCGAGATAGGCCTCGACCTGCTCGGCTAGCTCCTGGGCCAGGCAGTCGAAGCGCTGTGCGTTCGGCCAGGACCGCAGCCAGGTGAGCTGGCGCTTGGCCAGTTGTCGCGTGGCGGCCGCGCCCTTTTCGCGCAGCGCACGAAGGCCGAACTCGCCCTCGAGGTATTGCCAGACCTGGCGGTACCCAGCCGCTCGCATCGAAGGCAGCGAGGCGTTAAGCTCGAAGCGCTCGCGCAACCTGCGTACTTCCCCGATCAGCCCCAGCTCGAGCATCACCTCGAAACGCTGCTCGATGCGCTCGTGGAGCACGGCGCGATTGCTCGGCTCCAGCGCGATCGGGATCATGCGGTAGGACGGGCCGCCTGGGCGGCCTCGCGCGATCAGCGCCGAGAGGGGTTGGCCGGTGAGATAGTAGACCTCCAACGCGCGCTGGATGCGTTGCGCGTCTGTGGGCTGTACGCGCGCGGCGGTGGCCGGATCGACGCGTCCGAGCTCTGCGTGTAGCGCGGGCCAACCGGACGCCTCGGCCATTGTGTCGATGACCAGCCGCGTGTTCGGGTCGGCCTGCGGCAGCTGGCTCAGGCCGTCTCGCAGCGCCTTGAAGTACAGCATCGTGCCACCCACCAGGAGCGGGATGTTGCCGCGCGCGCGGATCTCGGCCAGCACCTGGGTGGCGTCCGCGCAAAACCGCGCCGCCGAGTAGCGCTCGCTGGGATCGAGAATATCGATCAGATGGTGGGGCGCGGCCGCCAGCGTCTCGCTCCCCGGTTTGGCCGTGCCGATGTCCATGTGGCGGTAGACCTGCGCCGAGTCGACGCTGACGATTTCGAGCCCAAAGCACGCCGCCAGGCGCACCGCAAGGCTGGTCTTGCCCGACGCGGTGGGACCCATGAGCAGGATCGCCGGCGGGCGATCCTGCTGCGTGATTCGTGACTCGTGATTCGTGACTCCCAAGATAGACGGGCCGGCCATTGGGTCAAGCGGCGCTTGAAGCCCACGAGTTACGGATCGCCAATCACGGCCCTACTGGCCGCGCTGGAACAACCGATCCAGCTCGGCCATCGAGATCTGAGTCCAGGTGGGACGGCCGTGGTTGCACTGGCCCGAACGCTCGGTGGCTTCCATCTCGCGCAGCAGAGCGTTCATTTCCGGTATGGTCAGGGTGCGGTTTGCCCGCACTGCGGCGTGGCAGGCCATGGTGGCAAGCATTTCGTCGCGGCGTTCCTGCAGCACGCGGGTGACGCCGCACTCGCCGATCTCGCGGAGAACATCGCGCGCCAGCTCGACCGGATCCGCGTCCTGCAGCGGCGCGGGCACCGAGCGTACCACCAGCGCCTCGGGAGCTATGACGGCCAGTTCGAACCCGAGTTGCCGCAGAGGCTCGGCGTTCTCCTCCACCAGCGCCGCCTCGAGTGGGCTCGCGCGCAGTGTGGCAGGAATGAGCAAGCTTTGGGTAGGAATGCGGTCCACATCGAGCGCCGTCTTGAGCTTCTCGTATACGATGCGCTCGTGCGCCGCGTGCATGTCCACCACCACCAGGCCCTTGTCGTTCTGCGCCAGCACGTAAACGCCGGCCAGCTGCGCCAGGGCGAATCCCAGGGGTGGCACCTCGTTCGCCGGCGGCACGGCCGACATCATGGCCCCAGCCTCGCGCCGGAACAGCACATCGTAGAGTGCGGCTGGTTGCATGGTCGCGAGGGCCGCGGTTTGCTGTTGCGGCGTCAATCCTGTCCCCGCTCCGTGGACCGAGTGCGAGGGGAGCGTGGAAGAACCAAACGCCGCGCGCGGCACCGCTCCCACACCGGCTTGCCCGGTGGCCAAAAGCGAGGCTGGCACGGATGACGCGCCCGCGCGTGCCGCGGCCAAAGCCTTGGTCAGCGCATGGAATAGGAACTGGTGCACCGCGCGCGGATCGCGAAATCTAACCTCGCTCTTGGTCGGGTGGACGTTCACGTCGACCTTGGCTGGATCCACCTCGAGGAACAGCACAAAAGCCGGATGGCGCTCCTGATGCAGCACGTCGTGAAAAGCCTGGCGCACGGCGTGCGCGATCAGCCTGTCGCGTACGAAGCGCCCATTGACGAAGAAGTACTGGTAATCGCGTGCGCTGCGGTTGAATGTGGGAGAAGCGATCAAGCCGTGCACGCGCACGCCGGCAACCTGCTCGTCCAGCGCCAGGCTGGCCGACTCAAATTCCTCTCCCAATAGTGCGCGGGCGCGCTGCTCGAAGGAGTGAGGCGCGAGCCGCCATTGGGAGCGGCCGTTGTGTGTAAGCGTCATGGCCACTTGCGGCCGCGACAGGGCGATGCGCTTGAACACCTCTTCGCAGTGACCGAGCTCGGTGCCTTGCGTGCGCAGGAACTTGCGGCGTGCCGGCGTGTTGTAGTACAGATCGCGTGCCTCGACAGCGGTGCCCGCCACGGCTGCGGCGGGCTCCACCGGAGCGACAACTCCGCCGCTCGACTGAATGCGCCAGGCGTGCTTGTTCGACGCAGTGCGACTCGTGAGCGTTAGGTGGGATACAGCGGCAATGCTGGCCAGCGCCTCGCCGCGGAAGCCGAGGCTGGCCACCCGCTCCAGATCCTCCAGAGTGGCGATTTTGCTGGTGGCGTGCCGCTCGAGCGCGAGTGGCAGTTCGTCTTCTGCGATGCCCTCGCCGTCATCGATGACCTTGAGCTGTTTGACGCCGCCACTGAGCAGCTCTACCTGGACCGCGCGGGCTTGCGCGTCGAGACTGTTCTCGAGCAACTCCTTGAGCGCTGCGGCCGGGCGGTCTACCACCTCGCCGGCGGCGATCTGGTTGATCAGCAGCTCGTTGAGAATGCGAATAGCGGGCATCGAAGGCGGGCAGCGTTCGCACAATTATAGCCCCAGCACCCGACGTCGACGCTGTTCGCGAGCGCGCCAGCTGGCATGCAGCCAGGTGCAGGACAACAAGCGCTCGCGTCAGGAGCACTTCGCATCCGGATAGATCTCGCTTTGCGCCTGGCTGCGGTCCCGCACCCGTCTGCCCGGCATTGGCGCGAGTCGGGCGACTTCCCTATAATCCGCCGCTACGCTCGAATCAGGCGCCACTTCCCAAGGATAACAAGATGGTCCCTGCCGGGGACTTCGGGATCGGCGCATCAGGGAGACAATCACCGTGCAGATCGGCATTCCGGTCGAGGTCCGCGCCGGCGAGACGCGGGTCGCGGCTACGCCCGAGACCGTCAAGAAGCTCACCTCTGGCGGTCACCACAAGCTGCTGATCCAGGCCGGTGCAGGGGAGAAGGCCTCGGTGCCCGATGCGGAATTCAGTGCCGTCGGCGCGCTCATCGCGAGCAGCGCAGCCGAGCTGTATCGGCAATCGGAGATCGTGCTCAAGGTGCGCGCGCCCGAACCCTCCGAGCTGGGGTTGATCCGGAAAGACACGATTCTCATCGGACTGCTCAATCCCTACGACGCAGCGGCTGTCGAGAGTTACGCCAGGGCGGGACTGACCGGCTTCGCCCTGGAGTCGCTGCCGCGCATCACACGCGCTCAGGCGATGGACGTGCTCTCGTCCCAGGCCAACATCGGCGGCTATAAGGCGGTGATGCTGGCGGCCAACGAGTATCAGCGGTTCATGCCGTTGCTGATGACCGCGGCCGGAACCGTTAAAGCGGCGCGTGTGCTCGTACTGGGCGCGGGCGTTGCCGGGTTGCAGGCTATTGCCACGGCTAAACGTCTCGGCGCCGTGATCGAAGCGTCCGACGTGCGCCCGGCGGTCAAGGAGCAGATCGAGAGCCTGGGCGCCAAGTTCCTCGATGTGCCTTTTCTAACCGATGAGGAGCGCGAGATCGCCGGGGGTGTGGGTGGTTACGCGCGCCCCATGCCGGCGGACTGGATGCGGCGCCAGGCGGAGCTGGTACACGAGCGCGCCAAGGCAGCCGACATCATCATCACCACGGCCCTCATCCCGGGGCGACCGGCCCCCGTGCTGTTGAAGGAGGAGACGGTCAAGGCCATGAAGCCCGGCGCGGTGATCGTGGACATGGCCATCGAGCAAGGCGGCAACTGCCCGCTGACCGAGCGCGATAGGATCGTGGTCAAGCACGGCGTGAAGCTGATCGGTATCGCCAACTTACCGGCGCTGGTGGCGGCCGACGCCAGCGCTTTATACGCGCGCAATGTGCTCAATTTTTTCAACCTGCTGGTGGACCCCAAGACCGGACAGCTGAACCTCAACCGCGAGGACGAGATCATCGCCGGGGCCCTGCTGTGCATCGGCGGAGAAGTGGTGAAAAAGCCGTGATGCGTGCCTCGTGAATCGCAACTAGCGAATCGCGGGTAGTAGCTGTCGGATGCAGCGCCGCGGGTCGTCACCACGAGCCTGCGAGTCACGCAGAATCACCAATCCCGAATCACGCTCCGAAGGAGAATGAGATGACCGGACACATCGACCCTACCCTTGTCAACCTGACCGTCTTCGTGCTGGCCATCTTCGTGGGGTACCACGTGGTGTGGACCGTAACGCCGGCGCTGCACACCCCGCTGATGTCGGTCACCAACGCCATCTCCGGCATCATCATCGTCGGCGCGATGCTGGCGGCCGGGCCCGAAAAGCTCGACTTCGGCTCGGCCATCGGGTTTGTAGCCGTGACGCTGTCAGCGGTAAATGTGTTCGGGGGGTTCCTGGTGACCCAGCGCATGCTGGAGATGTTCAAAAAGAAAGCTCCGAAACAGGGGAAGAAGTCGCAGTGAGCAGGCAGCGGTTGGCATCGCGACGTCCGTCGTTCCGGCCTCCCGCATCCCGCTCTGTGCGTGCCCGATAAGGAGCAAGAATGTCCCCCAACCAAGTCGCCTTGGCTTACCTCATCGCCTCGGTCCTGTTCATCCTGGCGCTGAAGGGCCTGTCGCACCCCGAGACGGCGCGCCGCGGGAACCTGTTCGGTATCGTCGGCATGCTGCTTGCGGTGGTCACCACGCTGCTGATCACCAGCAACTATATGCTGATCCTCCTGGGCGTCCTGATCGGCGGCACGGCCGGCGCGTTCGTGGCGCGGCGCGTGCAGATGACCCAGATGCCCGAGTTGGTGGCCGCCATGCACTCGTTGGTAGGCCTGGCCGCGGTCCTCATCGCGATCACCGCGGTGCACGACCCCGGCGCGTTTGGCATCGGCGACCCGTTGCCCAAGGGCAACAAGATCGAGCTGTTCATCGGGACGTTTGTCGGTGCAATCACCTTCTCCGGCTCGGTGATCGCCTTCGGCAAGCTGTCGGGCAAGATCTCGAGCGCGCCCGTGGTGTTCAAAGGCCAGCACTGGGTGAACTTGGCTCTGGCCCTGGTGATGGTCGTGTTCGGGATGGTGTTTTTCTTCTCCGGCAAAGAGGGCCAATGGCTGCCCTTCATGGTCATGGCCGCCATCGCCTTTGTGCTCGGCGTGCTGATCATCATCCCCATCGGGGGCGCCGACATGCCGGTGGTGATCTCCATGCTGAACAGCTACTCCGGCTGGGCCGCTGCGGGCATCGGCTTCTCGCTGAACAACACCATGCTGATCATTTCCGGGTCGCTGGTGGGCTCCTCAGGCGCGATTCTGTCCTACATCATGTGCAAGGCCATGAACCGGTCCTTCTTCAACGTCCTCCTGGGCGGATTCGGCGCCGCCGAGGGGGCCGCGGCGGCTGGCGCGCAACAAAAGTCGGTGCGCAGCGGGAGCGCCGAGGACGCCGGTTTTCTGATGGCCAACGCCGAGTCCGTGATCATCGTGCCTGGGTACGGCTTGGCGGTGGCGCGGGCCCAGCATGCGGTCAAGGAAATGGCCCAGAAACTGGTCGAGAAAGGCGTGCAGGTACGCTACGCCATACATCCGGTCGCGGGCCGGATGCCCGGACACATGAACGTGCTGCTGGCGGAAGCCGAGGTGCCCTACGACCAGGTGTTCGAGATGGAAGACATCAACAGCGCGTTCGGCACCACCGACGTGGCTCTGATCCTGGGCGCCAACGACGTCGTGAACCCGGCGGCCAAGACGCCGGGCAGCCCGATCTACGGCATGCCGATCCTGGAGGCCTACAAGGCACGCACTGTGATCGTGAACAAGCGATCCATGGCCGCAGGCTACGCCGGCCTAGATAACGAGCTGTTCTACATGGACAAGACGATGATGGTGTTCGGCGACGCCAAGAAGGTGGTGGAGGACATAGTGAAGGGACTTGCCTAACTTGGCCGTGAGCGCGGCACCTGCTCGGGACTAGTCTGGCTCCAAGCCCGCAGCCTCGGCCCACCCATTCTCGACCCGCCTGACTGCGCCGAGCTGGCGCGCTAAATGCTTGGCGGAGTGATCGAAACCGGGGCACGCCACCGATTAATGTAGCCGGTGGCGGGACCTGTTCCCCGGGCACCCCTCAACTCCTATGGCAGATCCGCCCCAGGCTTCGGCGAGCACGCAAGGGCAATGAACAAGACGACGGTATTCTCCAAGACCGGCAAAGGCCTGCTGGAGATCAAGAACAAGTCCAACCGCCTGTCGAAAGATCAGTTCCGGGTCCTGAACCTCGTGGACGGTAAGGCCACGCTCGACGATCTGGTCGACAAGAGCCGCATCACTGAAGTGGAACTCCGCAAGGTGCTGGCTGGCTTGTCCGACGGTGGCTTCATCAAGGAGTTCACCAACCCCGCAGGCTCCGCTGACTACACCAGCGTGACCATCCCGCCGGTGCCGCCCAGCACGTCGTACGTCGACGACCTCGACTTCACTCAGATCCTCGGGCCGGCGAAATCGTCCAAGCCTGGGTTTTACCAGAGTGCGCAGACCGAGCAGCGGCAGCGGGAAGAGGCGGAGCGCAAAGCCTCGGAGGCGGCCGCGACCAAGGCGCGCGAAGAAGGGGAGAAGCGCGCCAAGGAAGACGCCGTGCGCCGCGCCCGTGAGGAGGAAGCCGCGCGCCGCATCCGGGAGGAAGCCGAGCGCAAGGCGAAGGAGGAGCAGGCGCGCCGCGAAAAGCTGGAAGCAGAGATGCGCTTCCGCCTGGACGAACCGAAGCGGGTAAAGGAGGAAGCAGAGCGCAGAACGCGTGAGAAGCTCGAAGCCGAAAAGCGTGCCAAGGAAGAAGCCGAGCGCAAGGTGCGCGAAGAAGCAGAGCGCCGCGCCAAGATCCAAGCCGAGGCGGCGGCACGAGTAGAGGCCGAACGCAAGCGCCGGGAAGACGAAGAGCGCAAGCGCCGCGAGGATGAGGAACGCAAGCGCCAGGAGGAAGAGGAGCGCAAGCGCCGAGAGGAAGAGGAGCGCAAGCGGCGCGAAGAGGAAGAGCGCAAGCGCCGGGAAGAGGAAGAGCGTCGGCGTCGGGAGGAAGAAGAGCGCAAGCGCCGCGAGGAAGAAGAACGCAAGCGGCGGGATGAGGAAGAGCGCAAGCGCCGGGAGGAAGAGGAGCGCGGGCGGCGCGAGGAAGAAACGCGCAAGCGCAAGGAGGAAGAGGAGCGCAAGCGGCGCGAGGAAGAAGAGCGTAGACGCAAGGAGGAAGAAGAGCGTCGGCGGCGGGAGGAGGAAGAGCACAGGCGCAAGGAGGAAGAGGAGCGCAAGCGGCGCGAGCAGGAGGAGGAGGAACGCAAACGCAAGGAGGAAGAGGAGGGCAGACGCAAAGAAGAAGCAGAGCGGCTGCGCCGCGAGCTCGAAGAACGTCACCGGCGCGAGGAGCAAGAGTTAATTAGGCGGCTGGAACAAGGGCCGCTAACCGAAGACGAGGAACGCAAGCAGCGCGAGGAAGAAGAGCGTCAGCGCCAGGATGAAGAGCGCAAGGGCCGGGAGGACGAGCGTCGTCAGCGCGAGGAACAGGAACGCAAGCGGCGAGATGACGAGGAACGCGCCCGCAAGCGGGAGGAAGAGAACAAGCGCAAAGAGGACGAGGAGCGCAAGCGCCGGGAGAACGAGGAGCGCAAGCGGCGCGAGGAGGAGCGGCTCGACTCGAGCCCGTTCCCGAGCCTGGACATGGCGCCTCTGGTTGCGCCGGCCATCTCCATGAACCTCGACTCTGACCTGGATGCGCTGAAGCGCGCCGAGGCCGAGGTCGAGAAGGAGTTCATGGTCAAGGAAGAGGCCATCCGCAAGGCCCTGGAGGAGCAGGAGCGCCGTTTCCGCCTGGAAGAGGAGGCGCGCGCAGCCATGGACCGCGCTGAGCGCGAGGCGCGCGAGAAGGCCGACCAGGAGGGTCGCGAGCTGGCTGAAGCCGCGGAGCGGGCACGTCGTGAGGCCGAGCAGCGGTCGCGGGAAGAGGGCATTAGGCGCCAGCAGGAAGAGAGGGGAAAAAGGGCTAAGGAGCAGGAAGAGCGCAAGAAGAAAAGCGAGGAGGAACGCAAGAAGCGCGAGCGCGAGCGGCGCGAGCAGGACCAGCGTGCGCGCGAGGAGGCGCTGGCTAAGAAGCGTTCGGACCAGGAGGAACTGGACCGGAAGAAATCCGACCGCGAGCGGCTGGCGCGGGAAGCCAAGAAACGGGCCTGGGGCCCGGGCCGGATCGCGCTGGTGGCCGGTATCGTGGCCGTTGCGCTGCTCATCGTCGGGATCCAAGTCGCGCCGCTATCGGCTTATGCGCCCGAGATGGAGAAGCTCGCCTCGGAGAGGATCGGCGAGCCGGTGCGCATCGGCGCTCTGCACGCCTCCGTATTCCCGAGCTTTCACCTCAAGCTGGACAATGTGACGATCGGGCAGCAGCAAGACGTGCGTGTGCATAACGTGACCGCCTACATGGACATCGGCTCAATGTTCGGCGGCGAGAAGCTGATCAAGAGCCTTGAGATCGATGAACTCCAGGCCACCCAAGACGCGCTGGTCCGATTGCCGGGCTGGCTTGCCGACGATGGCACGAAAGCCGGCAAGCTCAAGGTCCGTAAGATCGTGTTGAAGGGCACGAAGCTGGACGTCAGGGGGACGGCAATGCCGGCCTTCAACGCTCGGCTATTCCTAGCGCTGGACGGAACGTTGGTGCGCGCGATGATCGAGTCGGTTGACGGGCGCTTCGATGCGGAGATCCTGCCCAATGGGCCGGCTGCGGACATCAGCGCGCGTGTCAAGAACTTCTCGCTGCCGCTGGGGCCCGGCTTCGAGCTGACCGAAGGCACGGTAAAGGGCGTGCTGAGCAGCAGCCAAATCCGCCTGACCGAGATGGACTTGTATCTCTACGGCGGGCAGGCCAAGGGCCAGGCAGTGGTGAGCTGGGGGTCGCCCTGGAGCCTGGAGGGTGAGTTCGAGTTCAAGCGCGTCGAGCTGGAGGCGGCCATGAAGGCGCTCAAGATCGACATCGTCTCGGACGGACTGCTGGATGCGAAAGGCCGCTATGCTCTGCAGGCTGGTTCGCTGGATACCCTGTTCGAGAACCCGCGCGTCGAATCCACGTTCACAGTGCAGAAGGGCAGTCTTTCCGGGTTCGACTTCGTGCGTGCGCTACAGTCGCCAAGACGCGACGGCGTCCAGGGTGGCAAGACCAAATTCGACGAGTTGTCCGGCGCTCTCACGGTCGCCGGCGCTCGCTACACCTACAGCAACGCTCGGCTTAGTGCGGGATTGCTCGCAGCAAGCGGGGCGTGCGAGATCCTGCCGAACAAGGACATCAACGGTCGCGCCTACGTGGAGCTGCGCTCAACCTCCAACCTGGTGAAGAATACATTCAGGATCACGGGCAGTCTCAAGGCGATCGTATTGAAGCCGTGATCCGTGCCCCGTGATTCGTGAGTCGCAACGCCGATGATCGCGGCTGGCGAGTTACGAGGAGTTACGAATCACGGTCCCACCAGTCGCGCCGCGTCGGCCGGGGTGTCCACGTCCTGCAGGATTCCCGGGTCATCTACCTCCAGCTGGTGCAGCGCCGAGGCATGTGCCGTCAGGATGGCGCGGGCGCCGGTGTCTCCGGACAAGGCCAACAGGTGGTCGCGGAACCGGCGGCCGAAGCCGACCGGATGACCGCGCTCACCGGCAAACACGGGCACCACGAGCTCGGCCCCTTGCTCCAGAGCCCGCGCTACAGCCCGGATGGTGCCCGGCCGAATGTGCGGCATGTCCGCCAGCGCAATCACCCATCCGTCGGCGCCGCGTTCCGCGGCCACGCCGGCTGCTAGGCTATGTCCCATCCCACGCTCGGCCTCAGCGCACTCGATGACCCGAACTTGTTCGCGCGCTAGCAACTGACGGAGTTCTTCGTCGCCGGGCCGGACCACGGTCACCACGTCGGGTAGAGCGGCCCTGAGATTGCGCAGGGCCGCCAGCCCGACCGGGGTGTCCCCGGGGAGCCGATGCAGTAGCTTGGGTCCGCCGAACCGGATTCCGGCCCCGGCCGCGAGCAGGATACCCGCGATCATGTCTGCGACGACCGCCGCGCTGCGTGGCGCACGGCGGGAGTGGCGACGTCAACGCCCGACGGAGTGAGTGCGGACGCTGGTGTGGCGGCGCGCACTGGACCGGGAAAAGAAGATCAGGACTGTGGCGGTGACCAGAAGGAAGGGGACCATCATAACCACGCCGGCCAAAGCCAGGATCGCGCCGCCCACGGCTGCCGACACGATGATCCCGGCCACCGGCAGGACGACGAACAGCACCACTGCAAATATGCCGAGCCCGACCACTAGCGCCAGCAGGCCGAATAGAAGCCGCGTGACAGGGTTGGCCGCGTCCCTTGGGGGGAGGCCGAGTCTGAGTTGTTCCATTTCAGTTCCTTGAACGCCTGTTTTCTGCGCGCCTTGATCTCGGAGCGTATCCGTAAAGCCTTGGGACCAAGACGACCGTCAGCTGGCCGACGCCTCTGCGCAGGTAGGACCGTATGCCTCGCAATAGGTTGCTTTCATCCTAGAACGACAAGGGGCCGGGTGCAACAGGCGGCCCAGGGTGTGGCCGCAGGCACCCGACCGGTTCGCGCTCCTGTTATGCCCCCGGCTCGTGCGTCTGGGCTCCGCGTCAGCTCGCGCGTCACGGGTTTGCCGCGACCTTGTCTCGGGCCGACGGCGGGTTGTGGGCGAAGTACTTCCGAATACCCTGCAGCATCGCAGCGGCCAGCTGCTCCTGATACTCGGGCTTGGACAGCCGGGTCTCCTCGCTCGGGTTGCTGATGAAGGCGGTCTCCACCAGGAT
>JBGPOV010000001.1:0-117756 GCA_041488255.1 Gammaproteobacteria bacterium | reverse complement strand
GCAACCGTGTCGGTGTCGCGCAAGCAGGTCGTCAAGCGTTCCGCCACCTGCTTGAGCAGCGTATCCCCGATGACGCGCCCGAAGGAGTCGTTCACCGTCTTGAAGCGGTCGAGATCGATGAACATCAGCGCGACCTGTCCGCCGGCGCGCCGCGCCTGGCTGATAGCCTGGTGCAGCCGGTCTTGCATCAGGACACGGTTGGGCAGCCCGGTCAGCCCGTCGTGTTGCGAGAAGTACTGGGCGCGTTTCTCGGCCTTGTGCCGCTCCGACACGTCGCGCGAGGTGATCACGACCCCGCGGATGCCCGGGTGATCGAGGAGGTTACTGCCCAGGGCTTCGAGGTAGATCCAATGGCCCTTGGCGTGCCGGAACCGGAACTCGATGGGGGCCTTCGGTCCTTGCCCCTCCAGCAGCTTGGCGAAGGCTTTGCGCGCGCCCGCCACATCCTTGGGGTGGATCGAATCGAAGGGGATGCGCCCTACCAGCGCGCCGGGGGAAGAACCCAGCACGCGCGATGCCGAGGGGGACTCGTAAAGCGTTACACCTTGGGCATCGTGTATGGAGATGACGTCCTGCGAGTGCTGAACGAGGGCCCGAAAGGCGTCGTCGTTCGCGCGTAGGACATCCGTTGGGCGGCGGCGCTGGACGCGCCGGCCGGAACCCTGGGCGCGGCGATCCGGTTTTGAGACGGGTTGGTTATTCGGGATCACTGGTAAACATCGCCGGAGCTCCCTCGGCGACAACCGCGAACCGTGTTTCTAGTTAAGTGTATGTGTTAGCGTAGTTTCACAACATTGTACGAAAAGTCAATGAAATTCTGTAGGAGTTTCCGTCAGTCACGTCGCCGCTGAATGACAAACTGTTAAATCGCGGGCGGCCACGCTCGGCCCGGATGTCATCGCTGTGGGTCGCCGAGAAACGTGACGCCCTTGCTCTTGAGATACGCCTGCGCTTTGTCAGGCGATGGTGATCTCCCCGTCGCGGTCCTCGATTGCAATGGCGGTGAGCCGCTCGTTCCCGCACAGCCCGTCCACGCACAGGCCGTCGGGGAGACGGAAGACGGCGGCGTGGTGCGCGCACATCAACAACTCGCCGTCGAACACGTGAAACCTGTCGGGCTCGTAGTTCAGCGGCAGCGAGAAATGCGGGCAGCAGTTGTGGAAGGCGAGTAGGTGGTTGGCCAGCCGAAATAGGACGACACGGAAGGCGTCTTTGCCCTCGCCGAACAGGACCTCCTTGCCCTGCCCCTCGGGCACCTCGTCCGCTGCACACAGCCGCGTGCCAGCGGCCGGGGCAAAGCGTAGCGTCCGCCAGTCGCTCATGGGCTACGCGGGCTCCAGCGCGAACTCGTAGCGCACCGTGTAAAAGGGTCGGTCCATGCGCTTGCCGTCCGGCGCGAGACCCGGGTCCTGGCGCTTGAAGTCGGCGACCAGGGAGTTCTTCACCGCGAAGACCGCATCCGACTCAAGATAGGGGTCGCCTTCGACGAACACATGAGTCGTGACCGTTTTGTATCCGCGCGCGGACACGATCATGTGCGTGTGCGCGGGACGGTAGGGGTGGCGGCCCGTCTTCAGGAGCATCTTGCCCACCGGGCCGTCGGTCGGGATCGGATAGCTCACCGGCTTGATGGTCCAGAACCCGTAGCGCCCGTCGGCGTCGGTCTTGATCTTGCCGCGCGCTCGCATGCCCTTGTCGCCCTGCAATTGCACGTCGTACCAGCCGGCTCCGTCGGTCGACCACAGATCCAGCGTTGCGCCGGCGATGGGCTTTCCATCCAGGGCGCGCACGCGCCCCGAGAAGTAGGTGGGCTCGCCTTCCACACCCTCCGCGATGTTGGCGCCCAAGGGCTCTTCCGGCGCACCCGCTACGTAGAAGGGTCCCAACACGGTCGACTCGGTGGCACCGGACGGCTTGCGATGGTTCATCGCATCGACCAGCATCGATACGCCGAGCGTGTCGGAGAGCAGGATGTACTCCTGCCGTTTGTCGTCGCACTTCTGGCCGGTGGCGGTGAGGAACTGGATACCGGTGAACCACTCCTCCTCGGTCAGCTCCACCTCGCGCACGAAGGCGTGCAGGTGCGTGATGAGGCTCACCATGATCTGCTTGAAGCGCGCGTCGGTGGTCCCGTCCAGCTTGGCCAACACGGCATCCGTGAGATTCTTTTCGGTCAGGTTACGCATGCTTCTTCTCCCAAAAATCGTTCAATGCAGTCGGCTGTAGCCACCGTACACGGTGGGCGTCAGCAGAAGGTTCACGTCCAGCCTATACGCGCTCGATGACCACCGCGATGCCCTGCCCTACGCCGATGCACATGGTGCACAACGCATACCGGCCACCGGTGCGACGAAGCTGATACAGGGCTGTGGTGACCAGCCGCGCGCCGCTCGCGCCCAGCGGATGTCCCACCGCGATGGCACCGCCGTTGGGGTTAACATGCGCGGCGTCATCCGCGATCCCATGATCGCGCAGCACGGCGAGCACCTGTGCCGCGAATGCTTCGTTCAGCTCGATGACGTCGATCTCGGCCAGCTTCAGACCGGTCTTCGCGAGCGCTTTGCGCATCGCTGGCGCGGGACCGATACCCATGATGCGCGGCGGGACGCCGGCAGTAGCCATGGCGAGCACCCGCGCCATGGGCTTGAGGCCGTACGCCTTGGTCGCAGCCTCGGAAGCCAACAGCAGTGCGCATGCACCGTCGTTGACGCCGGATGCATTGCCCGCCGTCACCGTGCCGTCCTCGCGCACGATGGGCTTGAGCTTCGCGAGCGCGTCCAGCGATGTCTCGCGCGGATGCTCGTCCTCCCGCACCACGGTCGGCTCACCCTTCTTCTGCGGGATCGTGACCGGCACCATCTCGGCGGAAAAGAAGCCATCCGCCCGCGCTCTGGCATAGCGCTGCTGGCTGCGCAGAGCGTAGGCGTCCTGGTCCGAGCGCGCGATCTTGAACTCCACGGCCACGTTCTCGGCCGTTTCGGGCATGCTGTCCACGCCGTAGCGCGGCCTCATCAGCGGGTTGATCAGGCGCCAGCCGATGGTGGTGTCCTCCAGCTTCATGCTGCGCGAGAAAGCGGCATCGCTCTTGGCCATCACGAACGGAGCGCGCGACATGCTCTCCACCCCGCCCGCGATGATCAGATCGGCCTCGCCGCTGCGGATCGCGCGCGCCGCGGTGCCCACGGCATCCATGCTCGAGCCGCACAGGCGATTCACCGTGACGCCGGGCACCTCGACGGGCAGCCCGGCAAGCAGCGACGCCATGCGCGCGACGTTGCGGTTGTCCTCTCCGGCCTGGTTGGCGCAGCCATAGATCACGTCGTCTACCCTGCCCCGCTCGACACCCGAGTTGCGCTCGATGAGCGCCCGGATTGGGATAGCCGCAAGATCGTCGGTGCGAACCGCTGACAGCGCCCCGCCGTACCGGCCGACCGGGGTGCGCACCGCATCGCAGATGTAAGCTTCGGTCATGTTCGTTCCTCGCAGGATCAGTTTCGCGGCGCCCCGGCAGCGGCCACCGCCCGGGGATCCGGCACAAGCCCATGCAGCGGCACGCGTCGTTGCACCGGGAAGAAGCGCAGGTCGAAGCGCTGCTGGACATAGCCCCACAGGCCGCGCGGGAACTTCACCATCACCAGCACCGCCACCGCACCGAGCACGATCAGGTACACCGAGCCGTAGTCGGCCAGCGCCTCGCGCAACAGGAAGAATATCAGGGTGCCGAGGATCGGGCCCTCGATGGTGCCGATGCCGCCGATCACGACGATGAAGATGATGTAGGCGGTCCAACCGACGTTGAATGCAGCGTCGGGCGAGACGCGCACAGTGTTGAGGTAGTACAGCGCGCCTGCCACGCCGCAACCGGCGGCCGACGCGATATAGACCCACAGCTTGGTAGCGTCGACGTCGATGCCCTGGCTCGCGGCTGCGCGCTCGCTGTCGCGGATCGCGATCAGCGCCAGTCCATGGCGCGAGCGCAGCAGCAGATACACGAAGGCGATGGCCGCCACGACCACAGTCAGCGCGACCCAAAAAGTAGCCGACTCGCGCACCGCCTTAGAGAAGGGCCGCACGGCTGCCAGGCTCTTGCCCGAGCCTCCGCCTAGAAAGGAGGCGTTGGCGATCAGCAGCCGATAGACCTCTGCCACCACCCAGGTGCCGACCGCGAAGTATCCGCCGCGCAGTCGGAACACCACCTTGGCGGTGGGAAGCGCGATCACAGCCGCGATCAGCCCCGCCAGCGGGACGCACAGGAAAGGGTTGACCCCAGCGTGATCGGCCAGCACGAACAAAGCGTACGCGCCCAGGCCCAGAAACGCCTGCTGTCCGATCGACACCACCCCGCCGTAGCCTGCAAGCAGGTTCCACATCTGCGCCAGAGTGAGCAGGCAGGCGAACTCGACGAACGTGCGCATCCAGCTCGATTCGCCCCACCAGGGCAGGGTCGCGAGCGCGATGATCGCGGGGGCCGCGGCTATAGCGCCGGTGCGGCTCGCTCGGGTAGCGCGTTCGACGGTGAAGGACATGGGGCGTGGCTCGTGATTCGTGGCTCGTGATTCGTCGTTCGTGGAGTCTAGTTCACCTCTTCACTCCCTTCACTTCCTTCATTTCTTCACCTGTTCACTTCGTCCGCGGGAACAGGCCGGTGGGCTTGAACAGCAGCACGGCGAGGAAAGCCAGATGGCCGGTGAGCACACCCCAGCCCGGGTCCAGGCGAAAGCCGATGGCTTGCGCCACACCCAGCAAGGTGCCGCCGGCCAGCGTGCCCCAGAACGAGCCCAACCCTCCGATGATCACCGCCTCGAACGCGAACAGTAGACGGTCGGGGCCGTCGGTCGGCGCAAACGTAGTGCGGATGCCGTAGAAGACGGCGGCTACTGCAACGATGGCCAGCGCGATGCCCATGGCCAGCCCGTATACATGCCGGTCGTTCACCCCCATGAGCTGAACCGCCTCGGGGTCGTCGGAGGTGGCGCGGAAAGCGCGTCCCAGCGGGATACGCGCGAAGAGCAATTCGAGCGCAACGGTCAGGGCGACGGCCACGCCTAATACCAGCAGCGGGAAGTAGCCCACCGCGATGCCGGCGCCCAGGTGGAAGCTGCCGGTCTCGAAGCCCCCCAGGCGCAGCGCGCGCGGGTCGGCCGAGAAGGTCTGCAGCAGCGCATTCTGGATGATGATGGACAGGCCGAACGTGACCAGCAGCGGCGGCAGGATATCGCCGCCCAGCGTGAAGTTGAGCAGCCCGCGCTGCAGGACATAGCCGAGAACGAACATGGCCGGCACGCAGATCGCCAGTGCGCTCAGGGGGCCCAGGCCGGTCGCATCCACCACCACCAGAGCGAGATACGCGGCCAACACGATGAGGTCGCCATGCGCGATGTTCACCAGGCGCATCACGCCGAAGATCAGCGACAGGCCCATCGCAAACAGCGCATACAGGCCGCCCAGCAGAACGCCCTGGATCAGCGTGTCGAGCCAGCCGGTCATCCGTCACACGCCGAAATAGGCCGCCGAGACCTGCTCGCGGCTGAGGTCCTGCGAGCGCCCCGCCAGCGACACGCGCCCCTCCTGGAGACAGTAGAGGCGATGCGACACGCGCATGGCGAGCCCGACATCCTGCTCGACGATGACCAGCGTGATGCCCTCTGCGACGATGGCGGGCAGCGAGTCGTAGATGGTCTTGATCACGACGGGCGCGAGGCCCAGCGACATCTCGTCGCAGATCAGCAGCTTCGGGTTGGCCATCAACGCCCGGCCGATGGCCACCATCTGCTGCTGCCCGCCGGAGAGCGAGGTGCTGGGCGCGTGCCGCCTCTCGCCCAGCACTGGGAAGAGGTCGTAGACGCGCTCCGGAGTCCACGGTCCCGCCCGCTTGCGGTATCGGCCGAGCAGCAGGTTTTCCTCCACCGAAAGGCTGGAGAACAACCGCCGCCCCTCCGGCACCATGGCCACACCCAGGCCCAGGATTTGATGCGCAGCGCGCCCGCCGATGGGTTGGCCCTCGAACCGCACGGCGTCCCGCGGCGAGGGAACCAGCCCGGTGATGGCCTTGAGCAGCGTGGACTTGCCGGCGCCGTTGGCGCCGATGACGGCGACGATCTCGCCCTTGGCCACCTCGAGGTCGATGCCGAACAGGGCCTGGAAGTCGCCGTAGAAGGCGGTGAGACCGTGGGTGGCCAGCATCTCGTCCTTTGCGCTAGATCTCGATGCCCATGTAAACCCGCTGCACCTCGGGGCTGGACACCACTGCGTGCGGCTCGCCCTGTGCAATCAACGCGCCGAAGTTGAGCACCACGAGACGCTGGACGCAGGCGAGCAGCGCATGCACCACATGCTCGATCCAGATGATGGCAACATTCTGCGCGCGGATACCTTGGATGGTGTCCACCAGCGCGCGTGCCTCGTGCTCGGTCAGCCCGCCGGCGATCTCGTCGAGCAGCAGCACGCGCGGGCGCGTGGCCAGTGCGCGCGCCAGCTCCAGGCGCTTACGGTCGAGCAGCGTGAGCGAGCCGGCGAGCTGGTTCGCGCGCCGAGCCAGGCCCGTGCGCGCGAGGATATCGACGCACAGGGCTGCGGCCTCCGACTCGGTCATGCCGCCGCCGAACACGGCGGCCACCAGCAGGTTCTCGAACACGGTCATGCCCGAGAACGGGTGCGGGATCTGGTAGGAGCGCCCGATGCCGGAGCGGCAGCGCCGGTGCGGCGCCAGCGCCGTGATGTCCTCGCCTCCCAGCAGGACGCGCCCGGAGTCGGGACGCAAGTCCCCGCTGATCAAGTTGAACAGGGTGGTCTTGCCCGCGCCGTTCGGCCCCAGGATGCCCAGCGCTTCGCTTTCCTCCAACGCCAGGCTCACATCGTCGACGACCTTGAGTGCGCCGAAACTCTTGGAGACGCCCTCCAAAGTGAGCAGCCGGGACATCAAGGCCGTCGAGCGATGGCCGCGCTCGCCCGGATCAGCCGATGGGCTTGAGCTTGCCGCCGACCGGGATGTTGGGCGCAGTCTGGTTCTCGACGATGACAAGATCGAACTTGTACTTCTTACCCTTCACCCATTGTCCGCCTACCAGAGGGGTCTTGGCCACGTTCGGGAACGGCCCTTTCCCCCAGCTGATGGGGCCGACGATGGTGTTGAGGTTGGTCGCCACCAGGGCATCGCGGATCCCCGCCTTGTCGTCGAGAGACTTGCTGCGCTTGAGCGTGTCCGCCGCCACTTCGAACAGGGCATGTACGAAGCCGATCGGCTGCGTCCACTGCTTCTTGGTGTCGGCCTCGTACGCGTCGGCGAACTGCTTCGCGCTCATACCGTTGAGCGACGACTTGAACGGGTGCGACGGGCTCCACCACACTTCGCTCGACAGCCCGACCGCGCTGTCGCCGATCGCCTCCACCGCCGCGGGAAACAGCAACGCCTTGCCCACCGAAGCAATCTTGGGGGTGAACCCCTGCTGACGCGCCTGGGTCCAGAAGGTCCGGAAATCGGGCGGGATCATCACACCCGTGATGATCTCGCAGCCGGCCTTCTTGAACTCCGCGATCTGGGCGCTGAAGTCCGAGGTGAGGTTCTGGTAGCGGCCCGGGTCGAGGAGACTGAAGCCCTTCTCCTTGAGCGGTTTGGGAAAGCCGACGTTCGCGTCGCCCCACGCGTTGCCGTCGCCGTCGTTGGGGAACAGCCCGCCCACCTTCTTGTTGGTGGGCAGCGAGCCCCACATCGTGGTGAATACCGCAATGATGTCCTCCAGACCCCAGAAGAAGTGATAGGTCCACTTGAACCCCTCACCGGGCTTGCCGCCGCGGCCGAAGAACCAAGGCTGCCACGGGGCAACGCTGGAGATGCAAGGCACGCCGTTCAGTTCGCACTGGTCCGAAACGGGGTTGGTCGTTTCAGGTGTGGAGGCAACGACCATCAGATCGATCTTGTCCTTGAGGATCAGGTCACCGGCCACCTCGGCCGCGCGGTTCGGGTTGGACTGGCTGTCCTTGACGATGATCTCAACCGGGTAAACGGCACCGCCAACCTGTATGCCTCCTTTCAGCGCGGCCCTGACGTTCGCCACCACGAAGTTGTCGGATTCCCCGAAGGCGGCCAGCGGTCCGGTCTGCGGTGAGACATAGCCGATCTTGATTTTGCGGCTGGCCTGAGCGAACGCGGGAGCGCTTAAGCTCCCGGCGCCGGCCACGACTGCGGCGCTGCTCATCAGCCGCAAGAACGCGCGGCGCTTTGCCTCCCCCAGCCCTTCAGCAGCGCGGTCTTTCTTCTGCGTATGGTCAGACATTTTCGATCTCCTCCTTCTTGTCGTGGTTTGATGCGTGGTGAGTGAGTAGTGCTCGTGGCTCGCCGCGTCACGCGGCCTGCCGTTTGGCCGCAAGCGGGCGTTCGCCGTGATAAGCGGCGGTGAGCAGTGCAAGGATCGCCTCGTAGCTTACCGGCCGCGGGTTGTAATAGGGGTTCTCGGTGGCGAGCCTCGCAGCGCGTTCCAAGCCATCGCGCGCCATGCCGATGTCCTGCAAAGCAAGCGGGGCGCCGATGGCGCGCGCCAGGTCGTACAGCGCACCCGCCGGGTCGATGCTGCCGAGCGCGCGCGCGACGCGCGTCATGGCTTCGGGGGCGGCCTCGAAGTTGTACGCGGCGGCATGCGGGAGAATCACCGTGTGAGTCTCGGCATGCGACAGATTGAAAGACCCGCCCAGCGTGTGGCACAGCTTGTGGTGCAAGGCCATGCCGACCTGACCGAGGCATGCGCCCGCCAGCCAGGCACCGTACAGCGCCTCGCCGCGCGCCTCGAGGTTTTCCGGGTCGCGCACCACGGTGGGCAGGCTCGCCGCCAGCGCGCGTATCCCCTCCTCCGCCATCAGCGAAGTGATGGGATTGGCATCCTGCGCATACAGCGCTTCGACGCAATGGGCGATGGCATTCATGCCGCTCGGGCCGGCGATACGGGCGGGCAGCGTGAGCAGCAGGCGCGGGTCGTAGATCACCGTCTTCGGCAGGACGCGTGGGTCGCGTCCGGTCTTCTTCTGGCCTTGCGCGGTGATGCCGTAGATGGGCGTCATTTCGGAGCCCGCGAAGGTGGTGGGGATGGCGACGATCGGCAGCTCGGAAGTGAGTGCAATGGCTTTGCCCAAACCGACGGTGGAGCCGCCACCCACCGCCACGCAGCAGTCCGCCCCGATCCGCGCGGCCTCGGCGCGCGCGGCCTCGGCGCTCTCGATCGGGACGTGCATCACCGCCTTGTCGTACACACCGGCTGCATGCGCGCCGAGCCGAGCCGCGATGTCCTCGGCCGAGGCGCGCTGCTCCGGTGTGCTCAGCACCAACGCGCGCTTCGCCCCGAGGCGCTCGATTTCCTCGCCCAGCCGCTCGAGCGCGCCGGCGCCGAACACCACGCGCGAGGGTTGCGCGTTGAAGACGAACGCTCTCATGCGTAGGCCCGCAGGAGTTCCTGCGCCAGCGGCACACCGGTGAGGCGCGTCAGCTCCTCGAACCCCAATCCGTCGACCATCTCGCGCACGCGTAACCCCTGCGGCGTGACATCCAGGACGGCGAGATCGGTGTAGATGCGGTTGACGCATGCCATGCCCGTGAGCGGATAGGTGCAACGCTCGACGATCTTGCTCTGACCCGTCTTGGTCAGATGCTCCATCATGACGAACACCTGCTTGGCGCCAATCGCCAGATCCATGGCTCCGCCCACCGCCGGAATCGCGTCCGGCGCGCCGGTGTGCCAGTTGGCGAGGTCGCCCTTGACGGAGACCTGGAAGGCGCCCAGGACGCAGATGTCGAGGTGGCCGCCGCGCATCATGCCGAAGGAGTCGGCGTGGTGGAAAAACGCTCCGCCCGGCAGCAGTGTGACCGGGTCTTTGCCCGCGTTGATCAGGTCGTAGTCCTCCTCGCCCAGCGCGGGGGCAGGTCCCATGCCCAGCACGCCGTTCTCGCTGTGCAGGAGGATCTCCCGATTTTTCGGAAGATGGTTGGCGACCAGCGTCGGAAGCCCGATCCCGAGGTTGACGCAGGCGCCGTCCGGGATGTCCCGCGCTACTCGCGCTGCCATCTGGTCACGGTTGAGCCGTTGCATGGTCGCTCCTATGCTCAGATCCGGTTACGCCGCGGCCTGCACGCGGTCGGTGCCGGTTTGCCCGGAGCGGGGGACATGCACGATCCGCTTCACGAAGACGCCCGGCGTGACGATGACTTCGGGGTCGAGCTCGCCCAGCTCGACGATCCGGTTGACCTGCGCGACGGCACACGTGGCCGCAGTGGCCATGATGGGGCCGAAGTTGCGGGCGGTCTTGCGGTACACCAGATTGCCCCAGCGGTCCGCGCGCTCGGCCTTGATCAACGCGTAGTCGGCGCGGATCGGGTACTCCAGCACGTAGCCGCGGCCCTCGATCGAGCGCGTTTCCTTGCCTTCGGCCAGCTGCGTCCCATAGCCGGTCGGCGTGAAGAACGCGCCGATGCCGGCCCCGCCGGCTCTTATGCGCTCGGCCAGGTTACCCTGCGGCACCAGCTCCAGCTCGATCTTGCCTGCGCGGTACAGCGCGTCGAACACGTACGAATCGACCTGGCGCGGGAACGAGCAGAGAATCTTGCGTACTCGCCGGGCCTTCAGCAGCGCGGCGAGGCCGGTCTCGCCGTTGCCGGCGTTGTTGTTGACGATGGTCAGATCCTTCGCGCCCTGAGCGATGAGCGCATCGATCAGCTCGGCCGGCATCCCGGCGGGACCGAAGCCGCCGATCATCACCGTCGCCCCGTCGTGAATGTCCGCGACCGCTTCGGCTACCGATGAGACGATCTTGTTGATCATGTCGAAGGTCAGCGCGGGTAATAGGGTGGGATTTGTGCGTCCACGTTGACCCACACCGATTTGGCTTCAGTGTAGTCGTGCATCGCTTCGAAACCCATCTCCCGGCCGTAGCCGGACCTGCCCACCCCGCCGAACGGAGAGCCGGGGTTGACGCGCTTGTAGCAGTTGATCCACACCATGCCGGTGCGCATCGCTGCCGCTACCCGGTGGGCCCGCGCTAGATTCGTAGTCCACAGTCCGCCGCCAAGGCCGTACTCGGTGCCGTTGGCGATGGCGATCACCTCCTCGTCGTCGCGGAAGGTAGCGACGGTGACGAACGGACCGAATACTTCCTCCTGCGACACGCGCGAGCGCGGGCTGGCGCGGACCACCGTCGGCTCGACGTAACAGCCTTTGGCCAGCTCCTGACGCTCGGGCGGCTTGCCGCCCAGCAGCACTTCGCCGCCCTCTTCACGCGCCACCTTTACATACGTCAAGACCCGATCGCGATGCTGGGTCGACGTGAGCGGCCCCATCTCGGTCCCGGGATCCAGCGGGTTGCCCAGTCGGATCGAGCGCGCCAGCGCCAGGAACTTGTCGAGGAACGCCTCGGCGATCTTCTCGTGCAGGATCAGGCGCGAGCCCGCGATGCAGGCCTGGCCCTGGTTGTGGAAGATGGCGAAGGCCGAGCCGTTCACCGCAGCGAGCAGGTTTGCGTCGTCGAATACGATGTTGGCACCCTTGCCGCCCAGCTCGAGCTGCACGCGCTTCAGGTTGCCGGCCGAGGCTTGCACGATCTTGCGGCCGGTCACAGTCGAGCCGGTGAAGGCGATCTTGTCCACGCCCGGATGCTCGGCCAGAACCTGTCCCGCCAGGTTGCCGTAGCCGGGCACCACGTTCATCACGCCTTTCGGGAACCCGACTTCCCGCGCCAGCTCCGCCACGCGCAGGCTGGACAGCGGTGTCAACTCCGCCGGCTTGAGTACGACCGTGTTGCCGGCGGCCAGCGCGGGGCCCATCTTCCAGCTGGTGAACATGAGCGGAAAGTTCCAAGGCACGATCTGACCGACCACGCCTAGCGGCTCGCGCAGCACGTAGTTGAGAAATCCCTGCTCCACCGGCACCACGCTGCCGTGAACTTTGTCGGCCATGCCGCCGAAATAGCGGAACGTAAACGCCGTGCGCACAACGTCCAGTCCCTTCGTGTCGCGCAGCGGATGACCGGTGTCCAGCGTTTCGAGCCTGGCCAATTCCTCGGCGCGCGCCTCGATAGCGTCGGCGAGCTTGAGCAGCAGCCGCCCGCGGTCGGCGGCCGCCAGCTTCGCCCAAGCGGGAAAGGCCTTGCGAGCCGCGTCAACCGCGCGGTCGACGTCGACCTTTTGCGCTTCGGCAACCTCGGTGATGAGCGAGTTGTCGTGCGGGTTCAGGACCGGGATGCGCGCGCGCGCGTCCGAGTCGACGAACTCGCCGTCGATGAACAGCTTGTTTTGAACAGCTTCCAACCACGCCTCCGCGGCCCGTACGTCAGAGGGACCCTCCCTCTCCCCCCGGGAGAGGGCCGGGGTGAGGGTGAGCAGGTGTTCTGCCCCTCACCCTACCCTCTCCCGCGAGGGGAGAGGGACCTCAGAACTCCACGGGATAGGGCGGCAGCTCGCCGCGCTCGTAGCGCTTGGGCAGATCCGGGTTGGCGTTCTCCCACACCAGGAGCATGGAGCGCTTCTTCGAGAAACCCTGGTGCCGAATGTCCGCCGGCATGGCCGCGACGTCGCCGGCCTTCATGGTCAGACGCGCGCGCGGGCGCCCGGTCTCGCGATCGCCCACCTCCCAGGTGATCTCGTCGGACAGCTGCACGAACCATTCGACACGGTCGTTGCCGTGGATAATTGGAAGGATGTACTCCTCGGTCGTGGGGCAGAACAGGCTCTGCTTGCACACCGAGGTGACCGATGGGTTCCAGGTCACGTCCGAGCGCGACAGGTACTTGAACAAATTGAACCCGTACAGCTCCTTCTCGAAGCCTGGCTCGGCCCTGATCTCGGGCTCGTTCTGCGACACGTCGGCGAAGGCGCGGTTGATCGCGTAGCCGTTGCTCTCTTCGCGCAGCGGCGAGTCGCCCTCGAGGCCGGGCATGCGCTTGGTGGCCACGCGGAAGCGCTCGATAGCCTTGAGGTTGTTGCCGTGCTTCTCGCCGAAGGCGGCGGCGGCCCCGGTCTCGGCCGGAGCAGCGAACGGGTCGAAGCCCTCGTTCACCCAGTCGCTCAGGATCTCCTTGAACTTGGCCATCGCCGGCGGGGTGTCGAACACCTCCACGTAGGACAGGCCGGCCTTGTGGATCGCCTCGTTGTAGCGGCCGGCGAACAGTTCCACCCGGCCGTACAGGTTGCGCGTACCGAACACGGCGTCGAAGTTCACAAGCCCGTAGAAAAACCCCCAGGCCACGTCGCGCATGAGCGCGCGCAGGAAAGCGTCTGCGCTCATGGTGTGGGACTGGCGCTGGCCTTTCGCGGGCCAGGTGATGGTGACAAAGTACTCGTCGCGCTGGAAGGTGAACTGGCCGAGCGTGAAGGTGCGGTAGCCCGCGACCTTCTCCGGCAGTTTGATCTCGACAGGTGCGTTCATGGCTTGTCTCCTCGCTCTTCAGTGTGCGCAGATCTCGCCCCACTTCTGGACCGTCAGCGGGCCCAGGATGGTCTGCTGAATCATGACGCTGGGCTTGGGCGCCTTGAAGCGGTACGCCGCGCCCTTGGGCAGCAGCGCTTGGTGGCCGCGCTTGAGGCGGATGGTGCCCATGCGCTTACCCTTCGGCTCGCCCTGGAGCCGGATCGTTCCTTCCTTCCCGGCCGGCGCCACCGCGTCGGCGTTGTCGAGCTTGACGTACTCGACCTCCACTTCGCCGTCCATCACGACGGCAAACTCATCGTGCGAGCAAGCCATCCACGGCGAAGTGCCTTCGGCACGGATGGCTTCGATCACGTACTCGAGATTCTTCGCCACCGCTACCTTCTCGTAGGGCTTGGACTTGGAAGCCACCTCGAACACGTTGGAAAAGACGTAGTACTTGGGGTTGTCGTTGATGATCTCCATCGTTCCCTTCTCGTACTTGGAGAGGGAGCCGAACACGGTGGTAAATGGCATTTGCTCCTCCGGCCTTTTGCTGGTAGATTTGTTCGCGATGCGGACATACGTCCGAGCCCCGAACACTGTATGCCCGGCCCCGATTCCCTGTCAAGACCTGCCCGCGCGCGGCTCGCCGCCGCAGCCAAAGACCGAACACCCGGCGTCGGTCTGGTCTTTCGCCGCACTGCAACGAAAGCGGCGGGGATGAGACAAGACGACTCCTCGGGACCGGAGCAAGGCAGCGGCAGCGACTTCGTGCGCGCGCTGGCCAAGGGGCTGGCGGTGATCGAGGCATTCGGTGCCCGCTCGCCCTCCATGACGCTGAGCGAGGTGGCGAAGAAGACTGGCCTGTCGCGCGGGACGGCTCGCCGGCTGTTGCTGACGCTGGTCGACCTGGGCTATGCCGGTTTCGACGGCAAGCACTTCGGTCTGCACCCGCGGGCGTTGAACCTGGGCTTCGCCTATCTGCACTCCCAGAACCTGTGGCAGCTCGGCCAGCCCTACATGGTCCAGCTGGTGGAGCGCGTGCACGAGTCGTGCTCGATCGCCGTTTTGGACGGCAGCGAGATCGTGTATGTCGCGCGGGTACCGACCTCGGTGCGCATCATGTCGATCAACCTCGGCATCGGCACGCGCTTGCCGGCCTTCGCCACGTCGATGGGCCGCGTGCTGCTCGCCGGACTTCCCGTGGAAGAGGTGGACCGCCTACTGGCGCAAGCCTCTCCGCTGGCCAAATACACGCCCAAGACGATCATCGACCCGACGGCGCTGCTGCGGGAGATCGATGTCGTGCGCAGGCAAGGCTGGGCGCTGGTGGACCAGGAGTTGGAGATGGGACTGCGCTCGATCGCGGTGCCCATCGTGAACGCTAGCGCCCGCGTGATTGCCGCGCTCAACATCGGCACGCACGCCTCGCGCTGGCCGATCCAGAAGCTGACACAAGAAGCGTTGCCCCTGCTCAAGCAGACAGCGGCTTCTATCTCGGGGCTGCTGGCGCCGGAGCGGCAGAAGACAGGTTAGGGAAGCTAAAGGGTGAGGCAAATGAGGACATCCTATGCAGCAACGCGTTCTTACATCGCCGTCGACGGCTCCGAGATCCGCGAGCTGATGCATCCGGATCAGCACGGAAACCAGCGGCAGAGCTTGGCCGAGGCGACCGTGCAGCCCGGCCAGGAGACGCTGCTGCATAAGCATTTGCGCACCGAGGAGCTGTACCACATCACTGCCGGCCGCGGCCTGATGACGCTGGGCGAGGAGCGTCTTTCCGTTTCAGCGGGCGACACTGTCTGCATTCCGCCCGGCACGCCTCACTGCATCAGCAGCATCGGCAGCGAGCCGCTGCAGATCCTGTGCTGCTGCTCGCCCGCCTATTCCCATGAGGACACCGTGCTGTTGCACGGCGCTGCGGGCAGCGCAGTGACCTAGAATCCCAAGCGACTGTTCCTTCAGGGGAGAGGAATGAAGTCGTTTCCGGTCTGGCTCAAGGAAATCGGGCTCGAGCGATACGAGCCGGGGTTCGCGCGTAACGGCATCGACTTCGACGTGATCGCCGATCTGTCGGACCAGGAGCTGCAGGAGCTTGGCCTGAACCTCGGCGACCGGAAGCGCCTGCGCCAAGCCATCACCGAACTCGACAAAGGTATTGGACCGCAGACTGCGCTCTCCGATTCGGCTCCCGCTGCCCATCCCATCGACAAGCGCGCCACGCCAGAGGGCGAACGCCGCCAGCTCACCGTGATGTTCTGCGATTTGGTGGACTCGACCGCGCTGTCCGCCCGTCTGGACCCCGAACAGTTGCGAGACGTGGTGCGCGCCTATCAATCCGCTTGCGCCCAGATCGTTGAGCGCTTCGAGGGGCACATCGCGCAGTACCTGGGCGACGGCATTCTGGTCTACTTCGGGCACCCGCAGGCACACGAGGACGACGCACAGCGCGCGGTTCGCGCCGGTCTAGGCATCGTGGCGGCGATGCGCGATCTCAATCGCCAACTGGCCGAACCGCTCGGCGTACCCTTGGCTGTCCGGGTTGGCATCCATACCGGCCTGGTCGTCGTCGGCGAGATGGGCGCAGGCCAGCACCACGAGCAGCTTGCCCTGGGCGAAACGCCGAACGTTGCGGCGCGCATCCAAGCCCTAGCCACGCCCGACACCGTGGCGGTGAGCGCGGCGACCGAAAGCCTTGTGCACGGGTTGTTTACCACGCACGACCTCGGCGCGCGGGAGATGAAGGGCGTGCCCGGGCTAGTCAAGATCTTCTGCGTGCAGGGCGAGACGGAAGCGCGAACCCGTCTGGAGGCAGCGGGGGCGGGCGCGCTCACGCCACTGGTCGGTCGAAGCGAGGAAGTGGGCCTGCTCCTGGGTCGCTGGGAGCAGGTTCTCGACGGACAAGGTCAGGTGCTTGTGCTTATCGGCGAACCCGGGATCGGGAAGTCGCGGCTAGTCCAGGTGGCCAAGGAACGGGTGGCGGACACACCTCACACCTGGCTCGAATGCCGGGGCTCCCCCTACTACCAGCACAGCCCGCTCTACCCCATCGTCGATCTGCTGCCCCGTGCGCTCGGGTGGACCAGGGACGACACGGACGAGGCCAAGCTCGAAAAGCTGGACGCCTTGCTCACCGGGCGGGGCTTGAGTACGAGTGAGAACGTCGGTTTGATGGCGGCGCTGCTGTCTCTGCCCGCGCAGGAGGGCAATGCGCTGCCGCCCATGAGCCCCGCGCGGCAGAAGCGAAGAACACTGGAGACGCTGCTCGCTTGGTTCATGGCCATGACCGCCGAGCAGCCTGTGCTGATCGTGGTCGAAGACCTGCACTGGGCAGACCCGACAACTCAGGAGTTTCTCACCCTGCTGATCGATCAGGCGGCCACCAGCCGACTGCTACTGTTGATGACCACGCGGCCAACGTTTACGTCCCCATGGCGGGCCCGCTCGCACTTGACTGAGCACACCATCAATCGTATCAGTCGCCGGCAGACCGAACAGATGGCCGCGCGCGTGGCTGGCGACAAAACCCTGACGCTCGAAGTCCTCGAGCAGATCGTTGCCAAGACCGATGGCGTTCCGCTGTTCGTCGAGGAGCTGACCAAGATGGTCCTGGAGTCCGGGCTGTTGAAGGAGGCGACCGATCGATACGAGCTGACCGGCCCGTTGCCGCCGCTCGCCATTCCCTCCACGTTGCAGGACTCGCTGATGGCCCGGCTGGACCGATTGGCAGCCGTCAAAGAGGTCGCTCAGCTCGGAGCTACTCTGGGCAGGGCATTCACCTATGCGCTGCTCGAGGAAGTATCGACCCTGGACCCCGCCGCCCTGCAGCGTGAGCTGGCGAGACTGGTGGAGGCCGAGCTGCTCTATCAGCGTGGCCTTCCGCCCCAGGCGACCTACATCTTCAAGCACGCGCTAATTCAGGAGGCGGCCTATCAGTCTTTGCTCAAGAGCACGCGGCAGCAGTACCACCAACGCATCGCTAAGGTGATGCTCGAGCGGTTTGCCGAGGATGCAGATACCAGGCCCGAATACGTGGCTCATCACTTCACAGAGGCGGGGCTCGGCCTAGAAGCCGCGCAGTGGTGGCAGAAAGCGGGGCAGCGCGCCTTCGGCCGCGCCGCAAACGCCGAGGCGATCGGACATTGCCGCCGCGGATTGGAGGCTCTGTCGGGCATGGCGCCCTCCGGTGACCGCGATCGGTCCGAGCTGGGGCTTCAGATGGCTCTCGGTAACGCGCTGCTTCAGGTCAAGGGCTGGTCGGCTGCCGAATCGGCCGAGCCTTTCGTACGGGCAGGCGAGCTGTGTCGCGCGATTGGCGAAACGCCGGAGACGTTCCGCGTGCAATTCGCCAGCTGGGCGTTTTCCTATGTACAGGGCGATCAGCACCGCGCACGCGAGTTCGCCGAGCAGTGCCTTACGCTAGCGAAGCAAGCGGACGACGTCGATCTGCTGATCAATGCACACTCGGCGATGGGGCATGTCAAGTTCTGCATGGGGGAGTTGGCGGATGCCAGAGCCAATGTCGAGCGCAGCGTCGCGCTGTACGGCGCCGACAGACGCGAGTACCTCACCGTCCGGTTCGGCCGCGACCCCAAGGTGTCAGCTCTGCAGGCGCTGGGATGGACGCTGTGGGCGCTGGGCTACCCGGACCAGTCGTTAGCGCGTGCTCGAGAAAACTTCGAGTTCGCGATGGGAACATCCAATCCGTTCATGCAAATCTGGGGACACTGTGCGCTGGGCGCGATATATGTCCTCAGGCGGGAACCAGAAGGCGTCGACGGGCCGCTCGCTGCGGGCCTCGCTCTGGCCATCGAGCAGGCCTTCCCCTTCTGGGTCGGATGGATCACTTGCTTGCGGGGCGGCGAACTCATTCAGTCAGGGCAAACCGAGCAGGGCATAGCGCTCACGCGAAACGGTATCGATGTGCTCAGCAACAGCGGTTCCAGATACCTAGTCCCTTTCTGGCTGAGCATATTGGCACAAGCGTATCGATCAGTTGGGGACATCGAGAAGGGTCTTGCCGCAGTAGCGCGCGGACTGGCGCTAGCTGATCAGGATGGTCAGCACTTTAGCGACGCGGAACTGCGCCGAGAAAAGGGAGAGCTGCTTCTCCTGCAAACGCCCCGGAACAGCCATGAAGCGGAAGCGTCCTTCGCAACGGCCCTCAAGATCGCGCGGTCGCAGGGAGCAAAGTCTTTTGAACTGCGTGCGGCGATGAGCCTCGCCCGGCTCCGGCAGCGGCAAGACCGGCACGCCGAAGCCAGAGAACTGCTCAGCGCGATCTACGATTGGTTCATCGAAGGCTTCGACACGCCGGACCTGAAGGAAGCGCGAAAGCTGCTGGAGGAGTTATCTTAGGGACCGTTGGCGCCAAGGACGCGACGGGTTGCGGTCTTTCCTGTAGCGCGGTGCGCATCTGTGTCGAGACGATCACCGCATGCGACGCGGTTCAGACAAAAGGATCCGCGCTCCAGGCCTGTTTCCAGGCGACGAGATCTTCCGCCGGCATCGGCCTTGCGATAAAGTAACCCTGGGCCATGTCGCAGCCCAGCTGGTTGACGAGTTCCCACTCCTCCCGGGTTTCCACGCCCTCCGCGACCGCCTTCAGGTTCAGCTCGCGCGCGATGTCCAGCCCCTTCTTGAGCGCCGCACGCATCGGTGCGCGCCGCGCCGCACCGGCCAGCATCTCGCGGTCGATCTTCAGTTCGGTGGCTGGAATGCGCTCCAACTGCTCGCGCGAGCATTGGCCGGTGCCGAAGTCGTCGATCGCCAGCCCGAATCCGCGTACGCGCAGCTGCAGCAGGCTGTCCAGCGCCACCCGGATGTCATGCGCAAGGGCGGCTTCGGGCACCTCGATGATGAGCATCTCGTGCTCGATACCGTGCTCGATGATCTTGGCCTCGATGCGGTCCGCCAGCCCCGGGGCGAGCAGCAGGACGGGCGAGAGATTGACCGACACCTGCACGTCCAACCCCTGCCGCCGCCACCTGCGACACTGTCCCACGGCCTTCTCCAGCATGATGGCAGTCAGATCGTCGAACAGGTGGTTGTCCGCGATCAGAGGCAGAAACGACCCCGCTGAAAGCAGACCGTGTTCGGTATGCTTCCAGCGCATCAGGGCCTCGACGCCGATCAGCTCCATGCCGCGCAGGGCAACCTTGGGCTGGAAGTGCGGGAAGAACTGGTCCTGGGCGATGCCGTTCCAGATCTCCTCCAGCGTGATCTCGGGCGGGGGTATGCTCGGGATTGCCTCGACGGCGGGGGTCCGCGACTCGGTTGGGACGTTGACCAACATTGTCTTGCCTCCCGAATTGGATTCCGGATGCAACTCCTCCGATGCTGTTTCGTCCCGCTAACCGAATACTTGAGGGTCGGGCCGGTAGAATAGGGGCCTCGAACCACTCTGCCCCACCCCATGCAGCCCCTGTCCGGCGTCCGCGTTCTGGACTTCAGCACCCTGCTGCCAGGCCCAATGGCCACATTGCTGCTGGCCGAGGCCGGCGCCGAGGTGATCAAGATCGAGCGCCCAGGCACAGGCGAGGAGCTGCGTGGCTACAAGCCTCGCTTCGCCGACACCAGCGTGTCCTTCGCCATGCTCAACCGCGGCAAGCGCAGTATCGCCATCGATCTGAAGGCGCCCGACGCGCTGTCGCGGTTGCGCCCGCTGCTCGAGACCGCGGACGTGGTGGTGGAGCAGTTCCGCCCCGGCGTCATGGACCGTCTCGGGCTGGGCTACGAGGCGCTGTCGGTGGTCAACCCGCGCATCGTGTACTGCGCCATAACGGGATACGGGCAAAACGGGCCCAAGGCGCAAGTGGCGGCTCACGATCTTAACTACCAGGCCGACGCAGGGCTGCTGTCCATTGCAGCGGGAGGCGACGGTGCGCCTGTGGTTCCGAACGCGCTGGTGGCCGATATCGCCGGCGGCGCGTACCCGGCGGTGATCAACATCCTGCTTGCCCTGCGCAGCCGCGAGCACACCGGCAAGGGCTGCAAGCTGGACATCGCCATGACCGACGGGCTGCTTCCCTTTCTGTACTGGGGCATCGGTAACGGAGCCGCCAACGGAAGCTGGCCGCGCCCCGGCGGCGAACTGCTATCGGGCGGCAGCCCGCGCTACCAGATCTATCGCACCGCCGACGACAAGTATCTGGCCGCAGCGCCGCTGGAGGATCGGTTTTGGGCCAACTTCTGCGGCGCCATCGAACTGCCGGCCGAGATGCGCGACGACCGCAAGGATCCGCGCGCGACGTGTGCTGCAGTGGCACAGATCATTCTGCGGCGCAGCGCCGCAGAATGGCTCGCACGCTTCGAGGGGAAGGACGTGTGCTGCAACGTCGTACACACGATGGGCGAAGCGATGGCGGATCCGCAGTTCGCGGCGCGCGGCACATTCCAGCGCAGCGTGGTGTCGGGCGGTGCGGCACTGCCGGCAGTGAGCGTGCCGGTCGACCCTGCCTTCCGTGCACGCGCGACAGAACTTGGCTATCCCCGGCTGGGCGAGTCGAACGCGATGCTGGGGCCGTCGCGCGAGGAGTGAGGCGGCCCCATCCGGCGACGCGGTAGGGATGCCGCTCGATCCAGTGCCGCGCGATGTCAACACGCCGGCAGATCCGCACGTCAGCGGCGCTGCGCGTGGTCGCGAAACCGGCACAGAGCAACGAAGCGCCCGGGTCGCCCGGCGAGGCGATGCCGGGCGTTTCAGTGCTGGAGCAGGATCTCGCGTCCGCCCAGCGTTACCTCGTCGCAATCCGAGCCGGGTCCACCGCGGTCGACGACCAGGAAGTCGCACGGGCTCTCGAGCGCGAGCAGCGCGTGATGCCAGACGCCGCGCCGATAGTTGACGCCCTGCCTGCCGTCCGTGATGAAGGCGCGCAACGACTCGGCCTTCGGTTCAGCGCCGGGGGGCGCTACCACCACCAGGAAGGGGATGCCGCTGAGAGGAACGAAGGCCTGACTGGACAGCGGATGGCGCTCCATGATCTCGATGCGCACCGGCAGCGGCCGCGGCGTCGCCCGGAAGATGCTGATCAGAGCTCGCCCGCCCTGCTCCAGCACGTCCACGGCGGCGAGGTCGTGATACCGCTCGGCGTAGCCGCTGTTGATCGTGTAGTGCTGGCTGCCGTCGACCTGGATCACATCGCCGAAGGGCGCGAAAGCTTCCCGGGTGAGTGCAGTGGCTGGAACGATCAGAGGCGGCATCGGCGCATCCCACTCAGGCGAGCCGGCCGTAAAGGCGCAGGCGGCTCACGCCGCCGTCTGGGATGATGTTCAGGCGCACATGCGTCACGGGTCCCAGGTCGATCAGCTCGCGCTGGAAAAAGTGCTGCTGATCCCTCTGCAGCTCTTGCTCCGGCAGCAGCACGCGCCAGAACATGGACTGGGCCACGGCCGATTCGTCGGTGCCGCCGGTGACCAAGGCCGCCTGCAGCGAGCAGCGGTCCGGATAGTTGCCCTTGAAGTGGGCGGTGTCCACCTCGACCCGCGCGATGCGGCCGGCGTGATCCAAAGCGAGGATCACCCAGTCGTTGCCCGGCTCGCGCCGTCGGCGCGTCTCCCAGCCGTCGCCCATGTTGATGCCGCGCCCCGGCGCGATGAGGTTCCACATCGACCCGAAGTGCTCGTCGTTGCAGGCCACGGCCCGGCCGCCGTTGTGCAGCGCCACGAGATCGTACTCAGCATCCCGGTCCGCTCCATCCCAGGAGCGCGCGACCCTACCGTACACGCGTAGACGGGCGATGCCGCCGTCGGGAAAAATGTTGAGCCGCACGTGCGTCCACACGCTGGGGCTCTCCACCGGGATGTAGTGATGGGAGTTGCCGCGCAGGTTGGTCGGTCTGATGAGCGGGGCCCATGCGGTGCGCGCGTTCGGTTCTTCGTGGCTTTCGCACACGTCTATGGAAGCGGCTGGGGGATAGTTGCCCATGAAGTGGCTGGTATCGATGTCCACGCCGTGGATGATTCCCGGATAGGCCAGACGCAGGATGCACCAGTCGTAACCCTCGCCGCGCTTGCGCCGCGTCTCCCAGCCGTCCATCCATTTGCCGTTGTCATCGTACTTGCCCGGGATGAACAGCGCCGGCTCAGGGCTGAGCATGCGCTCCTTGGGCGCGAAAAACTCGTCGCTCGCCTGGAGCGCCTGAGCGCCGCGGCGTGCGTCCGCGAGGTTCAGCCACTTGCGGACAAACTCGGGGACGTCGGGATCGATCGCTGCCATATCCGGCTCGGGCGTTACATTTCAGAGCGCGACCTGCACCGCCCACTTCGGGGGGCGCAACACCTGATGCATCCGGGCACACTGAAGCGTTTGCGGCAGCAGATGAAGAAGTAGCACTGCGCCACGATCATCAGCCGAAGGTGAACTTGTGCGCCGCCGGCTCTACCCCCTGCCCGGTATCGAGCATTCCGCTCGCCACGCAGGCGGCCACCCCTGCGTGGGTGTCTGACTCTGCGATCCGGTGAGTGTGTTTGATGCTGTCGATATTGCTAGCTTTGCACGAAACGCACGGGCTTGCCAGTATACTTATTGGTTGCCTTGCATGCTCTGGCGGCCCATATGGACGAAAAGGCACTTTAGGTGAAGGGGCAATCGACGGGCGTGATTTCCAACCTGGGCGACCTGCATTACACCGCGGTCGAAGACGCGATCGCGCGGCATGCCGCGCGACCGGGCGGATTGATGCCGCTTCTGCACGCGATCCAGGAGAGACTGGGGTTCGTTCCACCCGCGGCGCTCCCGCGGATTGCCGAGGCCCTGAACATCTCTCGCGCCGAGATACACGGCGTGATCACCTTCTATCACGACTTCCGAACCTCTCCCCCGGGGCGGCACGTGGTGAAGCTGTGTCGCGCCGAGGCCTGCCAGTCCATGGGCGGCGAAGCGCTTGCGCAGCATGCGCAGGCGCGCCTGGGGGCTGAATTCCATCACACCAGCGCAGACGGCCGGGTGACGCTCGAGCCGGTGTATTGCTTGGGCGATTGCGCCTGCTCGCCGGCGATGATGATAGACGGGCGGCTGTACGGCCGCGTCACCCCCGAACGCTTCGACCGCCTCGTTGAGTCGCTGCAGGAGTCCGGATGACAGTCACCGTTTACGTGCCGCGCGATGCTGCCGCCCTCTCGGTTGGCGCCGAGGAAGTGGCGCACGCGATCACGCGCGCAGCTGCCGCACGCGGGGACGAGATCCGCCTGGTACGCAACGGCTCGCGCGGACTGCTCTGGCTGGAGCCGTTGGTCGAGGTGGGGACGCCCGCGGGGCGAATCGCGTATGGTCCCGTGGCGCCCGAGGAGGTTGCGGGACTGTTCCAGGCCAACTTCCTAAGCGGCGGTGCGCACGCGCGGCTGCTCGGCCCCACCGAAGACATCCCGTATCTGAAGCGGCAGGAGCGGCTCACCTTCGCGCGCGTCGGCCTCACGGATCCCATCAGTACCGCCGACTACGAAGCCCATGGAGGATGGCGGGGTCTGCGCAACGCGCTCGCGCTCAGCGGCACGCAGATCGTCGAAGCCGTCATCCAGTCCGGCCTGCGCGGCCGCGGCGGTGCGGCCTTCCCCGCCGGAATCAAGTGGCGCACCGTGCTGAACGCGGCGGGTGAGATGAAATACGTGGTGTGCAACGCCGACGAAGGCGACTCGGGCACCTTCTCCGATCGCATGATCATGGAGGGCGACCCGTTCGTACTGATCGAGGGCATGACCATCAGCGCGCTGGCGGTGGGTGCCACGCAAGGCTACGTCTACCTGCGCTCAGAGTATCCCGACGCCGAGCACACTTTCGAGGCCGCCATCGCAGCAGCTCAGCAGGGCGGCTATCTGGGCGAAGACATCCTGGGCAGCGGTCGCACCTTCCAGCTCGAGCTGCGACGCGGCGCCGGCGCCTACATCTGCGGCGAGGAAACCGCCATGCTGGAGAGCCTCGAGGGCAAGCGGGGCATGGTGCGCTTCAAGCCGCCGCTGCCGGCGATCGAGGGCCTGTTCGGCAAGCCTACGGTGATCAATAATGTGATCACGTTCGCCTCGGTGCCCATCATCCTGGACAAAGGCGCCAAGCACTACGCCGATTTCGGCATGGGCCGCTCGCGCGGCACGCTGCCGTTCCAGCTCGCCGGCAACGTCAAGCACGGCGGTCTGGTAGAGAAGGCGTTCGGCATTACTTTGCGCGAGCTGCTTTATGACTACGGCGGCGGCTCTGCCTCCGGACGTCCGATTCGTGCGGTGCAGGTAGGCGGTCCGCTGGGCGCGTACCTGCCCGAGTCCCAGTTCGACACGCCGCTCGACTACGAGGCGTTTGCGGCGATCGGCGGCATGCTCGGGCACGGCGGCGTGGTGGTCTTCGACGACACCGTGGACATGGCGCACATGGCGCGTTACGCGATGGAGTTCTGCGCCATCGAGTCCTGCGGGAAATGCACGCCCTGCCGCATTGGCTCGACCCGCGGGGTCGAGGTGATCGATCGCGTCCGGCAGGGCGAGCGGCGCGAGGCCAACGTTGAATTGCTGCGCGACTTGTGCGATACGCTGTTACATGGGTCTCTGTGCGCACTGGGCGGTATGGCGCCATTCCCGGTCTTGAGCGCGCTGAACCATTTTCGGGAGGATTTCGGGCTGCCCTCGGCACCTGGGAAGCTCTGATCCATGCAGGGCGTGCCTAGCCTGCGACATGACACAGCTCAAAGCATGATCCCGATCATCGGGTTTACACTGACCTAATTTGAAGCACGGAGTTTGAGATGTATTCAGTCAAAGAACTGGACCCCGGCACCCCGCGACGCGTGTCGGACAAGCTGATCACCCTCGAGATCGACGGGGTAGCCGTCACGGTACCCTGGGGAACCTCGGTCATGCGCGCCGCTACCGAGGCCGGGGTGCGCGTGCCCAAACTGTGCGCCACCGACATGCTCGAGGCCTTCGGCTCGTGCCGCCTGTGTCTGGTCGAGATCGAGGGCCGCAAAGGCTATCCCGCCTCCTGCACTACGCTGGTGGAGCCCGGCATGAAGGTGCACACGCAGACGCGCAAGCTCGCGGACCTGCGCCGCGGCGTGATGGAGCTCTACATCTCCGACCATCCGCTGGACTGCCTCACCTGCCCGGCCAACGGCAATTGCGAGCTGCAGGAGATGGCAGGCGTCGTGGGGCTGCGCGAGGTGCGCTACGGCTATGACGGCGCCAATCACCTGCGCGCCGAGAAAGATACCTCCAATCCGTACTTCACCTTCGATCCGACCAAGTGCATCGTGTGCTCGCGCTGCGTGCGCGCCTGCGAGGATGTGCAGGGCACCTTTGCGCTCACCGTGGATGGCCGCGGCTTCGCCTCGGTGATCGCGGCGGGTCCGACCGATTTCCTGGCGTCCGAATGCGTCTCCTGCGGCGCGTGCGTGCAGGCTTGCCCCACCTCCACGCTGATGGAGAACTCCGTCATCGACAACGGGCAGCCCGACCACAGCGTCGTCACCACCTGCGCCTACTGCGGGGTGGGCTGCTCGTTCCGCGCCGAGATGAAGGGCACGGAAGTGGTACGCATGGTGCCGAATAAGGACGGCCGCGCCAACCACGGTCATTCGTGTGTGAAGGGGCGTTTCGCCTGGGGCTACGCCACCCATCCCGACCGGATCCGCACACCGATGATCCGCAAGAAGATCGCGGATCCCTGGCGCGAAGTGTCGTGGGACGAGGCGATCTCCTACGCAGCCTCCGAGTTCAAGCGCATACAGGCCACGTACGGCCGCGGAGCAGTTGGCGGCATCACTTCCTCGCGCTGCACCAACGAGGAAACCTACCTGGTGCAGAAGCTGGTGCGGGCAGCGTTCGGCAACAACAACGTAGACACCTGCGCGCGCGTGTGCCACTCGCCCACCGGTTACGGCCTGAAGACGACCCTGGGCGAGTCGGCCGGCACTCAGGACTTCGACTCAGTGGAGCAGGCCGACGTGATCGTGGTCATCGGCGCCAACCCCACCGACGGCCACCCGGTATTCGCCTCCCAGCTCAAGCGGCGGCTGCGTGAGGGTGCCAAGCTGATCGTCGTGGACCCGCGCAGCATCGACCTGGTGCGCATGCCGCACGTGGAAGCCGACTACCACCTCAAACTGTTGCCCGGGACCAACGTGGCTGTGATCAACGCGCTCGCATACGTGGTCGTGACCGAAGGGTTGCTCAAGGAAGACTACATTCGCGCTCGCTGCGATCTCAAGGAATACGAGAAGTGGAAGGCATTCATCGCGCGGCCGCACAACTCGCCCGAAGCGATGGAGAAGGTGACGGGCGTGCCCGCCGCCGACCTGCGGGGCGCTGCGCGGCTCTATGCTACCGGCGGCAATGCTGCCATCTACTACGGCCTGGGCGTGAGCGAGCACAGCCAGGGCTCTACCATGGTGATGGGCATCGCCAACCTGGCGATGGCCACCGGCAATCTCGGCCGCCCAGGCGTGGGTGTGAATCCGTTACGCGGGCAGAACAACGTGCAGGGTGCGTGCGACATGGGTTCCTTCCCGCACGAGTTGCCCGGCTACCGCCACGTCTCCGATCCGACGGTGCGCGCCCTGTTCGAGGCGGCCTGGAACGTTCCGGTCGATCCCGAGCCGGGCCTGCGCATCCCCAATATGTTCGATGCGGCGCTGGACGGCTCGTTCAAGGGCATGTACGTGCAGGGCGAGGACCTGGCCCAGTCCGACCCCGACACCCAGCACGTCACCGCGGCGCTCGAAGCGTTGGAATGCCTTGTAGTCCAGGACCTGTTCCTGAACGAGACGGCCAAGCTCGCGCATGTTTTCCTGCCCGGCTCCAGCTTCCTGGAGAAGGACGGCACCTACACCAACGCGGAGCGCCGCATCTCGCGGGTGCGCAAGGTGATGCCACCGCTCGCGGGCCTGGCCGACTGGGAGGTAACCGTAGCACTCGCCAACGCGCTGGGCTATCCCATGCACTACGACCACTCGTCGCAGATCATGGACGAGATCGCGCGCCTCACACCCACGTTCAAGGGCGTGACCTTCGACAAGATCGACCGGCTCGGCAGCATCCAGTGGCCGTGCAACGACAAGGCGCCGGAAGGCACACCGGTGATGCACGTCGAGGAGTTCGTGCGCGGCAAGGGCAGGTTCGTCATCACCGAGTACGTGCCCACGGACGAGCGCACGACCCAGCAGTATCCGCTCATTCTGACCACCGGCCGGATCCTGTCCCAGTACAACGTCGGCGCGCAGACGCGGCGAACGGCGAACCAGGTGTGGCACAACGAGGACCGCCTCGAAATCCACCCGCACGATGCAGAGCAACGCGGCATCCAGGAGGGCGACTGGGTGGGCATCCGCAGCCGGGCGGGCGAGACCGTGCTGCGCGCCACTATCACGGAGCGCATGCAGCCAGGCGTGGTGTACACGACGTTCCACCACCCGTTCTCGGGCGCCAATGTGATCACCACCGAGAACTCGGACTGGGCCACCAACTGCCCCGAGTACAAGGTGACGGCGGTTCAAGTGACGCCCGTGTCGCAGCCCTCCGAGTGGCAACGGCACTTCACCGACTTCGACCGGCGCCAGCACGAGCTGCTACCGACGCACGAGGCGGCGAAGGCCTGACGGCGGCCGGAGTCGGAGGTGGATGCCCACAAGCTGGTCAAGATGGCGAATGAGATCGCCGCTTTCTTTGAAGCCGAACCCGACCGCGCCGTGGCGATCGAAGGTGTGGCTGGTCATCTCAAACGCTTCTGGGACCCGCGCATGCGCCGCGAGATCGTGCAGTGGCTCGACGAGCACAACGGCGAGGGGTTGACGGAGCTGGCCGCCGCGGCCATCAAAACCAACCGTGACCGTCTGCTGCCGCAGCAGCAAGGCAGCTAGCATAGGGTCAAAAAAGAAAAGGCGAGCCATCGGCTCGCCTTCTTATGGGGCCGCGGCTCTCAGGCCATCATCTCGATATCCCCGGACTGGATGCGCTTCACACCGGCCTTGGCCATATCCGCCCAGGCCTTGGCCACGGAGCCGTTGAGGTCGATGCCGCGGCAGGCATCCTCGATCACCTCGGCTTGGAACCCGAACCTGCGCGCGTCGAGCGCCGACCATGCGACGCAGTAATCGGTCGCCAAGCCGCAGACGAATACGCGGTTGATGTTGCGCCCCTTGAGATAACCGGCCAGCCCGGTCTGGGTCTTGCGGTCCGCCTCGAGGAAGGCCGAGTAGCTGTCCACGTCGCGGTGGAAGCCCTTGCGGATGATGAGCTCGGCCTGCGGGATGTCGATGCCGCTGACGATTGCCGCGCCGTCGGTTCCCTGCACACAGTGATCGGGCCACAGCACCTGTGTTCCGTAGCTGAGCTGTATTGTCTCAAACGGCTTCTTCCCCGCGTGCTGAGAGGCGAAGGACACGTGGTCGGCCGTGTGCCAGTCCTGCGTCATCACCACGTTGTGGAAGCTCTTGGCGATGCGGTTGATCAGCGGCACGATCTCGTCGCCGCCCTTCACCGCCAGGCTGCCGCCCGGCACGAAGCAGTTCTGCACGTCGATCACCAGCAGCGCGTCGCTGTCCGTCGGTTTTATGTTACCCGCCGCGAATGCCCTGCGCAGCCCTGCGGCCGGCAGCGCTGCGGTCACCGCCATCGCCCCCGCGGTGATCAGGAATTTGCGCCGATTGATTTCGCCCATCTGTTTGCCTCCTGTCTGAACCCTCTCAAAGACACTACACGCCTGCCTTTTGCCTCCCGCAGACTCGAACCCTATTATAGGGCCCTTCGGCCCGGGCGCCAGCCGCGCGCCGATCAGCCTGTCACCAGCACCGGGATCTCGGTGGCCGGGGGGGTGTTACGGCTGCGCTGGCAGCGAACGCTCCCGTCGATCACCACCATCCCCACACCCGGGATGTCCCCCAGCGCCACGCTCTCCAGCAGCGTCTTGCCGGCGCTGTGCTGTGCACGATCGAGGAACACGAAGTCAGCCGCCCTGCCCGGCTCGATCAAGCCGCAGCCAAGCTTGCGTATGCGCGCCGTGTTGCCGGTAGCGAAGCAGAACACCTGCTCGGCCGGCAGCCCGCCCAGGCTGGACAGCAGCGCGATCATGCGCAGGATCCCGAGCGGCTGCACGCCTGAGCCCGCCGGCCCGTCGGTGCCCAGGATCACGCGCTGCAGGCACCTGAGATCGCGCGCAGCCTGGGCCGCCGCGATGCCCACTTTCTCGTTGCCGTTGTGCACGATCTCGATGGCGCGCGAGCTGCGCTCGCACAGCTCGCACACGTGCCGCTCCGGCAGCGCCGTGTGGCCGCCGTTGATGTGCCCGATGACGTCGGCGTCGGCCTCCAGCACGACGTCCTTGTCGATCAGCCCCGAGCCCGGGATGGACGGCCCACCGGTGTGGATGGTGCTCTGCAGACCGTATTTGCGCGCCCACGCCACCATTTGTTTGGCTTCCGCGCCCGCCTTGACCGAGCCCAACCCCACTTCGCCCAGCAGGGTAACGCCGGCCTGTGCCAGCTCCTGGAAATCGGACTCGACCATGCCTTTCTCGAGCACCGGCGCGCCCGCCATCACCTTGACACCGCCGGGCCGGAAATTGTCGAACGCCCGCTGCGCCGTAATCGCCAACGCCTTGAGGCCGACGATGTCCTTGGGGCGGCCTGGCAGGTGAACCTCACCGGCCGAAATCATCGTGGTCACGCCGCCGTTCATCGTCGAGTCGATCCAGCCGAGCTGGTTCTGGCGCGGAGTCCAGTCGCCGAACACCGGATGCACGTGGCTGTCGATCAGGCCTGGGCACAGACAGGTGCCCTTGGCGTCGATCAGCGTGTCGGGCTGAGTCGTGTCGCAGTCCTTCTGCCTGCCAACGGCGCTGATGACGCCGTCGCGTACGACGACCGTGTCGGCCTCCAGGAGTGGACGCTCGATGTCACCGGACAGGAGCAGCCCGATGTTCTTGATGACCAGCTTGCCTTTCGGAGTTGTGCTTGTGTCGAGAGCCATGGTTCATCTCCGTGATTCGTGATTCGTACTTCGTGACTCGCAGGGGGCGCACCCTCCCCGTCGCGTGCGGCGTTACGAATCACGAACTACGATGCTACACGCTCAAATAGTCCCTCTTCATCTGTTCGTCGTTGACCAGCTCGTCCATGGTCCCCTGGTACCTCACCTGCCCTTTCTCGATCACGTAGGCGCGGTCGCACACCAGGCGGGCGAAGTGCAGGTTCTGCTCTGACAGCAATACGCTCAAGCCTTCCTTCTTCAGCTCCAGGATCATGTTGGCCATGTCCTCCACGATCCTGGGAGCGATGCCCTCGGAGGGCTCATCCAGCAGCACCAGGAGGGGATTCCCCATCAGCGTGCGCGCCACCGTGAGCATCTGCTGCTCGCCCCCGCTCATGCGCCGGCCCAACCTTCGCGGCATCTCGCCCAGGTTGGGGAAGACGCGGAACAGCTTCTCGGGTGTCCAGGCGGGCGCCTCTGCGCGCGGCGGCCGGCGCCCCACTTCCAGATTCCCCATCACCGTGAGCTCGCCGAAGATGCGTCGGTCCTCGGGCACGTAACCCAAGCCCAACCGCGCGATCTGGAACGGCTCGAGCGCGCGCAGGTTGCGGCCATCGAACGCCACCTCGCCTTTGATGTGTTCCAGCAGCCCCATAATCGACCTGAGTGTCGTGGATTTCCCTGCGCCGTTGCGGCCCATCAGCGCCACGACCTCGCCTCGCCCCACCTCCAAACTGACGTCGAACAGGATCTGCGCGCGAGCGTACCAGGCCTTCAGACCTGTCACCCTCAGCAGGGCCGCGCTCATGCCAAAGCCGCGTGCGCTGCGAAGCTGGCGCCGGTCCCGAGGTACACCTCCTGCACCTGCGGATCGTCGCGCACCTGTGCCGGTTCGCCCTGCGCGATGATCCGCCCGCGCGCCATCACCAGCACCCGCTGCGCGTAGGTGAAGACCACGTCCATGCTGTGCTCGGTGAACAGCACACCCAGCCCCGTTTCCCGGGTGAGCACCGCGGCCAGCGCCATCAGCTCGCTGCGCTCCTTCGGCGCCATGCCGGCGGTTGGCTCGTCCATGAGCAGCAGCCGCGGCTCGCTCGCGAGCGCCATCGCGAGCTCCACCCGTTTGAGGTCGCCGTACGCCAGCAGGCTGCAGGGCCGCTGCGCCTGGTCGGCCAGGCCCACGCGCTCGAGCAGCGCCCGCGCCTCCGCCCGGAACAGGGTGGCCGCCGGCCGCCACACTCGAGACAAGCGCCGCGCGCGCGACAGCAGCACCAGCTGCACATTCTCCTGCACCGTCATCGAGCCATAGGTCGCGGTCACTTGGAAGGTGCGCCCCACGCCGAGGCGCCAGACGTCGCGCGGTCGCCTGCCGGTGATGTCGCGGCCCGCGAGCAGCACGCTCCCCGCGTCGGGGCGAAGCTGGCCATTGAGCAGATTGAAGCAGGTCGACTTACCCGCGCCATTGGGCCCGATCAACGCCAGCAGCTCGCCGGCCGCCAGCTCGAAAGAAACGCCGGCCACCGCCTGCACGCCGCCGAACGACTTGGTCAGGTTCTCGACTCGAAGCAGGCTCATAAAACCCGTGACTCGTGACTCGCCATGCGTGATTCGCAAAACCCTACTTCACTCATCTTCGACGCCTTCCGGATCTCCCCTCACTTGTCTTCCACCCCGGCTCCCGAAAGCCGGCGCAACGAGCCGACGATCCCGTGGGGAAACACGAGCACCAGAAGCAGGATCACGCTCCCCAAGATGACGCGCCAGTATTGCGTAGACCGCATGATCTCGGTCTGCAGGAAGTGATAGGCCGCCGCGCCGGCCACCGGCCCGCTCAACGTACCGAGGCCGCCCAGAAGCACCATCACCAGCGCGTCGATGGATTGCGGGATCGACAGGACATTGGGGAACACGCTGCCTTTGTGGAACGCATGCAGCGCGCCGGCCAATCCAGCAAACGCGCCAGCGAGTCCGAAGGCCAGCCATTGTTGCCGGCGCACGTCGATGCCCGTGGCCTCGGCGCGCAGGGCGGAGTCGCGCGCAGCGCGCAGCGCGTAGCCGAAGGGTGCGACCACGGCGCGCCACAGGATCAGCAGGCTGGTCACGCACAGCGCCAACGTCAAGTAGTAATAGCGAGCCGTGGACCCGGCCCATGCCGCGGGCCACACACCGAGGATACCGTTGTCGCCCCCGGTCCACGTGGACTGAAACGCCACCGACCATAGAATCTGCGCGAAGGCCAGCGTCAACATGGCCAGGTAGACACCGGTGAGGCGGATGCAGAACCAGCCGAAGACCAACGCCAGCGCTGCCGCCAACAGGGGTGCCGCCACCAGCCCACCCGCCATCGGCGCGGCCAGCTTCGTGAGCAGCAGCGCCGCGGCGTAGGCGCCGGCCCCGAACCAGGCGGCGTGGCCGAACGAGACCAGGCCACCGATGCCCAGTATGAAGTGCAGGCTGGCGGCAAACAACGCCAGGATCAGGATCTCGGTCAAAAGCAGCTGCGCGTACTCACCGGCCAATGCCGGCACCAGCGCGAGCGCCACCAGCGCCGCAACCCCCGCCCGCTGCAGGCGCGGACCGGGAGGTCGGAGGTGCATGCCGGGAGTCTGAACCGGGCTGCGACTCTCGCCCCCCGGCTTGCCCAGCAGGCCATAGGGACGCACCACGAGTACGAGCGCCATCACCAGGAATGGCAACACCAGCGTGAGCTGCGGGAAAATCAGGATCCCGAAGGCGGAGATCTCGCCCACCAGCAGCGCCGCGAGAAACGCACCGGCGATGCTGCCCATCCCACCGACGACCACCACCACGAAGGCTTCGACGATGATGTTGATGTCCATCTGCAAGTTCACCGCTTCCTTCGGGATCTGCAGTGCGCCGCCCAGACCCGCCAGCACGGAGCCGAGAAACACCACGCTCGTGAACAACCGGCGCTGGTTGACGCCCAGCGCGCCGGTCATTTCGCGGTCCTCCGTCGCGGCCCGCACCAGCGTGCCCCAGCGCGTGCGGTGGAACAACAGCCACAGCAGCGCGAGCACCACCAACCCCAGACCGATCAGCAGCAAGTGATACTGTGGGAAACGCTGGCCCAGCACCTCGACGACACCCCTGAAGCCCGGGGCGCGCGGGCTCAGCAAGTCTTCGCGGCCCCAGACGGCGAGCGTTGCGTCCTGTACCACCAACACCACGCCGAACGTGGCCAGCAGCTGAAACAGCTCGGGCGCAGGGTAGATCCGCCGCAGCAGCGCGATCTCCATCAGCACACCCACCAGCCCGACCGCCAATGCCGCGAGCACGATCCCGGTCCAGAAGCCGAGCGGCGCGCCGAGCCTGGCCATCAAGAACTGGGAGAAGCTGTAGGCGACGTACGCCCCGAGCATGTAGAACGACCCGTGGGCGAAGTTGACGATGCGGGTTACACCGAAGATGATCGACAGCCCGCTGGCGACCAGAAACAGCGTCGCCGCGTGCGACAGGCCGCTCAGGGCCTGGATGAGGTAAACGCTCACGGAACCGTGATTCGTGATGCGTAATTCGTGATTGGTTCCGTCGAGTCAGTCGCGGCACGTCTTGCGCCCGCACGAGTCATGGACAGCCAGGCTCAACGACTGACCGCGCTTCGCGCTCACTTCATGGCCTCGGCGGGCCGGCGTTTCCTCACCAGCGCATCGGGTGGCATGTAGTCCTTCCCGTCCAGGTAACGCCAGTCGATCATCACGCCGCGCCCGTCCTTGAGATCCAGCCGCCCGACGAAGGCGCCCAATGTCGACTGTTGATCAAGCGCGCGGAAGGTCACGGGCCCAAAGACGGTTTCAAATTTGAGGCCGCGGAAAGCACTGATGAGCTTCTCGGTGTCGGTCGACCCGGCCTTCCGTATGGCATCGGCGATCGCCATGAAGGTCGTGTACCCCACCACCGAGCCCAGGCGCGGTGTCTCGTTGTAGCGCTTCGCGTACGCCTGGACGAACCTTTGGTGTGCGGGCGTCTTGACTTGATCCCACGGGTAGCCGGTCACGATCCAGCCCCTGGGCGTCTCGTCCTTGAGCGGGTCAAGGTACTCCGGTTCGCCGGTGAGCATGCTCACCACCGCGCGGCCCTCGAACAGGCCGCGCAGGTTGCCTTCGCGCACGAACTTACTGAGGTCAGCCGCGAACGTCGCGTTGAAGATCGCGTCCGGCTTGGCCGCCTCCAGCGCCTGAATGGTCGCGCCTGCCTCCAGCTTGCCTAGGGCCGGCCACTGCTCGGCCACGAACTCCACATCCGGGCGCTTGGCCTTCAGCAGCTCCTTGAAGTTGGCCACCGCCGACTGACCGTACTCGTAATTGGGCGCCACCGTGGCCCAGGTTTTGGCCGGGAGCTTGGCCGCCTCCTCCGCCAGCATCGCCGCCTGCATGTAAGTGCTGGGCCGCAAGCGGAAGGTGTAGCGGTTGCCCTTGTCCCACACCAAGGCGTCGGTGAGCGGTTCGGCCGCCACAAACAGCAGCTTGCTGCGCAGCGCGATATCGCTCACCGCCAGGCCGACGTTGGAGAGGAACGTGCCGGCCAGCAGGTCCACCTTCTGGCTGCTGAGCAGCTCTTGAGCGTTGCGGGTGGCGTCGTCCGGCTTGCCGCCATCGTCGCGTGAGATGACCTCGAGCCTGCGCCCGCCGAGCAGCCCGCCGGCTGCATTGATCTCCTCTACCGCCATCTGCCAGCCGTTGCGGTACGGCACGGTGAACGCGGGCACCGTGGAATAGCTGCTGATCTCCCCGATCAGGATCGGCTTGTTCTCGGCCGCTAGCGCGGGCAACGCTAGCAGGGTCAGTGCAACCGCCCAAGTCGGCTGCGTCATCAGCGCAGACCGTCCTGACCCTTGATCTCGTGCTTCTGCAGGCCACCCACGCGCGCCAGGGGGCGGCCGCTATCGGTCACTGCCACAGCGACCACGATCTCGTTCGCACGCGGGGCGTCGGCCACGCGCACCTCGATGGCGTCGAAGTGGCTGCGGACGTAGGCCGCGTCCTTGTGGCCCAGCGGCAGGTCGATCGCACAGCCCAGAGTACCGAGCTTTTTTGCGGAGGGGACCAGTGCCGCGCCTTTCTCCACCGCCTTGCGCAGTGGCGCGCCGAGCTTGGGATGCAGGATCGCCGCCGCGTGCTCCAGCTCGCCCGCCTCCCCCACGATCGCCGCCTTGCCGTAGCTCTCCGCCTGGTGGGGCTGGATGCCAAGCGCCTGCACGCACTTCTCGCCGAGCAGCCCACCCAACTCCTCGCCGATGTCCATCAGCTCGGACAGGTCATCCTGGTAGCGCCCGGCGCAGGGGTTCTCGATAACCGCGATGGCCACGGCCTTGCGGGTAGGCGGATTGACCGGCTTGCCCATCTCCAAGCGAGTCTCGTCCACCTGGACGATCAGCTTTCTGATTTTCGCTTTCATACCAACCCCGCAATCGCGCCTAGTCAGCTCCGCACCCGACGCTGCAGACTACACCCTGAAGCCAGAGCGCAGCACCGTGGATCAACCCTCGCTCGGTCAGCTCGCGTGCTCTGGCTGCGCCCGCGTCCAGCGCTCGGCGCACTCGAGCTGCGGTCAACGGGCCCACGGCCACGGTGACCAGCCGCTCAGCGAGGTCGGTATCGTCTTTCAACTCGCACGCCGGCCGGCGAAGAATAGCAGGATCTTCCACGTTCACGCTGTTCGCGATCATCGTCGCCGCAGCGTCGGCGCCAGCCGCTGTGCGCGCCAGCACCGTCACGCTGTCCGCAATCCCGAGGCTGAAGCTGCGACCGCGCCAGCCACTGGTCGCGACACCGCGCACCGACATCTCACTCGTCACCTGAAAGTCGCCATCCAGGGTGTGCGCGTCGCGCCGCTTGATCCGGCCGAGGTCGGCATACAATCCGACCTTGTAGCGCTGACCGGCCGCAAGATGCAGCGCGATGTCCCCGCCGTTGTTCACATAAGCGCGCACGATGCGCTGGTCTGCGCGGAAGCATCCGATCAGCTCGTCGGCCACCGCCCCCGCCACCGCCGCCATCGGGGTAATGAAGCGTTCACGGTGCGGCCAGCAAGCTTCCACCATGCGGCGTGCCACCGGTCCTGCCGCGGCGGCCGCGTCCTGCACCGGCGCTCGCAACATCGGCAGCTCGCCCACCAGTTCCGCGAGCAGGCCTTGGAAACGAGACCACGCCTGCTCGACCGCGCCGTCGACCGCTGCGCGATCGCCGTCCGCACCGATGACGAGGTCGATCGGGCCGTGCTGAAAATGCCACCGGCCGTCGGCGAGTCGGGCGCGGGACGCCCCGCTGCACGCGCGCGTGACGTGAGGCGGGAGGCGTGAGGCGCACCCGCTCGCCCAACGCTCTCCCGCTGGGGCGGGAGAGCAGGCGGCTGGCTCTTCACCCCTCACGCCTCACGCCTCTCGGGGAAGGGGCCATGGATTCAACTCGCCCCAGGACACCACCCGTACCCGCTCACTCTTGAGCACGTCCTCCACCGCCCGCACCCGGTCCATGTGCCCGCCCAGCGCGTGGTAGTCCGACAGACGCATGGTGAACTCGATGGGCGCGACGATCGCCGGGGTGGGCACCCAACCGAAAGAGTTTTCCGGCATGCGCGTGACATCCACCATCAACGTGATGCCCCCGCCGGGCCAGATGTAGACCGGCGCGCCACCGCAGGTGACGTTGACCAGCAGATCCTTGATCGAGCGGGTGAGGCGCACCGGGTTGTCGGTCACGCCCGCGCGCAGGCTGCCGCCCGCGCCGGCGAGAAACAGCACGGTGGTCAACGCTGGCTCGCAATTCTCCCCGATGCGTTGCACGACCGCCCGCACCGCTTCGGGCATCGGCGCTGGCACCATCTTCAGATCTTCGTCCAGCACGAAAAATTCCGCGTCCTCGCCCGTGGTCGATACCATGAGGACGCGCCTTCCCGGCCGCGCTACCTTGGGGTCGAAACCGGAGACGATCGACAGTGGATCCGTGATGTCGGTGCCGCCCCAGCCGGTGCCGGGCTTGGCCACTTGGAAGTAGCGCCCCGGCGTGGACTTCTTGCCTTTGATCTTGATGCCCGACGCGGGCATCGCGAGGCAGCGTCCGGCCTGGTGCTCGGTGAGAACGCCGGTGATGTGGTCGTCCACCACCACGACCTCGTCCACCTGGCCGTACCACTGCTGCGCGAATATGCCGATGGTGGCCGAGCCACAGCCCACGCGCATGCGCTGCTCTTCGACGCCGTTGACCACGGGCGGCTTGCCGGCCTCGATCAGCAGGTGCGAGCCACCCTCGATCTGCAGCTCCACCGGCTTGCGATTGCCGAGGTCCATCATCAGCTCGCAGGTGACGCGGCCTTCTTTCTTCGTGCCGCCGGTCAGATGGTGCACCCCGCCCAGCGAGAGCATCTGCGAGCCGTACTCCGCGGTGGTGACGTGGCCGACCGCTTCGCCCTGGCACCGCACTGTGGCCTGCTCGGGGCCGAGCCAGCGGTCGGTGTCGATCTTCACCTTGAAGCTGCAGTAGCTGAAGATGCCCTCGGTCACGACCGTGACCATGTCTACGCCTTCGTGGCGCGACGAGACGATGAAAGGCGCCGGCTTGTAGTCCGGATAGGTGGTGCCGGACCCGACTCCCGAGACGAACACCGGGCCCTCGGACACGACGCTGCCGTCCCAGTCCTGGCTCTCCAAGAAGCCGGTGATCTCTCCCGAAGTTCCGGTCACCTTCCGGAACAGCACCACCGGGTCGACACGCGTCAACACGCCGTTGAAATTGCCCCAGCGGTCGCACGCGCCGGTGCGCCCTTCGCTGATCTGGCACAGCACCGGGCACGCATTGCACACTACTTTGCGCTTAGAAGGCGCACTGTCAGAAACACCCAAACCTTCTGGTGGATCGAGGTCGGGGCTCTCGGTCACGATTGCGAGCCTTCCAGAATGGCTTGGCGCACCCGGTCCGGCGTGGCAGGCAGATGAGTGAGGCGAACGCCCGCCGCGTGCCGGATGGCGTTCAGAATCGCGGGTGCGGTGGGGATGAGCGCCGGCTCGCCCACGCCCTTGGCGCCGTAAGGCCCGAGCGGTTCGGCATCTTCCACGAGATGGGTCACGATCGACGGCATGTCTCCAACGGTCGGGATCAGGTAATCGTGCAGGTTGTCGGTGCGGCCGCTGTGGTACTCCTCCATCAGCGCCATCCCCAGGCCCTGCGCGATGCCGCCGTGGATCTGGCCCTCCACCTGGGTCGGATTGATGGCGCGGCCTACGTCGTGTGCGGCGTGCATCTTCAGCACCTTCACCGTTCCCAGCTCCAGGTCGACCTCGACTTCGGCAATCTGCGCCGCGAAGCCGTAAGTAGCGTAGGGCACGCCCTGCCCATCGTGATCCAGCGGCGTGGTCGGCGGGTCGAAGAAACCCTGGCCCAGCGCCACATCGCCGTGCTCATCGGCGGCCAACGCGTCGAGGTCGACTCGCCAGTCCTGGCCTTCGGCGTGAGCCCGCACCTGAGAACCTTCGATCTCGAGCTGCGCGTGGCCCGGCGCACCCAGCAAAGCGAGCAGCTGGCGCCGCAAGTCTTCTCCGGCGAGGCGGGCGGCGTTGCCGGATACGAACGTCTGGCGCGATGCCGAGGTCTTGCCGGCGTCGGCGGTGAGGTCGGTGTCGCCTATCACCTGGTCGAACAGGCACACCGGCAGCCCGAGCGCATCGGCACAGATCTGCGGCAGGATGGTGCTGGAGCCCTGGCCGATGTCCATCGCACCGTTGTACAGGACGACGCGGCCGGTGCGGCGCAGTCCCACCCGCATGGTGGATGGGTTTGCGATCACGGTGTTGCCGATCCCGTACCACATCGCGGCGATGCCCACTCCTCTGCGCTGACCCTTTCGCGAGCCGTGCTGCGCGTGCTCTCGAGCGTTGAAACCCGCCGCCAGCGTTTGCGCCTCGCGCCAGGCCGGGCGCAACCGATCCAGGCATTCAGCCAGCCCGCAGCTTGCGCTCAGCACCTGCCCCGTCGCGGTAGCCTGGCCGGCGCGGATGGCATTGATCCAACGGAGCTCGAGGCGGTCGATGCCCACCATCTCCGCCAGGTCGTCGAGCAGCGCTTCGTGCACCACGGTCGACTGCGGCACACCGAACCCGCGGAAGGCGCCCGCGATTGGGCCATTGGTGTACACCGCGCGCGTGAGCGCACGCACGTTGGGAACGAAGTACGGCCCGGACGCATGGATCGGGACACGGTTGGCCACTGTGTTTCCCCACGACGCATAGGCGCCGGTGTTGAAGTCCCCGAGAAAGTCGGCAGCGACGAGACGCCCCTGTGCGTCGCACGCGAAGCGCGCCCGCATGCGTCCCGGGTGCCGCTTGGTGGTGGAGAGCATGGACTCGGGCCGCGTGTAGATGCCGCGCACCGGGCGGTTGAGCTTCCACGCCGCCACGGCCAGCAGGGGCTGGATGGCGATGTCGAGCTTTCCTCCGAAACCGCCGCCGATGGCGGAAGGAACGATGTGGACCTGCTCCGCGCGCAACTTGAGGATGCGCGCGATCTCGTCGCGATCCATATACGGGGTCTGCGTGCAGGAGAAGACACGAATGCGGTCCTGTCCCCCCTCTCCCCGTACCCGTTCGGCATAGCCCGCTTCGGGCTCGATGTAGGCGTGCTCTACGTAGCTGGTGGTGAAGGTGCCCTCGGCGATGAAGGCGGCAGTGTCGAGCACAGGGTCTACGTCGCCTTTCTGCACCCGGCCGCGGATCAGCACGTTGTCGGGCGCAAAAGCATGCAACGGCTGCACAGCACGCAGTGCCTCGTCCAAGTCGGTGACCGGCGGCCGCGGGGACCACTCGATGGGTAGCTCCGATTCCGGGATCGCCATCAGCTCGCCGCGGCTGCCGACCAGGGCCAGCACCGCCTCGCCGTGAAAGCGCACCTGGCCGGGCGCCAACACCGGCTGGTCCTTCACCTGTGGGAAGATGCCGAAACTGTTCTCCGGCACGTCCGCGGCCGTGAGCACCGCGGCCAGGCCGGGGTATCGCCGCAGCAGCGGCTGCAAGTCGCCGATGCGGAACTGCGCGCGCGCGTGCGGGGAGCGGACCACGCGCAGCCACAGCGAGCCGGCCGGGCAGCGGTCGGCACCGTACAGCTCGCTGCCGGTGACCTTGCCCGTGCCGTCCAGCTTGGCGATCCGGCTGCCCACGGCGGCGCCCGCCGGAGGCTGCGGCGCATCGATGTCACCGCGCCCCACAGCGAGCACCGCCTCGACGATCTTGCGGTAGCCCGTGCAGCGGCACAGCACACCGGCCAGCGCATCGAGCACCTCTCGTTCGGCAGGCGCGGGGGTCGCACGCAGCAGCTCCGCAGCCGCCATCAGCATCCCGGGCGTGCAGGCGCCGCACTGGGCACCGCCGTGCGCCAGGAACGCGCGCTGCAAGGCGCTCAGCTTGCCGTCCACTGCCAGCCCTTCGACGGTGACCACGTCGCGCCCCGCGACCTGTCCCGCGGCCGTGAGGCAAGCGCAAACCTGACGGCCGTCCAGCAACACGGTGCATGCGCCGCAGTCGCCCGCGTCGCAACCCACCTTCGTGCCCGTCAGCCCGAGCTCCTCGCGCAGCACTTCGGAGAGCCGCGACCCCGGATCCATGCTGACGCGCCGCTCCAGGCCGTTCAAGCGAAATGCGATGGGTGGCACCTCGCCCGCGCCGGGCTCGCGGGCTACTGGCGCTGCGCTGATGAGCTCGCTCTGATGTGGGTCATTCACGACCGAGCTCCGCGAGAGCGCGCCGGACCAGCGTCATGGCGGCGTCGCGTCGGTAATCGGCGCTGCCACGAATGTCCGAGATGGGGGTCAGCAATGCGAGATCGTCGGCCCGCACCAAGTCCGCCAGCGCCGGCACGAGCGGCTTGCCCAGCAGCTTCGCCTCCAGCCTGGCGAGCCGCTGCGCCACCTCAGAACAGGCGCCCACCGCCACCGCTGCGCGCCTGACGGTCCCGTGCGCATCCGCCTCCAGGGTCGCGGCAACGATGACGATGGAAATCACCAGGTAACGCCGGGCACCCAGCTTGGAAAACGTAGAGCGTGCTCTGGCACTCCAGCGCGGAACCAGGATCGCGGTCACCAGCTCGTCTGGACCACGCCGGGTGCGGCGGCCGCCCGCGACGAAGGAGCCGAGGGGCAAGCGCCGCACACCATCGTGCGCCGAGAGCTCGACCTCGGCCTCCAGCGCCAGCAGCGCCGGGATGCCGTCGGCGGCGGGCGAGGCGTTACACAGATTGCCGGCCAGCGTGCCGGCGTTCTGCACCTGCCGGCCGCCGATCTCGCGCGCCGCCAGCTTGAGCCCGTCGAACACCCTCGGCAGGGGCGCGGCGAGGACCTCGGACCAGGTGGTGAGCGCGCCGATGCGGTAAGCGGCTGGTTCCTCGCGCACGCCGCGCAGGCCAGCCAGCGCCGTGATGTCCAGGATGTCGTCCGCCAGCGGGCGGCCGACGCGCGCGGGATAGAAGTCGGTGCCGCCGGCGAGCACGGCCCATTGCCGGGCCTTGAGTGCACTCAGCGCTGCGCTGAGATCGGTGGGCCGTAGATACATGCCGAAGGGTGCGTTTGAAGTGCTCGCTCCAGAGCAATGTAGAAGACACTTTACTCCGGGTGCGGCTTCACCATATCCTAGCTGTGGTCGGTTTTCAACCCCTGTTCCCACCTGTCATGGTGCGGTGCGAAAGACCGGGATGGCGAGAGGAGCACAGATGACCCACGTCGTGACCGAGCCCTGCATCAAGTGCAAGTACACCGACTGCGTCGACGTGTGCCCGGTGGATTGTTTCCGGGAGGGGCCGAACATGCTGGTGATCGAGCCGGACGAATGCATCGACTGCGCGGTGTGCATTCCCGAGTGCCCGGTGAACGCGATCTATGCCGACGTGGACGTGCCGCAGGCGCAGATGAAGCTCATCGCGTTGAACGCCGAGCTGGCGCGCGCCTTTCCGTCCATCACCACTAAGAAGGATCCTCCGCCCGATGCCGATGACTGGAAGGAGGTGACCGACAAGCTGCACCACCTGGAGCGCTGAGCAACGCTGGCCCTCCGCTGCCCCGATGCCGGCGAAAGCCGCCACTCCCAAGCCAGTCCGGCGCGCTGCTGCCAAGCGGGCCGCTGCGCGCAGCGGCGCGAGGGCGCCGGTACGCCGCAAGAGAGACCCGGAAGGCATGCAGCGCAAGATCCTGGAGGCTGCCACCGAGGAGTTCGCGGACCACGGCTATGGCGGGGCGAGGGTGGAACGCATCAGCCGGCGCGCTCGCACCGTGGACCGCATGCTCTACTACTACTTCGGCAGCAAGGAAAAGCTGTTTCGCACGGTGCTCGAGGGCGCCTACGAGCAGCTGGGCCGTGCCGAGGAGCAGCTCCGCTTGGCCACCACGCCCCCGCTCGAGGGGATGCGGCAGCTCATCGCTTTCACCTGGGACTACTACCGCGCGCACCCGGAGTTCATCCGCCTGCTCAACAGCGAGAATCAGCACCGCGGCCAGCACCTGAAGAGGTCCAATCGGTTGAGCCGGCTGTCCTTCCCTCTACTCAGCGTCCTGCGCGACCTGCTCGCGCGCGGCGGCAGGGAGGGCCTGTTCCGTACTGACGTCGACCCGGTGCAGATCTACATCACCATCGCCGCTCTGGGTTACTTCTATCTCTCCAACCGCTACACCCTGTCGCGCTTCCTCGATCGCGATCTGATGGCGGCGGACAGCCGGAGCGCCTGGCTGACGCACATCACGGAAGTAGTGATGAACTATCTCACAACGGAGCCGGAGGCGACGGGCGGGAGAAGTGACTAAGCAGACGCGAGCTGTTTCTGTGTCTGCGCGCCAGCATGCAGTGCGCGCTCGCGAAAGCGCAGGCGCGCTGGGAAGACTTCTCGACGGCGGCGAAGATCCGGCGGCATCAGCTGCGGTACCAGCAGCTGGTCCGGAACGATTGCTCCCCGGGTCGTCTCGAAGCCTCAGCGGGCGAGCCTCCAGGGGATATCTCGACGCCTCCGAGCGTTCACCAGCCAAGGGCCATGGGCACGTATCCTGCTGATCCCGGGCAAGTCTGCTGATCTTGCCCCCACTCGACCGCTGCGACGACCTTGGACTGCCAGGAAGCGAAGACCGGGCTGAGTCCCTACCTCGACGGGGAGCTGCCGCCCGACGACGCCGCAGGGATCACCGGGCACCTCACCGGCTGCGCCGCCTGCCGGCGTTCCTTCGAGGAGCTGCGCCTGGTCAGCACGGCGATACGCACGCAGCTCGCAATCTGTTACGCGCCGTCGCCGGATCTACGTGCCAAGGTGCTGGCCGCGCTCGACGACGTCCCGCCGACACGCGCCCGGCAGCGCGATGGACGGCAGAGGTGGCTGTCAGCGTCAGCGCTCATGCTCGCGGGGCTGCTGGTGGGTGTGATGTCGACGTGGTTCCTCGCCGTCCCTGGCAAAGACGCGCGCCTGGTGGATGAGGCGATTGCAGGCCATTTACGCTCGCAGCTGGCAGATTCCTCGACCGACGTGGCGGCGTCCGACATCGGGTCGGTCGCGACCTGGCTCGGCGCTCAGTCCGACGTGGCACCGCCCGTCCCCGATATGGCGCAGGCCGGGTATACGCTGGTCGGCGCCCGGATCGAGTACATGTACAAGCGCAAGGTGGCCGCGGTCGCGTACCGCGCGAGCGGGCACCTCGTCAGCGTCTTCGTGTGGCGCGCGGAGGAACGCAGCCCATTCCCGGTGAAGCGGCTGTACGACGACGGCTTCAACCTGGCCCTGTGGTCCGATGGCGAGCGCACCTATTGCGCTGTTTCGGACCTAGGCACCGAGGAGCTGGAGCGGTTCACCGGCGACTACGCAGTCCGCGTTACACCTCTTCCCAACGGGCGCTCTTCTCGGAGCGAAGCAACGCGTCCATGACGCGCATGTTGCGCACGGCGTCCTCCACACCATAGGGCAAGTCGATCTCGCCGCGGATAGCGCGCGAGAACGCTTCTCCCTGCAACATGTATTGGTCGCTCGGCGGCAGCGTCTCGCTGTGGACCGAAGACCCATCCAGCGCCGCCCCGTCGTCCAGGAACAGCACGGTCTTCGCCCCCTGCGGCGCGTTGACTGGGATCTGGATCTCGATCCGGCCTTTGGACCCGCAGATCTGTGTGCGCTGGAACGTCACGCACTGCGTCGAGACCGTGAAGTCGAGATGGCGGCCGGCTCCGAAGTCGACCATTGCGGTGGTCAGCCGGTCGGTGCCGAAGCGCGGGTCGCGATCGAACAAAGCGATAGCTCGTCGCGGCTCGGCCTCGAACAAGAAGCGGCCTACGACGATCGGATAGCAGCCGATGTCGTACAGGGCACCGCCGCCGATCGCAGCGATGTTGCGGATGTTTGCCGGATCTTCGTTGAAATAAGAGAAGAACATCTGCACCGCGCGTAGCGTCCCGACCTGCCCCTGTCGAACGAGCTCGCGCACGCGCAGCCACTGCGGGTGGAAGCGCACCATGAAGGCTTCCATTATGAGCACTTTGCCGGCGACCGCACGCAGGCGCTCGGCCTCGGCGGCGGTCAGCGCGATCGGTTTCTCGCACAGCACATGCTTGCCCGCTTCGGCCGCCTGCAGGGTGACAGGTACATGCAGATGATTGGGGAGCGGGTTGTAGACGGCTTCGATCTGCGGATCGGCGAGCAGCTCCTCGTAGGACCCGTACGCCGTCGGGATGCCGAGGGCATGTGCGGCTTCGCGTGCCGCGCTGGCGGAGCGAGAGGCGATCGCGCGGATCTCGAGCCGTTCGCTCTTCTGCATGCTGGGGAGGACCTTCTTCAGCCCGATCTTTGCGGTGCTGATGACGCCCCATATGACTTTCTTCATGATGGTTCAACCTCCCGGTGTGGCTGCGAGTTGCCTATGAGTTGCCTAGTGTAGCGGCAACGGCCTGGCGGGCACTGCTATACACTGACAGTCTGAACTGGCTCCGCCTCATCTATCGCGTACGATGCCCGCTTCAGACCCCACCCCCAAGAGAGCCGGCGGCGAAGCGAATAGTCGGACCGGCACGCCTGCCGGACCTGGATCGCCTGCCGCCACGGCGTCGGCCGAGAACGCGCCGCAGGCGCCTAAGCCACGCAGCCCCGCGCGGCTAGTTCTGCTCCTGGCCCTGCTCGCCGCCGTCGCGGCTTGGCTGGCGTACGACTCCGCACAGCAGACGCCTGCCGCCCGAACGCCCGCGCCTGGCGTCGCTCTGGAGGCAGCGGGGGGCTGGTGGAACATCCTGGGAGATCGCTATCTCGAACTGGAGTGGGAGGGGCGGCGCGCAACCCTGTGGGATTACTCGGCGTCCGACAGCGGCGTCGAAAGCACGGGCAGCTGGCGCACGACGGATCAGACCGTTTTCGTACAGGTGTCCGGCGCCGCAGGCAGCCTGGCTCAGGAGTACGAGGTGGTCGGCAACGATGCCGAGCTGTTCCTGGCGCCCGCGCCGGTGGCCACGGCGAGACTCCTGGATTCATGGATCGCAGACCACGGCAATGAGGACGACGAGGACGTCGGGCCTGGCCATTCGGTGTCTCGTGAAGCAGCCTGGCGGCCGCACCATCAACCGAGACGCCACTCGGGCTCACGCCGACACGTCGTTCGGTTCGGGGCTTGAGGGAAGCGCGAGGAGCAGTCGACCAGCGGGCATGAGCGATAGCAATCGGGTGAAGGCGAAACGAAGTTGACATTCGTCTCCACGCCCCGGGGCAGCATGTCCGCCCGTCCAGTGCCAGGGACGGTTTGGTAGGGTTGAAGCTCGAAGCCCCACCGCGCTGATTGCCCGCAGAAGCCGCCGCATGTGCACGGACCAGGAGCAGCGGCGTTATGCAATAGAGGCGCTGGCATGATCGGCGCAAGACACGGTCTCTGCGGACAGCCCTCGGGGTCTCATACCGAAGACAAACACGCTTGTCAGTGCGGAGCGGATAAGGTGTGGCACACTGGGGCGGCTGCGCTGGACGCGCCCAGAGGGGAACAGACAGGCCGCGGCACGGTCCATGCTTGGGGTTGGGCAACGGCAATCGCCCCAGAGAATAGGCGAAGCGAACATGATGCGCCGCATAATGGGCTCGATCGGTCGGGCGGTCGGGCGCTACCTGAGCGAACCCGTCAAGAACTATCGGCCGCTGACCACCTCGGCGCCGAGCATGCTGGCCGCCGCCCTGCGGCCCGGGGACGTCTTGCTGGTCGAGGGCAACACCCGGGTCAGCAGCGGAATCAAATACCTTACCCAATCGACCTGGTCTCACGCAGCGTTGTACTTGGGCGACGCTCTGGCCGCCGGTACCGATGGGGAGGAGGCGCCGGTCCTGCTCGAGGTCGACATGGTGGAAGGCGTGTGGGCGGTCCCGCTCAGCAAGTACACCGCGTTTCATACTCGCATCTGCCGGCCCATCGCGCTGACTGGAGAGGACACCGAACGCGTGGTCGCCTATGTGCTCTCGCGGCTGGGTCAGACCTATGACCTCAAGAACATGTTCGACCTGGCGCGCTACCTCCTGCCGATGCCGCCGCTGCCCAGCCGCTGGCGCAGACGCATCATGGCGCTGGGCAGCGGCGATCCCACGAAATCCATTTGCTCCACCCTCATCGCACAGGCGTTCCAGTCGGTGGGATACCCGATCCTGCCCGACATGGTCCGGCGCCACAGCGACCCGGGCGCCGATGACCACAACCGCGAGCTGCTCACGATCCGGCATTACAGCCTGTACACGCCGCGCGATTTCGACATCTCGCCGTACTTCGAGGTCGTCAAGCCCACCATCGAGCATGGGTTCAGCTACAAAGGGCTAGCGCGCACGGAAGCCAAAGCCGAGCGGCCCGCGACTGAGCCAGCGCCGGCAACCCGACCCAACCCCGCGTTCGAGCCTGAGCCGAGTTGACAGCCACCCGGCAGTCGACAGGTGCCGAACGGACAGGCTCTCGGCGTAGCGTAGGGCCGCGTCCGCGGGTTATAGTTCACAAATTGAGGCGGACCCACTGGGCCGCCGCCAACTGTGAGCTAAGTATGAACGATCCGAAGACCACCCCACTGACCGCCGCCGATCCGGCGTCGCCGGCTAAGGTATCCGAGCGAGTGCGCCGCCGGGTCCAGGCGGCCGGCCGTCGCTTCCACGCCAACGACAACATCGCCGAGTTCGTCGAGGGCGAGGCCGAGCTGAAGGCCCTCGAGGACGAGCTGACGGCGAAAATGCACGACGTGCTCGAGACACTGGTGATCGACACGAAGAGCGATCACAACACGCGCGGCACCGCGCGGCGGGTCGCGCGCATGTTCCTGCACGAGGTGTTCAAGGGCCGCTACCACCGCATGCCGGCGATCACCGAGTTCCCGAACGCCGCGCGGCTGAACGAGCTGATGATCATCGGGCCGATCACCGTTCGCAGCGCCTGCTCCCATCACCTGGCGCCCATCCTCGGCAAACTCTGGATCGGCGTGCTGCCGAGCGACCAGTCGAATCTGATCGGGCTGTCGAAATTCTCGCGGATCGCCGACTGGGTCATGAGCCGGCCGCAGATCCAGGAGGAGGCCGTCATGCAGCTGGCTGACCTCCTCGAGGCGCGCATTCGGCCCGACGGGCTGGGGATCGTGCTGGAGGCCGACCACTTCTGCACGCACTGGCGCGGCGTGAAGGACGAGGCGCACATGACCAACAGCGTCATGCGCGGGGCCTTCCTCAGCAATCCCGAGCTGCGCAAGGAGTTTCTGCAGCTCGTCCGCGCTGGATAGCAGCTCAGCCGTAGTGCACCGCTAGCCACACGGTCGGCTCACCGGGATGGGTCCACTCCACCCGATGCCGGCGGTGCGCAGCGATGTCGACGAAATCCCCCGGCCTCAGCGTGCGCGGCTGCGCTTCGTCTTCGAATCGCACGCGCGCTTCACCCCTCAGCACCACGACCCACTCGCCCTGCGGTTGGTCATACCAAAACCCCGCCGAGCTGGCTTGTCCGGTGGATACGATTCTCTCGACCCTGACGCCCGGCCGCGACAGGAGCTCGACAACCTGTTCCTCTAGAGCGTTCCGGGGCAGGTCAGCGAAGAGATTGTCAGCCATCGGCGTGCGCCCTCACGCCGGAGAAAGGTGATGCGTGGCGGCCCGGTGTCAGTTGCGATACTCGATGCCCTTGCGGTCGAGCAATCGCAGCAGCGCGGGCCATTCCTTGTCCAGCGACGGACGCCCGGGTCGCTCGAACTGCTCGAATCCCTTGTGTGCGGTCTGCTCCGAGATGAGCCCGACTTCGACCCGGCCGCCAGCAATTGCGTCGACCTGGATCTGGCACGCGCAGTCGAGGTAGTACATCAGCTCGAAGGCTTCGTGTACGCTGTGTCCCAAGGTGAGCAGGCCGTGGTTGCGCAAGATCATCGCCTTGGAACTGGATCCCAGGTCGCGCGCCAGCCGCGCTCTCTCGTCCAGCTCGAGCGCGATCCCTTCGTAGTCGTGATAGCTGAGCATCGCGTAGACGCGCAGCGAATGCTGGCTGATGGGCAGCAGGCCGCACTTCTGCGCCGACACCGCGACCCCCGCCCGCGTGTGGGTGTGAATCACGCAGTTGACCTCCGGCCGCGCCTCGTGGACGCAGCCGTGGATGACGAAGCCGGCGTAGTTGATGCCCATTGCCGTGGGATCGTCGAGCACGTTGCCGTCTTTGTCGATCTTCACCAGGCTGGAGGCGGTGATCTCGTCGAACAGCAGGCCGTACGGGTTGATCAGAAGGTCCTCGCTGCCCGGCACGCGCGCCGAGAAATGCGTATAGATCAGATCGGTCCACTTGAACAGGGCGGCAAGCTGATAGGCCGCCGCCAGGTCGCAGCGGACCTCCCATTCCTCCCGGCTCACACGCTCGCGCACAGACGGCGCCGCGACGGACTTGAGCTTTACTGCCTTGTCGGCCATGGCCCTACCTCCCAACGGAATCGGCAAACACAAATCATACGCCTGCGGCAACTCGCCGGCACGCTCTCGGGAGGCGAACAGCAGATGCTCGCGATCGCACGGGGCCTGATGGCGCGGCCGCGCCTGCTGATGCTCGACGAGCCGACGTTAGGATTGGCCCCGCGGATGATCGTCCAGGTGTTCGACACGATCAGAGCGATCAACCAGGAAGGCCTAACGGTTCTGCTGGTGGAGCAGAATGTCCGCCATGCCTTGCAGCTCGCTCGTCGCGGCTACGTGCTCGAGAACGGCCGCATCCTGCTCGAAGGACCGAGCGAGGCCTTGCTGGCCGACCAGCGGTTGCGCAAGGCGTACCTCGGGCTGTAGTGTCCTGTCCCGTGAATTTGGGGCCGCACGCAAGCGTATACTCAGGCCAATTTCGAGACGCTGCCGAGGTTGGAGAGAAGCGTGTCAACGTCTGCAGGAGGAGCGGCGACGACGGCCCAGACCCTGGACGCCGAGGAATTCAAGGCGGTGTTGGGCGCCGATCTGTTCGCTGACATCCCGCGCGGCTCGCTGGAGTCCGTATTGCCCCGTTGTCGCGTGATCGAGATCGAGCGAGGCAATACGCTCATCGAGCGCGGCTTGAAGAACGAATACGTGTTCGTCGTCCTGCGCGGCAGCCTGCGCGTGCAACTCGACGATGCCCAGCTTCCGCAGCATGTGTTGCTCGGCCCAGGCGAGTGCGTAGGGGAGATCTCGGTGATCGATGGCCGCGGCGCAACGGCCACCGTCGTCACCGCCGAGCGGACGCGACTGCTGTCCATCGACCGCGAGACGCTGTGGTACCTGGTAGGCTCGACAGAGGCCGCAGCCCGCAACCTGCTGCTCATCTTTTCGGGCCGCGTGCGCCGCGAAAACAATCGGCTCCTCGCGACCCTGGGCCAGCGCCGCCAATTCGAACGCATGGCCACCGTCGACGACCTGACCGGACTGCACAACCGGCGCTGGTTGGACGACGTGTTCGCGCGCCAGATGCAGCGCTGCATGCGCACCGATACCACAGTCTCCCTTCTGTTCGCCGATGTCGACTACTTCAAGGAGTTCAACGATCGCTACGGACACCTGACGGGCGACCGCGCGTTGCAACACGTAGCCGCAATTCTGGTCGCCTGTCTGCGTCCGACCGGGTTGATCGCTCGCTACGGCGGCGAGGAGTTCTCGGTGCTGCTGCCGGGCGCGGCATTGGAGCAAGCCATGGCGGTGGCCGAGCGCGTGCGCGCGGCGCTGGCGGCCAGGCCCATCGCAGTGGGCGAGGACGAGACCACGCTCACCGCGATCACGTTATCGCTGGGTGTAGCGCAGATGCGACAGGGAGACACCTTGGCGACGCTGGCGGCCGCAGCCGACGCCGCGCTCTACCGCGCCAAGTCGGACGGGCGCAACTGCGTGCGCGCCGAACATCGCTGAGCGCTGGCGCTCGCCCGGGCACATGCTTTGACGGCGAACGCGTCCCTAAGGTTGTCGTGCCGGCTGCCGATGACGTTTCTGTGTTCTGGAAACTGTTCATTACCCGCCACGGGAACCTTAGAACTTTTCGGCCAGACGGCCGCCAGTATCGGCGGCCGTCGTCTTTCCGCTCCGGCATTGCGAAACGAAGGGTCACTGGCATCAACGGCCCCGCGTTCAACGATATCCGGCGGCGGTTTGGGACCGGCCTCGCGCTCACATGGATCGCCATGCTCTGGCGTTGGGGCCTGATGGGGCCTGGTGTTCGCAGGTACAAACCCCGTGCGCGTTACGCGCGCCGCCGTTCTCGGGGTCTTGTGCTGAGTGTGGTCCAGTGGATCATCCTGGCGAGCGTCGGCAGCGTGTGGATATTGTGGGCGTTCCTGATGGTGAAAGGCGTTATCGCCTACGCCCAGGGCGGGCATTGACCACGGGCCGCACTACCGGACGCCATTGCGTGCGCGCCGAATATCGCTAGCGTTCACCCGGAGCCTCGACCACGCGCTGCCGCTGGAGGGCTTCGACGCGCTCCGCAGGGTACCCTAGGATGTCCGTCAGCACATGACGCGTGTGCTCTCCCACCCGATAGGGTGCGGGGCCGCCGGGGTGGGTGGGCCGGTGGTCTACGTAAAAAGGGGTCGCGGTCACCCGCACGGGTCCGCGGGTTGCGTGTTCCACCTCCGGGAAGGCCGCTCTCACCTCCATCTGCGGGTGGGCGACGATTTCTTCCGGAGAGAGCATCGGCACACTCGGAACGCGGGCGCCCGAGAGCGTTGCCACAGCCTGCTCCACGCTGTCGAAGCGGCTGAGCCAATCGCGCAGTATTTGCGCGAAAACCGGCCAGTTCGCGCGCCGCGCAGTGGGCGTAGCAAAGCGCTCGTCGGTCGCCAGCTCGGGGCGGCCAATCAGCACGAGCAGCCGCGACAACAAGTGCGGCGCACCCACTGCCTGCAGCGCTATGTGGCGACCGCCGATCGAGTGCACCAGCATCCCAGCGCGCGGCGCGCGCGATACTTCCCCGCCGTTCAGCAAGGCATGAAATGTGATGTCGTCCGCGGCGATCAGACACTCCAGCATCGACACGTCGAGATAGGCACCGCGCCCGCTGCGCCGCCGCCGCAGGAGCGCCGCGCAGATCGCGCCGAAGGCGTGGGTGCCCGCCAGGACGTCGGCTGTCTGCAGGTACGACACGCGAGGCTGATCCTCGCCGCCGCGTTCCATGTCCATCATCCCGGAGACGGCGTTGATGAGATGGGCGTACGCCTGCATCGAGCCCAGCGGCCCGGTCTGACCGAACCCGGAGATGGAGCAATAGACCAGACCCGGGCGCACGGCCCGCAGTGCGGCGTCGTCGAGTCCGTAGCGCGCCATGACCCCGGGCGAAAAATTCTCGACGACGACGTCGGCCAAACGGACCAGATCCAGCACGACGTCGCGTGCTTGCGGGTGGGCCAGATCGATGGCGATGCCTTGCTTGCCCGCGTTCAACCGTACGAAGTAGCTGCTCTGATCCAGGCGTCCGGGTTCGAGCTGGGTCACCGAATAGCGAATCTCGTCGCCTTCACCCGGGCGCTCGATCTTGATCACTCGTGCGCCGAGATCCGCCAGCAGGCGCGTGCAATAGGGGCCGGCGAGCACGCGGGTGAAGTCGACGATGGTGAGCTCGGCGAGCAGAGGCTCGTCAGCGGCAGCAGGTGCGGGCGGGTTCAAGGAAGGAAGCGGGCCTGGTTTAAAATGCTTTATGCTGCGAAGGTACTTTGCGGCGTGGCTATGCGCTCATTCCAATTCGATGCACCAACTCTCCCGCCGGAGGCCGCCGCGGCCCGGCGCCGTGCGCGCGAGTTCCTTGCCGCGGAGCGCGACGCCGGTCGCTATGTGCCGCATCGCTGCTCCTGGGGCACGTTCGACGCCGAGTTCAGCCGCCGTGCGGGCGCCGCCGGGTTCATAGGCATCACCTGGCCGAAACAGTACGGCGGTCAGGCGCTGTCCAGTCTCGTGCGCTACGTTATCACACAGGAGATGCTCGCCGCAGGCGCGCCGTGCGCTGCGCACTGGATCGCGGACCGCCAATCCGGTCCGCAGATCTTGCGCCACGGGAGCGAGCGGGCGAAGCTCCTGCTCCTGCCGCGCATCTGCCACGGCGAGTGCTTCTTCGGCATCGGCATGAGCGAGCCCGACTCCGGCTCGGATCTCGCCGCCGTGCGCACCCGCGGTGTGAAGCGGGACGGCCGCTGGGTCATCAACGGCAGCAAGATCTGGACGTCGAACGCCCATCGCGTCCATTACCTCATCGCCCTGGTGCGCACAGGCGACGCTGGAGAGGATCGGCACGGCGGGCTAACGCAGTTCATCATCGATCTCGCCCAACCCGGCGTGACGGTACGCCCCATCCACAACCTGGCCGGGCATCACGAGTTCAATGAGGTTTTCTTTCAGGACTATTTCGTGCCGGACGACATGCTGGTCGGCGCTGAAGGCCAGGGCTGGTCGATGGTTACCGAAGAACTTGCCTTTGAGCGCTCCGGCCCTGACCGCTTCCTGTCCGACTACCGCCTGCTGGTCGAGCTGATCGACCGCGTGGGTCCGCAGGCGAACCAGCGGCAGGCGGTGGAGATCGGGCGCCTGGTCGGCCATCTCGCGGCATTGCAGCGCATGTCGGCTTCCGTCGCCGGTCTGCTCGACCAGGGGACGAGCCCGAACATCGAAGCAGCGCTGGTGAAAGACGTCGGCACCGCTTTTGAACGCGAGCTACCGGAGGTTGCGCGCCGCCTCGTCCAGGTCGAGGCCAGTCTCGACGATCGGGGCGACACCCTTTCGGAGACGCTCGCGCACGTCGTGCTGCACGCGCCCTCGTACACGCTGCGTGGTGGCACGCGTGAGATCCTGCGCGGCATCATCGCCCGCGGGCTCGGACTGCGTTGAGGAGCCTGCGCCGATGACCGCGACGTCGCTTCGCCGGCACACCGAGGCGCAGGAATTGTCCGCCATCGTGCTAGAGCAGGCCGACCGCCTGTTCCGCGGAGAAGTCACCAAACAGCGCATGGCAGACGCGGACGGGGGTGTCTGGCCGTCGGCCATCTGGCAAGCGGTCGAGCAGGCTGGACTGCCGCTGGCGCTGGTGCCGGAAGCGCAAGGCGGCGCCGGCCTTCCGCCGGCCGACGCGCTCCGACTGATCCGCCGTGCCGGCTATCACACGCTGCCGGTGCCGCTGCCGGAGACCATGTTCGCCGCCGCGCTCTGGGCCGAGGCATCCGGCACACCCAGCGAGGGCGCCTTGTCCCTGGCGCCAACCGGGGTGGACGATTCCCTTGGCATCGAGCGCGACGCACACACGTTCGTGCTGCGCGGACAAGCTCAGCGCGTCCCATGGGCGACCCAGGTGGGCCATGTCCTGGTCCACGCGCGCGACGCGTCCGGAGTGGGACACCTGGCCTTGCTTCCGCGCGCTGCAGCGCCCGTGCAACCCAACCGCAATTTAGCCAACGAACCGCGCGACACGCTGCTGGTCGACGGCGTCGAAGTGCCGGCGGAGGCGGTCCGTCCGGCGCCACCATCTTGCGGCGAAGGGTTCTTGCTGATTGGCGCTCTGATCCGCGCACAGCAGATGGTCGGGGCGATGGAGCGCTGCCTCGACTACGCGCTTGCCTATGCCATGGAGCGCCAGCAGTTCGGGCGCCCGATCGGCAAGTTCCAGGCGGTGCAGCACATGCTGGCCGACGCGGCCGGGCAGTACGCCGCAGCCGCGGCGGCGGCCGAGCTTGCAGCAGAGGCCTATGGCAGCATCGAGTTCGCCTTCGCCGTGGCCATCGCCAAGTCGCGTGTGGGCGAAGCGGCCGGCAAGGTCGCGGAAGTCTGCCACCAAGTGCACGGGGCCATCGGCTTTACCCAGGAGCATCCGCTGCATTTCGCGACCCGCCGCCTGTGGTCGTGGCGCGACGAGTTCGGCCACGAAACCTACTGGCAGGAGCGCGTCGGACGCCTGGTGTGCGGCGCGGGCGGCGAAGCGCTATGGCCGATGTTGGCCGGCTCCTGAGAGCCCGCCACAGGGGACCTTGATGACCACGACCGGCGCAGACGGACCGCTCGACGGTATCCGCATCCTCGATCTCACCAGCGTGATCATGGGCCCGTTCGCGACCCATATCCTGGCCGACCTGGGCGCAGACGTAATCAAAGTGGAAAGCCCGGGGGGCGATTCGCTGCGCCACCACCGGCCGCTGCGCAATGCGGGAATGTCGGGGAGCTTCCTCAACTTGCATCGCAACAAGCGCAGTATCGTGCTGAATCTGAAACAGGCGCAGTGTCGCACAGCGCTCAACCGGCTCATCGAGACGGCCGACGTGTTCGTGCACAGCCTGCGTCCCAAGACGGCAGAGCGGCTCGGCTACGCCTACGAGCAAGTGAAGGCGATCAAGCCGGACATCGTCTACTGCGGCGCCTGCGGCTTTGGCGCCAGGGGGCCCTACGGCGACAAGCCCGCCTATGACGACGTGATCCAGGCGGGCTCCGGCATGTCGGCGCTGCTCGCCGAGCTGCATGGCGAACCCGCCTATGTCCCCACGGTCATCTGCGACAAGCTCTCCGGGCAGGCCGTCGCCTACGCCATCCTTGCCGCGTTGTTCCAGCGGGCCCGCGGCGGCGGCGGTCAGTCGATCGAGGTGCCGATGCTGGAGACGAGCATCGAGTTCAATCTGGCCGAACACACGGGCGGGTCCGCCTTCGTGCCTCCGCTGGGCAAGCCGGGATACACGCGTCTGCTGAGCAAGCGGCGCAAGCCCTACCGAACCCGCAACGGCTATGCGTGCATCCTCCCCTACTCCGACCGCAACTGGCAGGATTTCTACGCATTCACCGGGCGCACGGAGTTCGCGAACGACCGGCGTTTCCGCCGGCTCATCGACCGCGTCGAAAACATCGCCATCCTCTACCAGATGATCGAAGAGGAAGCCCCTAAGCGGACCACAGCGGAGTGGGTCGCGTTCTGCGACCGAGTCAGCATTCCCTGTATGCCGGTGCTCTCGCTCGACCAACTGCCCGAGGATCCGCACGTCAAGGCGGTGGGATTGTTCGGCACCGCCGACCATCCGAGCGAAGGCCGCTACCGTACCGTTCGAAGTCCCGTGTCGTTCAGCGCCGCACCGTTCCGCATCCGCCGCCATGCGCCCCGCCTCGGGGAGCACACCGCCGAGCTGCTCGCCGAGGTGGGATTCTCCAGTCAGCAGATCGAAGAGGTCCGGCGGACCGGAGCGGCGCCGACGGCAGAGCCCGACAGCGCCGATCCAAAGGAGACCACAGACCCATGACCGAGCAGCTGAAATTCTCGATCACTGAGGGCATCGCCCGAATCGTGCTCGATCGGCCGGAGCGGATGAACGCCTTCACTTTCGACATGATCGACGCCTGGACGGCGGCGCTGCACCGATGCCGGACCGACGATGCGGTCAAGGTGGTCATCGTCACGGGGACGGGCTCCGCATTCTGCAGCGGCGGCGACATCGTAGAGATGGGTGAGCGCCTCGAGCACCTACCCGAGCAAAGGAAGAACGAGTTGTTTCAGCGGATCGAGCGCATCCCGCTGGCACTCGAGGATCTGGACAAGCCCGTTATCGCCGCCGTAAACGGGGTGGCCACCGGCGCCGGCATGGACATGGCGCTCATGTGCGACTTGCGTTATGCCGCGCACAGCGCCCGCTTCGCGGAGACCTATGTGAAGGTCGGCCTGGTTCCGGGCGCCGGCGGCGCCCACTTTCTACCGCGCCTGGTCGGGGTGTCGAAGGCGCTGGAGCTGTTCCTGACGGGCGATTTCATCGACGCGCAGGAGGCGCTGCGCATCGGGATCGTGAACAAGGTGTTTCCTGATGAGACGCTGATGGAGGAGGTCGACAAGATCGCTCGACGCCTGGCGAACGCACCGGCCCTGACCCTGCGCATGATCAAGCGGGCAATCTATCAGGGCGTGCGCAACGACCTGCGGACCAATCTCGATCTGATCTCCTCGCACTTCGCCATCATCGCCTCGACGCAGGAACACAAGGAGCTGGTGCGCTCGTTCATCGCCGGCCGAAACAAGAAGCGCGGCGAGTGAAGAGCCGGTCGGCGCGCCCCTCCCCCGCTCGCGGGGGAGGGATAGGGAGGGGGCGACGACGCGGGAGTTGACTGATACCGGACACTAGGCATCGAGCTCCGGATAGTGCCGGAAAATGCCGTGCTGGTTGAACCGAACGCGTCGCTCGGAAGCCAGGTAGGCGGCGATGTTTGGGCGTGCCGCGACTCGCTCGTGTAGCGCGAGCAATCCTGGATACTTGGGTGCCAGCCGTGCCATCATCTTGGGGAACGCGTAACGCAAGCCCGCGATCAGTTGGAAGATCGAGAGGTCGACGTAGGACACTGTTCTGCCGACCATGTGACCCCTGCCGCCGGGATTAGCGGCGAGCACGCGCTCGAAATAGCCGAGAAATTTCGGTACACGCTCGCCGGTGAAATGCGGCGCTCGCCGCCGCGCCTCGCGCTTCTGGTCGTCGTAATATAGAGCAGCTGCGATCGGATGATGGATGTCGTGAGCCTCGAGCACCAAGTCGGCGATGGTCAGTTGCAGCTGGTGTGCCCACAAGCGGCTCGCCTCGTCTTCCGGCACAAGACCCAGCCGCGGACCCAGAAACTGGAGGATGTTGGCGCTCTGCCCGATCAATAGCCGTCCGGCCTTGAGGTAGGGCGGCGCGAACGGCGGGCGCTTGACCGAGGCGTCTTCGAGAAATCGCGTCAACGCCGGCATGCCTCCACCATCACGCTCCGGTGATCGGGCCACGTCCACGTAGTCGGCCCCCGCCTCTTCCAACGCGAGCCGGATAAACTCGCCGCGCCCTTGTATGCCGGGCCAGTAGTAAAGTTCATAGCGCATTTCGGAGTGCTCCTTTCCGGGGGCGTCACCCGATGCTGCAAAGCTCAACGCACTCGCCCCGGCACGCAATTATTGCGCGTTTTGTCCAGCCTGACGCTATGCTTAGGCTTGCCTAGACTCACGATCCAGGCGCAAGGGCCGCGCCGCCAACACGACAGGAGCGCACGATGGACGACATCATTCTGCATCACTATCCGGCGTCGCCGGTGTCCGAGAAGGTCCGTGTCGGCCTGGGTATCAAGGCCCTCGCCTGGCGCTCGGTCGGGATCCCGCGTCTTCCTCCGAAACCGGACGTGATGCCGCTGACCGGCGGCTACCGCCGCACGCCGATCATGCAGATCGGTGCGGACATCTACTGCGACAGCCAGTGCATCCTGCGAGAAGTGCAGCGTCGCTTTCCGGAACCGACGTTCTACCCGGGCGGGGGCGACGGCCTGCCCTGGGGTATCAGCCGCTGGACCGATGGGTTGTTCGACGTTGCCGTCCGGCTTTCGATGGGCGCGAACGCGGATCAGCTGCCGGAACCGTTTGCCAAAGACCGCGTACGCTTGTTCTTTGGCCCGCATGGGGACCTGAAGAAAGTCCAGGCCGACCTGCCGCACACCGTCGCCCAGCTGCGCGCCCAGTTCGGTTGGATCGATCAACGGCTCGCCATCGGTCGCCGCTTCATGTTAGGCAATGAGCCGGGGCTTCCCGATGCGCTGATCTACTATCTGGTCTGGTTCGTGCGCGCCCGCTGGCAGGGCGGGCCGGGACTGCTTTCCGAGTTCCCCGCGCTCGAGGCGTGGGAACAGCGGGTCAAGGCGATCGGCCACGGCAGGCCGTCGGAGATGACCTCGGGCGAAGCGCTTGACGTCGCGCGCTCGAGCCAGCCAGCGACGCCCGAGCAAGCTGATCCCAAAGATCCCCAGGGACTCAAGCCCGGCCAGAGCGTGAGCGTGGTCGCGGACCTTGACAGCGGCGAGTCACCCGTGGTCGGCAGCGTTCGTTTCGTCGGCCGCGACAGCATCGCGATCCTGCGCGAGGATCCGCGCGTCGGCACCGTCTGCGTCCACTTTCCGCGTGTCGGTTATCGGGTGACTGCGGCGTAGGCGTCGCTGCGTTCCTTGCAGCACCACGCGGGGCATGGCGTGCGCTTGACTGCATGCTCGGCGGGGTGGGCACACGCACCGTCTGCTCCGCCGCGGTCTCACGGCCCTTGGCATACTCGGAAAATCTGTATGTCTTCCGGCAGCACATCGATATCGTGCGCCAACGTGCCCAGCTGGGCATCCGACGTCCGGCGAGAAACGCCACGACTGAGGTGCAGCAACGCCAGAAGCCGGAGATCCGCGAGAGATCTTCGGCTTCGCCTTGAACCACCTAGGAGCTGCGCAAGAGGTCGAGCTGGTTCGGGTTATCGAATGGCGGCGACCCCCACTCGAGCTCCAACTCTTCGCCGCGAGAGGCCGCGGTCCTGAGTCCGAGGGGCTGCACCACGCTGAGTTGAACTCTATGGGCCGCTTCGGCGGACGGTGTCTGCCCTCGGACGAACTGCTCCTCCTCGGGGCGCGAGAGGACGCCGGGCCGTGCGCCGCGGACCCGGTTCAGCGCGTCCTGCGCGGGACATCCCAGCTCGACCAACAGCTTGGCGGTAACCATCGCCGTTCGAGAGCGCCCATCCCCGCAGTGCAGGGCGACGCGGCCTCCGCACCATAGCACGCGCCGTAGACGCGGTGCGACCTCCTGCCAGATGACCTCGAAGCGATCATCCGGAACATGTCCGTCGCGCAGCGGAATGTGATACCAGGCCATCTGATGCGCGGCGGCCAGTGTCGGCAAGTCCCCGAGACGCATCAAGGCCAACTCCGGTTTCTCGAGCAATGTCACCAGTGCCTGTGCACCCCAGTACCGCAGCGTTGCGACATCGCGCTGCAGGCGCCACGAGCTGCTGGACGGCAGGAGGATCCCGGCCGTGCGCCCCGGGCAACCCGCCATGGCGATCTGGCCGCGCACGCGTCCAGCGCCGACGACTGCTAGTCTATAAGCGGCACTGTCTACACTCATCTGGTTTCTCCTGCCGGAAGTCGTTGTAGACGGGAGGAGCAAAGGTATCAGGCGAGCGGGGGAGCGCGCAACGAAAAAAAACCGCGGCGCGCGCGCCATGGTGCAGATGAGCCACAGTGTCTGTAAATGGCGACGCGCCCGGAAGGCGGGCAATCACGGCCTCGCCAGCGGCTGCCGAAGTCATGAACATCTTCATCTCGCACGCATCGGAGCAGCGCGTGTTCGCGGAGCCGATCGCGCTTGCGCTGCGTGGGAAAGCCCTTGAGGTGTTCCTCGATCGATCGCAGCTATCATCAACGAGCCATTCAACGGGATCCGCAAAATCCCTACGCGCACGGATGTGGGGACACGACATCCTGCCGGCGGGCGGGTCGCTAAAGGAGGCGAACGAGTACTTCAGCCAGGCTTTGACCTCACCCCTGGAGCGAGCGTACGTCCGTCGGATGCATATCGCTGCTCTGCTGTGGCGGCGCGGCCCCAACATGGAGAACGAGGTCGTCCGGCCTTGCGCGCGCCATTTTGCGGCCGTCGTGCTGCTCGCGCCACGGGCAGCTCGGCGATGCTGTACGCTAACGGTTCGAGCCCGAGTGCGCGGTCGACCGACCGGGACTCGAAATGCGGCGCTCCGCTCGAGGCGTGCGCCGCCCCCGCACGGCGCTAGCACGCCCGCCAACCAGAACCTTACGTCAGGGAGGACCCTATGGCGCTTACCAAGCAGACCATGACCGACGAGCAGCGCAAATCGGTAGCCGTGGAATACCTCAAAGCCTTCGACAACGGAGGCATCACGTCATCGGGCGGCTCGATCCTGGAGCTGTTCGCGACCGACGCTCAGGTTTATTTTCCTAAATGGGGCCTGGCGACAGGCAGAGATCAAATCGGCAAGATGTTCGGCGACATCGGCGCGACGCTCAAGTCCATCGTCCACCACTATTCGCATTTCAACTGGATCTTCTCAGGCAGCGACCTGGTGGTGTGCGAGGGCACCAGCCATGGCGAGCACAAGGACGGGACGTGGCGGGCCGGCGTGCCGGAATGGGCAGCCGGACGCTGGTGCGACGTGTTCGAGATCCGCGACTGGCTGATCCAGCGCTGCTTCATCTATCTGGATCCCGACTACGCGGGCAAGGACACCGCACGCTACCCCTGGTTGAGTCAAGGTAAACGCTGACGCGAGCCGTTCGCGCAAGCCGGCCCCGGAGCCTTGCTTGTAAGGAAGCTCTCGGTGGATTACCTCGACCCGCCCCCGGACTTGGCACAGGAGCTTCCGTCCGACTTCTTTCCGCTCAGATCCCAGTGTAATATGCGCGCCATACTGTCGTCACCTGCCAGAGGCACCGCGATGGACGTTTCCCCGCCCCCTGGGGCCGAGAAATCCCTGCTCATCACTGCAGCAGGGCGCAACAAGCCGAGCATCTTCGACAAGTGCCTGCGGTACACCCAGGCCGACGAGACCAAGGCGCTGGGGATCTATCCCTATTTCCGGCTGATCGAAACCGGGCAGGACACCGAGGTCGTCGTCGACGGCCATAAGATGCTGATGCTCGGCTCGAACTCTTACCTCGAGCTGACCACGCACCCCAAGGTGAAGGAACGCGCCATCGAAGCGATCCGGCGCTACGGGACCGGCTGCGCCGGGTCGCGTTTCCTCAACGGAACGCTTCCCATCCACCTCGAGCTGGAAGAACGTCTAGCGGAGCTGGTCGGCAAGGAGGCCGCACTCGTCTACAGCACCGGCTATCAGACCAACACCGGCGTCATTTCCTGCCTGGTACAGCGCGGTGAGTACATCTTGTCCGACAAGCTGAACCACGCCTGCATCGTCGAGGGAGCCCTGCTCTCCCCCGGCACCATGGTTCGTTACAACCACAACGACATGAGAGACCTCGAGCGGCGCCTGGCGGAGTTGCCGGCGTCCGCCGGCAAGCTGATCGTGTCGGACGGGGTCTTCTCCATGGAAGGGGACATCTGTGAGCTCCCCGGCATGGCCCGGCTGGCGCGCAAGTACGGCGCGCAGGTGATGCTCGACGACGCCCATGCGATCGGCGTGCTCGGCCCTGGCGGCGCGGGGACCGCCGCGCACTTCGATCTCACGGAGGACGTCGACCTGATCATGGGGACCTTCTCCAAGTCGCTGGCCGCGATCGGCGGCTTCATCGCCTCGTCCGAGCGGGTCATCAACTACCTCAAGCACCACTCCCGCCCGTTCATCTTCTCCGCATCGGCGGCCCCGGCCAGCGTCGCGGCGGTCCTGGCCGCGCTCGACGTCATGCGCGATGAGCCGGAGCGGATCGAGCGGCTGTGGGATAACGCGCGATTCATGAAACAGGGGCTCGACGCTCTCGGTTTCGACACCGGGTCGTCGCAGACTCCGGTCATCCCGATCGTCGTCGGCGAACAGGAGCTCTGCTTCAAGGTCTGGCGCTGGTTGCACGACGAGGGGATCTTCATCAACCCCGTTGTACCACCCGCGGTCCCTCCAGGGCGTACCCTGGTGCGCATCTCGCTCACCGCGGGCCATACCCGCCAGCAACTCACCTGGGCCCTGGACAAACTCGCCGAGGCGGGGCGCAGGTTCGGGCTGACCGGTTGAGCGTGTGGCCGCCGGCTTGACGATCCAGCCGGCCAGCGGGCCGGGAGACATCGAGCAGTACATCCGGTTCCCATTCGAGCTCTACCGCCAGTCCCCGCACTGGGTGCCGCCGCTGCTGATGGAGCGGCGCGATTTCCTGAACCCGCGCAAGAATCCGGTCTACGAATACGCCGAAATCCAGCCGTTCCTCGCACGGCGCGGTGCAAGCGTCGTGGGAACCCTCACCGCACTGAAAAACCGCCGCTTCGGCGAGTTCCACCCCGCCGAGCGTCATGTCGGTTTTTTCGGGCTGTACGAGTGCGAGCGCGATGCCGAGGCTTCCAGCGCGCTGCTCGCGGCGGCCGCCGAGTGGCTGAGGGCGCGCGGATCGTCGGTGATGCGCGGGCCCACCAACTTCACCACCAACGACGTGCTCGGGCTCCTGGTGGAGGGGTTCGAGGACGACCCCGCCATTCTGATGCCGTACAATCCACCCTATTACGCGGAGCAGTTCGCCGCGTTCGGGCTGTCCAAGGTCAAGGATCTGTACGCTCTTGAAGTCAGGGCAGAGGATTACAAGGGACAGCTCGAGCAGTTGGCGCACAAGGTGCTCGGCAGGGGCCGGGTCACCGTGCGGCCGGTCAACCTGGCGCGCTGGCATGAGGAGCTGGCCTTCGTCCGCCGTTGCTACAACGAAGCGTGGGCCGGCAATTGGGGCTTCGTTCCCTGGACCGACCGCGAGCTCGAGGCACTGGCGAAGGAGCTGAAGCCGCTGATCGATCCGCGCCTGGCGTTCGTCGGCGAGGTCGACGGGCAGGCAGCCGCGATCTCGATCGCGGTGCCGGACGCGAACGAGGCACTCAAGCTCGCGCGCGGACGGCTGTTCCCGCTCGGCTTGGTCAAGATTCTTTGGCGGGTCAAGGTGGTCGGGTGTCGGCGGGCTCGCGTACTGGCGCTGGGAGTGCTGCCGAAGTACCGGCGGCTGGGACTTGACGGACTGCTCATCCAACGCACAATCCAGAACGGGATTGCGCTCGGGTACCAGCGCGCCGAGGTGGGGTGGATCCTGGAAGACAACGAAGCGATGTTGCAGCCGCTGACGCATATCGATGCGCACCGAACCAAGGTCTATCGGGTCTACGACAGGGCGCTGTAGGGACCGCTGTCCAAGGCACTCTTCGCTCGCAAGGACACGACTCGGCGGGGCCAGGCAGCCCACTGTCGAACGCTGGGAGGAAAACCCGGGACGGCGCTCACGCCCGCCGCCCCCGCACTGACGCATGCTGGCGCTGGTGACTGGCGGCCAAGGGTTCGTCGGCTCGCACCTATGCGCGCGCCTGGTGGCGGAAGGCCACCGTGTGCGGGTGCTGGCGCGGCCGTCGAGCGCGCTGCGCAACCTCGCCGGAATCGAGGTGGACGTCGTGCGCGCGGACGTGACCGAGCCGGCGAGTCTGCCGTCCGCGGTGGCGGGTTGCGACGTCGTCTTCCACGTCGCCGGGGCGCTCAAGGGCCTTCGAGAGGAGGATCTGTTTCGCGTCAACGCAGACGGCACTCGCAACCTGGCGGCTGCCTCTGCCGCCGCCGCGCCTTGTCCATCGCGCTTCGTCTACGTGTCCAGCCTCGCCGCCGCCGGCCCCAGCCCCGGAGGCAGAACGCCCCGCACCGAAGAGATGCCACCGCGGCCGCTGACCTGGTACGGGCGCAGCAAGCTCGCCGGCGAGGACGCGGTTCGTTCCGTGCCCGGACTCAGCTGGACGATCGTGCGTCCGCCGATCGTCTTCGGCCCACGCGAGCGCGACGTGCTCGGCTACTTCCGCATCGCGCGCCGCGGCTATCTGCCGGTGGTCGGGTTCTCCGACCGCTTCTATTCATTGGTCTACGTCGAGAACCTCGCCGAAGGGCTGGTCCGCACCGCCGAGGCGTCTGCCAGCGCGGGCCAAGTCTATTTTCTCGCCGGGCCCGAGGTCGTCAGCTGGGCCGAGCTCGGACAGCTGATCAGCGCGGCGCTCGGCGTCGCGGGCCGTCCATTGCGCTTTCCGGAGGCCGTCGCGGCCGCGGCAGGGCGGGTCGCGGATGTCCTCGCTCGTGTCCGGCGCCGCCCCGACATCTTCAGCTCGCAGAAGGTGCTCGAGATGCTCGCGCCGGCGTGGGTCTGCAGCGCCGGCAAGGCTGCGCGCGACTTCGGCTGGCGGGCGGCGACGCCGCTGCCCGAGGCGTTGGCGATGACGGCGCATTGGTACCGCGAGCATGGCTGGCTCTGATACCGCCCGCTTCCCCTTCGGACTGACGCAGCCGCTCGGAGCGTTCCGCCCGCTCGACGCCGTCATCGCCGGCTACGCGGCGCTTGCGGCCTTCCCGCTCGCGCTGGGCGCCGCGCGCGGCGTGCCGGGCTGCGCGCAGCAGCTCCTGGCCGATCTCGCGGTGCTCGCCGGCCTCGCGCTGGTCTACGCCCTCTCGCGCCGCTCGCTGCACTGGCTGCCCGTGCTGCTGCGCCTCGCCTACGGGCCGTTGCTCTTCGCGCTCTTGTATCGGCAGACCGCGACGATCTGGCCGGTCCTCTACGAGCAGCCTTTCGACCCGTGGCTGGTGCACCTCGAGCAGGCGCTCTGGGGCGGCCAGCCGTCCCTGGTGTTCGCCCAGTACGCGCCCTGGCTCTGGCTGTCGGAGCTTTTCTGCGGCGCCTACTACGCGTACTACTTTTTCATCCCCACCATGCTGTTCACCGCTCTGCTGACGCGCGGCTACGCGGCGGCCGAGCGCGTGATCTTCACCACGACGCTTTGTTTCTTCAGCTGCTACACGCTGTTCTGGCTCTTCCCCGTCGTCGGACCGCACTACTGGTTCCCGCCGCACGCCGGCCCACAGCTCTACCAGGGCTATGCGTTCAACCACCTGCTGTTCCTGTTCACCTCTGGCGGTGAGGTACCGGCGGGCGCCTTCCCTTCGTCTCACATCGCCGTCGCGCTGCTGTTGACGATTCAGGCCCGCCGCGTCGCGCCGCGCCTGTTCCCGTTCATGCTCGCGGTCACGGTGCTGATGTGCCCGGCGGTGGTCTACCTGAGGGCGCACTACCTCGTCGACGTTCCCGCTGGAATCCTGGTCGGGCTCCTCGTCACTCGCCTCTCGGACCGCACGCCGCTCGCGGGGGCGCCGCGCGGGGCACTGGCGACGGATGGGCCACTGCCGTGAGGATCCGGCCGGTCGCGAACATGAGCGCGATCACGATCGCTAGACCGCGCTTGATTCGTCCGTCATCAGTAGATTGGCTCGATCACATCGCCCGGCCGAATCGTGCCGTCGGACTCGACCTCGCAGTTGAGTCCCGAGCGATGGGTGAGCGGCCCGAATACCGCTTTGCCGGTCACCTGCTCGAGGTATTTGCACGGGACATTGAGGCGCGCCCCGCGCAGGACGACCTCTCCGACGCGGAAGCGTTGGCCCACCAAATGGTTGAGCGGCACACCGATCGTGGTAAGGTTGCGCCGGCTCTCCTGCGGCGTGAAGCGGATCTGATAATCGCGCGCCAGCGCCTCCAGCGCCTCGAGCTCGATCAGCGTGACCTGCCTGTCGGGCCGCGGTGTATTGGAGTAGGTGCCGCGCCCGGTGGCGTACCGATCACCCTCGATGCCAACGCCCGCGACCAGCCTGGCTTGAGTTAGCTCGCGCATCGGCGCCGAAGCCTCGGTGGCGATATGGACATGAAGCAGCTTGCCTCGCCACATGGTCTCGCTCATTGGGAGCCCCTGTCGTGGTTTCGAGCAAAGGGTAGTTATCGCATCTTACCCTTTCGCCGCGCGTCCCCGCCTCCTCATCCTCCTCCACGGAACGCGCACGGATGCGAATTCGCTAACGGCGATGGCCGGTCGCTGCTATCATCGTCTCAGGCTGCACGGTCAGACAAACGAGTTACGAGGAGACGCGAGCCATGACGATCATGCTCGGAGAAGGGCGGTTTCGCTATGAGGTGGCGGGCGACTGGGGCAAGCTGCCGGACGGGTGGGAGTTGCGCGACGTCGCCGCCGTGGCGGTCGACAAGCAGGATCAGGTGTACGTGTTCAACCGCGGCGCACACCCGATGGTCGTATTCGACCGCGACGGCAATTTCCTGCGCTCCTGGGGCGAGGGCGTCTTCACCCGTGCACACGGCGTGCACATCGGGCCGGACGAGAACCTCTACTGCACCGACGACGGCGATCACACCGTCCGCAAGTGCACACTGGAGGGCAAAGTGCTGCTCACCATCGGCATCGCCGGCAAGCCCGCCCCTTACATGAGCGGCGAGCCGTTCCACCGTTGCACCCATACGGCGCTCTCGCCGCGCGGCGACATCTACGTCTCGGACGGATACGGCAACGCGCGCGTGCACAAATACTCGCCCGACGGGAAGCTGCTTTTGACCTGGGGCGAGCCGGGGTGCGATCCCGGTCAGTTCAACATTCCGCACAACATCTGCTCCGACAGCGACGGCTGGGTATACGTCGCGGATCGGGAGAACCACCGTGTCCAGGTGTTCGACGGCAACGGCAAATACGAGACGCAGTGGAACAACCTGCACCGCCCCTGCGGGCTGTGCGCAGAGGGCGGCCGCCATCCGCTGTTCTACATCGGAGAGATCGGGCCAACCATGCCCGTCAATCGCGACGTGCCGAACCTGGGGCCGCGCATCAGCATCGTGAGCCACGAAGGAAAACTGCTCGGTCGCCTCGGCGACATGCACGCCGGCACGCGGCTCGATCAGTTCATCGCGCCGCACGGGCTCGCTACCGACTCCCGAGGCGACCTCTACGTTGGGGAAGTTTCCTTCACCGCGTGGCCGCAGGTCTACCCGGATCGCGAACCGCCACGCGGGCTGCGTAGCCTCCGCAAGCTGGTGCGGGTGGGCTGAACGATGGATCTGCAGCTCGGGAACCGCCGCGCCCTGATCACGGGCTCGACCGCCGGCATTGGCTTCGCTATCGCACGCGGGCTCGCCGCCGAGGGAGCGCAGGTCACCGTCACCGGTCGCACCCGGACCTCGGTCGACGCCGCGCTCGCGCGCCTCTCGGAGGCGGTACCCCGTGCCCGGGCCGACGGTGTCGCCGCGGACTGCGCCACTGCCGCAGGGGGCGAGGCGGTGTTCGCGCGCGTGCCCGAGGTAGACATCCTGGTCAACAACTTAGGGATTTACGAGCGCAAGCCATTCTTCGAGATCGCGGATGCCGATTGGCTACGCTTGTTCGAGGCCAACGTCCTCAGCGGAGTCCGCTTCTCCCGCCGTTACGCGCCGGGCATGGCGCAGCGCGGCTGGGGACGCGTGCTGTTCGTCTCGAGCGAATCAGGGCTCAACGTGCCGCGTGAAATGATCCACTACGGCATGACCAAGACTGCGCAGCTCACGATCTCACGTGGCCTCGCCATCGAGCTCGCTGGCACCGGCGTCACGGTGAACGCGCTTCTGCCCGGCCCTACGCGCACCGAGAACACCGACCGATTGCGTGCGGAGCGCGCCAAGGCTGCCGGCATGAGCGTCGCCGCGCTCGAGAAGGACTTCTTCGTCACCTTTCGCCCGACCTCGCTCGTGAAGCGCTTCACCTCTGCCGAAGAGGTCGCCAACCTCGCAGTCTATCTGTGCGGCGCTGGCGCCTCCGGCACCACCGGTGCGGCCCTGCGCGTGGATGGCGGTGTCGTGAACCAGATCATGTAGGGCGAGACCGGCCTTGAGGCCGCGGTCCTTGAAGGTGATCACGATCGGTCGCCATTGCGTCCGGCGTGTTCAGCGTCAGTCGCGGGTTCGAAGCGGTACCCATCGAGGAGCTGCAGGGCGACGCTCGATCGCTACTTAGAGTGGGCTACCGGTTCGGCGCGGGCCCGTCCACGCCCAGCTCGTGCCGGATCGCGCGCAGCTTGAGCTGGATGATGGCGGCATTCTCGGGGCCCATCCGGATCAGGACCTTTTGCCCGCCTGAGAGGTCTTCGAGCTCGGGCGCAGCGAACTCGTACAGGACCTTGGGCCGCACCAGCTTCACCGGCTGCTGCACATCGGGTGCCGCCAAGAGATCATCGATCGCCTCCACCACGCGATCGTTGAAATACTTCTTCGGATATCCCAGCTCATCGTAGGCCTGCTGAAACAACGGATAGAAATGGACATAGAGCGCGACAAGCTGCTTCACGTCCACCGCTTGTGCCAGTCTGACGTACGGACTGTAGCGAGCAAAGTTGTCTGGGCTCAGAGTCACGACGTCGCCATTGCCGCTCGTGACGATCCGCCTGGCCGGGGGTTTGACCGGTAGAAGTTGCGTGCCGATTTTCTTCCTCGGGAGATTGTCGACGGTGGCTACGATGCGGCGCGCGATGTCCTTCGATATGACGAGATCGCCGAAAGTCTGCTGACCCAACGGGCCCGCGAGCGACTCCTGCATCGCTTCGTCGCTCTCGCTCAGAGGCGGCAGCGGCTTCGCTTCGGTGCCCGTCGACGACGGCGGGATCTGCGGCAGCGGATGGTGGATCTCCGGCTCAGTGCTTGTCGCTGGCGGCGTCTGCGGAACTTCTGCCCTCTGCGGCGGTGGTGACGGCTCCAGCTGCGCCTCCCGCTGAGCTCCCTCTCTCCAGAAGTAGAGGCCCGCCCCAAGCGCCAACACGATGATCAGGACGATTCCATAGGGAACGCTTCGCAGTAGCCGGGAATCGCGGAAGCGCGGGTCATACCTTTCGAGGGGGCCGCGAGAAGTTCGGGGATAGTCGTTCAACTTGCACTCTCCATCGTCTGCGTCCGCCGGCGTCGCTGATGTCGCCATCGCGTGACAGATCATGCGCGATGGGTTCCGGGAGCGACGCTCACAGAGAAGGACATCGATTTGCAGGCTTGGTTCCGAAAACCAAGCCTCGCGGACAGACGATCGCGTCGCTGCGTTTCAGCCGAACGGGCGCACGCCAATGAGCCATCCGTGCAGCAGGAAGGCGAACAGCGCCCAGGCCACGAGCCCGACGACGACAACGACGGCATCGCGCGACGCGGTGCCAGCAGGGTAGCGCGTCCCCGCCGCCCGGTCGCGCCTGCGTGCCGAAGTGAAATCCACCACTGCCCATACGAGGAACGCACCGAACAGCAGCATCGCAGCCAGCGTGCCATTCACGAGCAGGTGCGCGAAGGCCCAGAGCTTCACCCCCGCCACCATGGGATGGCCGACCGCGGCCTTGATCCGATTCCTCGGCACATACGCCGCTGCTAGCAGCACGAAGGCGGGGACAGTGAGCAGCACGCCGAGATGCCGCATCCATGACGGCGGCGTCCAGAGAACGAGGGGCTGCGCTTGCGCCAAGTGGTAGCCCCATATGATCAGCGCCAGGCCGACTGCTGCAGCCAGCGAATACAGGCCCTTCCAGAACGTCTCCCCCACACGGGCGATCTGCGCCGCACGCCACCCGTCGCCGACGAGGCGCACAGAGTGCACGCCTAGAAAGATCAGCAACCCCAGTATCAGTGCGATCAAGTCACTTCCAAGTGCACGTTATGCGTTGCGACCTCGCCGTGATCATCTGTCCATTTGAAGAGTAGATCGGCGCTCTGCGCGGCGACCACGTAGAAGACGAAGTACGGATTGGCCGAGATGGCCGGGTGCAGCTTGGCGCGGAAGACCTCCTTGCCGTCATACGCGCACGTAAAGGTGTCAACGATGTGTCGTGGGATCGAATGCCCGACATTGTCGAGCCGGAAGCCGGACTCCATCGGATGCATGACCATCGCGCGGATCTCGACGGGTTCGCCGCGCTTCGGGTTTTCGGATAACCGCACCCATGCCTTCCCAAACCGGCTCACGGGTCACAGCCTCCGACCGTCACCTCGACGTCCGCGGCAGTGGACCACAATGTTCCATCGCTCATGACAGCGACGGCGCGCACCTGCTGGGAGACGGCGAGACGGATCCGGGTAGCGACGCGCGCTCGCCCGTTGCGCGGTCCGAGCTCGACGTCGAGAATCCGCGGTAGCGGATTGCTCTGGGCGAAAAGATGGATGCTCTTGACGTAGTCCGGTTCGGTCATCGGACTGTCGACGGTGATCGTGACGGGTACGATGTTTCCGTTCTCCGCGAGCCTCGGGATCTCGAGCTTGATCCTGCCGGGCGTGATAGGACGATCGCCGAAGAGCTCGCGCAGCGCAGCGGCGAGGTCCTCCGGCGCCGCTGTCGCTGGCCGCACCACGAGAAGGCAAGCGCCGCCGGCGATCGCATGCAGCGCCCGCCGGCGACCGGGACGCAGCGATGGTGGGGCGTTAGCCATGGTCGTCCGCTTGCCGCCCCCACCCTGGCCCCCGCGCTATGCGCGAGGGAGGGCTGGTCCTTAGATCCCTTCCCCCGCTTGCGGGGGAAGGAGAGGATGGGGGCCAAAAGCTCAAGTCGCGTACGAGAACCCGTGATGCTTCAGCGGCAGCGACCGCACGCGCTTCCCGGTCGCCGCGAAGATCGCATTGCACAGAGCGGGCGTAACTCCCCCGATCGGCGGCTCCCCGACGCCCCCCCAGAAGCCACCGGTCGGCATGACGATGCACTCGATCTTGCCCGGTGCCTCGGCCAGCCGCAGCAGCGGATAGTCGGAGAAATTGGTCTGCACCACCCGCCCGTCCTTGAGCGTGATTTCCTCGTGCATGGCCGAGCCCAGACCCCAGAGCACCCCGCCCTCGATCTGCGCTTTCACCGCATCGAGATGAACGACGTAACCGCAGTCGATCGCGACGACCACGCGCTTGACGTCGATGGCCGTGCCATCCTTGACCGAAAGCTCCACCGCCGCAGCGGTGTAGCTGCCGTAGGAGTCGACCACCGCGATGCCGCGGTACACGCCTTTGGGAGCGGGCGTGCCCCAGCCTACGGCCTTCGCCACCGCGTCCAGCACGCCGAGATCCTTCTGTTTCTGCTGCAGCAACGGGCGCCTGAACTGATACGGGTCTTTGCCCGCAGCGTGCGCCAGCTCGTCGATGAAGCACTCGCGGAAGAACGGGTTGTTGGTATGCGCCACCGCCCGCCAGAATCCGGGCGGCACATGCGTGTTGCGCATGGCGTACTCGTTGGTGAAGTTGGGCACGGCGTACGGGTTGTCCTGGAAGACGCGCACGTTGACCGGATCGATCCCGTTCTTGATGTCGGTGGGCCGCACGGTGATCAAGATCGATTGGTCGGCCTGCCGCACGTGCCACGCGACCCAGTTGCCCTGCGCGTCCAGCCCGCCCCGCAGCTTCACCAGCGCCACCGGTCGGTAGCGTCCTTGCTGGATGTCCTCTTCGCGCGACCACTGCAGGCTGACCGGCGTGTCCGGCATACTCTGCGCGATGACGACCGCCTGCTTCGTGTACTCCTGGTGCGGGCCACGCCGCCCGAACCCGCCCCCGGCATGCATCTTGTGCACATAGGCGCTGTCCAGCGGAACGCCCGAAGCCTCGGAGGCCGCGGCGATCGACGTCTCGCCGTTTTGCGTGCCCACCCACACTTCCACCTTCCCATCCTTGACCAGAGCGGTAGCCGTCTGCGGCTCCATGGTCGCGTGGTTCACGTAGGGCGCGTAATACTCGGCTTCGATCACCTTCGCGGCGCCGGCGATGGCTTGGTCGAAATCGCCGTCCTTGCGCGCAACCGGGGCGTCTTTCGCATCGATGCCGGTACGCAGGAACTGCGTGATCGACTCGCTCGACACGTGGCCGTTCTCGCCCACGTCCCACTCGATCGACACCTGCTTGAGCGCCTGATTGGCACGCCACCAGTTGTCCGCGACGACTGCGACCCAGTCGTCGCCGCGCACGACTTTCTTGACGCCGCGCATGGACTTGATCTTGGAGTCGTCGAAGCCCTTGACCTTGCCACCGAACACCGGGCACTGCGCGATGGACGCGTGCACCAGCCCGGGCAGACGCACGTCGGCGGTGTAGATCTGCTTGCCGGTCGTCTTGTCGGGAATGTCGAAGCGGGCCGGCGAGGTGCCGATGAGCTTCCACTGGCTCGGGTCCTTCAGCTTCGGCTCTTTGGGAACTTCCAGCTGGGAAGCGGCCGCGGCGACCTTCCCGAACGTCGTGCTGCGGTCGCTCGGCGCATGCGTGATCACGCCCTTCGCTACGCCGCACTCCGCGGCAGGCACGCCCCACTGCTGCGCAGCGGCTGCAACCAGCATCTCGCGCGCCGCCGCGCCGCCTTTGCGCACGTACTCCTGCGAGTCGCGAATCCCGCGGCTTCCGCCCGTGGACATCGAGCCGAAGATCCGGTTGCGCCGCACGTGTTCGTTCACGTCGGCGTATTCCGCGCGAACCTTGCTCCAGTCGCATTCCAGTTCTTCGGCAGCCAGCATCGCCAGACCCGTGAAGCTGCCCTGGCCCAATTCCGAGCGAGCGATGCGGATCAGCACGGTGTCGTCGGGCTGGATGACGATCCAATGTGTGATCTCCGGCCCTTCCGGAGTCGACGTGGCTGCCTGCGCAAGCCCGGGAAAGCGGACGCCCAGAGTCAGGCCACCGGTCAGGGCTGCCGATTTCACCAGGAAGTCGCGGCGGTCGGTGCGAATAGACTGTGTCATGGTGACCTCCCCGTTACATGGACTTCGCGGCAACGTGAATCGCCTCGCGCACGCGCACGTACGTCCCGCAGCGGCACAGGTTCGTGATGGCCGCCTCGATATCGGCGTCGCTCGGGTTCTTGTTCTGGGCGAGCAGCGCAGCAGCGGCCATGATCATGCCGCTTTGGCAGTAGCCGCATTGCGGCACCTGCAGCTGGACCCACGCTCTCTGCACCGGATGGCTGCCATCCTTCGACAGCGCTTCGATCGTCGTGATCCTTTTCCCCGCCACGGCCGAGACTGGCATGACGCAGGAACGTATCGGCTGCCCGTCCACCTGCACGGTACAGGCCCCGCACATGGCGATGCCGCAGCCGAACTTGGTCCCGGTCAGGTTGAGCTCGTCCCGCAACACCCACAGCAAAGGCATCTCCGGCTCCACGTCGACCGTGAGCTGCTTTCCGTTCACATTGAGAGTTGTTGCCATCGACTTTCCTCCGAGGAAAATTACATGCTGGTGACAACGCGTCTGAAAAGCCCGCGTAACGTTCGATTTAGTTGACAACGGCGGGCGCGCCTTTCGCCCCGCCAATTTTGGACCCGGCCGTTCATGAAGCGTTCCATCTTACGCCCGCGCGAGGCAACCCGCGCTCTGCCTCCCCCGCGTGCCGGGAACGCAACCTGCTCAGGGCTGCCGGTCCGCCATCACGATGGTGCCGCTCGCGCCGAACATGCCGCCGACGCCATGGCAGACGGCGATCTGAACGTCGTTCACCTGCGCCGGCGCAGTGCCGCGCACCTGCCGCACCGACTCCTGCAGCGCGAACATGCCGTACATGCCGGTGTGCGTGTAGCTCAAGCCCCCGCCGTTGGTGTTCAGCGGCAGCTTGCCGCCGGGTGCCGTGTTGCGCTCGGCGATGAAGGCGGCCGCCTCGCCGCGCCCGACGAAGCCGAGGTCTTCCAGGCCGTACAGCGGCAGATGGGCGAACGCGTCGTATATCATCACGTGATCGACGTCCGAGTGTCGGACGCCGGCGCTATCGAACGCCTGCTTGCCGGAGACGCGGAAGGCGCGCGAGGAAGTGAAGTCCGCCATCTGGCTGATCATCGGCGTCTCCACACTCTCCCCTGTCCCGAGGATGTACACCGGCTTCTGCGGGAAGTCCTTCGCCCGGTCCGCCGACGTGAGGATCAGCGCGCCGCCGCCGTCGGTGACCAGGCAGCACATCAGGAGACGAAACGGATAGGCGATCATCCTCGAGTTCAGAACGTCGTCGACTGTGATCGGATCCTTCATCATTGCCCGCGGATTCTTCGCAGCCCATTCCCGCTGCACTACGGCCACCATGGCAAGTTGCTCCTGGGTGTTGCCGTAGGTCTTGAGATAACGAAGAACCGGGATGGTGAACATCGTCGGCGGGCCGAGGATCCCGAACGGGGCTTCGAACTGCCCCTGGAGCGACGCGGGGAGAATCGTCCGCGCCTGCGTTCCGATGCGGGAGCGGCCGCTCTCCCCGTGCGTGATCAGCACCGTTTTGCACAGGCCCGCGCTGATGGCCCCCGCCGCATGCCGCACGTGCAGCATGAAAGAGCAGCCGCCTACCGCGGTCCCGTCGATCCACTTGGGCACAATGCCCAGATAGTGCGCAATGTTGGTCGGCACCTCGCCGGCGCAGGCCAGGCCGTCGATGTCCGACGGTTTCAGGCCCGCGTCGCGCAATGCGTTCCGCGCGCAGTCGGCATGCAGCTGGATCTGCGACATGTGCGGAATCACGCCGAGCTCCGTGGTTTCGGCGGCGCCGACGATGGCGACGCTGCCCGGCTTCATGCTGCGCCCCCGGCGGGGCGAAACAGCGGCAACGAGATCTCGTCGGTGATCCGCTGAAAGACGACCTCCAGCGGCATGTCGAGCTGCAGGGCTTCTGGCGTCTGCTCGACCTCCACGATGTTGGTCATCATCCGCGGGCCTTCCTCCAGCTGGACCACCGCGATGGAGTAAGGCGGCGCGAAGCCCGGCGCAGCACGGTGATGGATCACGTAGCTGTACAGGATGGCCCGGCCGCTGGCTCGAAAGACGCCCACATCCTGCGACCAGCACTGCGGGCAGAATGGCCGCGGGGGGAAGTAGACATGGCTGCAGGCAGTGCATTTCTGCAGCCGCAGCTCACCGGTTCGGGTGCCTTCCCAGAAGTGCCGGGTCTCCGGCGTTATGCCTGGAAGCGGCCGTTCGGTCATAGTGACATCTCCTCTAGCGCGCGGATGCGCCGAGCCAAGCTTACCCTTCCCGCAGACTGTTGACCCGACGTGGACATTCCGTCAAGGGACTGGCCGCGAGGACAGGACCGGAATGCAGGGGTCTCGGGCTACGCAGCGCGGCCACCCGCAGGCAGAGGGCGGAGCGTCACGTAGGTGTCGGGGTAGTTCGGCAACCCTGCTGAACCGTATGTGATCTGTAAGCGCGAGCGGAGTAACATTACCGATGCACGCGCGGGTTTCCGGCTTGCGCCGTGCGGGAGTTCATTGTCTCGAGAAGGTTACGTACTCAACGTAAGGGGGGAACATGTTAAACCCAGCAATCATCGCAGCGGTTTTGTCGGGCGTCATCATCTCCAGTGGGGCACAGGCTGGGGAAGTCATCAAGTTCAAATCTCACCACAACAATGTAGCCACCAAGTGGGAACCGTCAGAGATGGGAGACGAGCCCGGACACATCCGGGCTACGTTCGAAGCCAAGGGCATAGGCATCCGGTACGCTGGCCCGGGCGAGCCGCCGTACAAGGTCGATGTATGGGGTAGCGGGGAGTACTGGAAGGAGGGGACCGGCTCCGACCGAGGTTACGGTAAGTTTACTTTCGCCGATGGCTCTTACTATTACGAGGAGTGGACCGGCAAAGTTGCAAATGGGCGCGATGTGGGGACCGCGGTCTATTACGGCGGCAGCGGGCGTTTCAAGGGCATGAAGGGCGGCAGCAAGTTTGACTGCATACTGATGGGTGACCGGTTTACGTGCGATGTCGAGGGCACCATCGAGCTGCCTTGAGGTGCTGGGCGCGGCCTGCGGTGTGCCCACGCGCACATGACGCCGCGGAGGGCTGCAACAACGCCCTCATTCCGGGACTGGCCGCGAGGACAGTCCCGGAATCCAGGGGTTTCTCGAAACATCTGCGCGTTGTAACGCCATGCGCTACAGGTTATAGCCCTTCTCGTTGTGGAGCACGGTGTCGAGCCCTTCGGTCTCCGCTTCCGCCGTCACGCGCATTCCCACCAGCGCGCCGTTGATCTTGAGCAAGGCGAACGTGACGATCCCCGACCATGCCGCCGTGGCGAGGACGCCGGTGAGCTGCACCAGCACCTGACGGCCCATCGTCAGGCCTACTCGGCCTCGCGGATTCCAGGCGTCGCACGGCGTCGGCGTCAACCTCGCCGCTTGGGCCCAGGATCCGGGTCTTGAGCGCGACCTCCAGGTCGCGCCCGTTCAACTCCAGCACCGCGACAACGTCGTTCCCGCGCACCTCGACGCGAGAGCTGGAAAGCTCGGTTCGGCGAAATCCTGGCCCGCGCTGATGTAGACCACGCTGCCATCCCTACCCGGCTTGTACTGCTGTCCGGCGATCACGCAGCCGGACACGGCTTCGCCTGCGTACGGGAACACGCCCAGGCGCATCGCCCCCATCTGTTCTTCCTTCAGCGCCACGCCAAACACCTGCTCGTAGAAGCGCTTGGCGCGCGCAAAATCTCCGGCGGGGATCTCGAACCATACCACTACGTCTTGCTTTACGACATTCGCTTGCGTCATTTCATCTCTCCTTTTCGTTACCAGTCGTGCCCGATGCACGACCAGCATCCTAAGGAGGTGCTACTGACACCATTCTGTCAGGAGACTTCACGAGACCTGCTGATGCAAGCTCGCTGGTAAACCCGACCGGATTCGAACCGGTGTTTGGAGCTACCAGTCCGCAGGGAACGTCAAGCGCATCGTGGACACCGATGGCCCCGCGCCGCTGACTGCCACCTGCTCGTTTAGGCTTGACCCTTTTCGTTGTCTGGGTGAAGCGGGGCCGGATCTGGCGGCGCTTTCGGCATGTCGGCAGGTCGGTTGCCGAGTAGCCGAGCGCTCGAAGCCGCTAGCGGGTCCATTTCCGATTTAACCGCAATGTCAGCGTTACCTTCGCAGCACACTGGCATCGCACTCGCGGGCGAGCCCGTTGAACGCGCGGTCCGTTGCAGGTCGGCGCAGGATGATCCGCCCGACGTCGCCTCGCTGCCGAGCGTCTCGGCAACAATTCGCGCTCGCCGCCGATTGCCCCAGGCGCGAATCGCCGACCGAGCCGGTCGCTCGACTAGATGAAAGCACCCGGCAGCGATCATCAAGGCGATTGTCAGCTCGAGAAGCAGAGGCGCGGCCTGCGCAGGTGAGCCCGGCGCCAAGATGCGCCACACGATGCCATGCGTGATTTCGCGCGCCGCCTCGTGCGTCAGGTAAAGTGAATACGAGATCTCGCCGAGGTACACGAGAACGCCGACACCGAAGATCCGGTACACCGGGCCCGAGCCGGCGGCAAGGGCCAAGATCAAGGCGCCCATCGCCACGTAGAGCCAGAATTCGTGTCCTGGCGGCAGCGCCGCAATCCACAAGGCGGCAAGCAGTGCCCCGATGATTACGAGGCTGGAGAACGCCGACCACAGCCGCAGGCCGATCAGATCGAAGATTAGGAACAGCGAGTAGCCGAACAGAAACAGCGAGAAATAATGGAGCGTCATGACCACGAAGGGACGGTCCGCTGCCAGCGACGGGGCCGCCTGGTACAGCCAGACATTCAACTGCTCTCGGTAAAGACCCCAGGTCGCCAGAGCGAAGAGGGGCACCGCGGCAACTCTCGGAGCCCGGCTCACTAGCAAGACGACGGCCGGGAACAGCAGATAGCAAAACGCCTCTGTGCTTACCGACCAAGAGGCCTGATTCCACACGACCGTTTTTGTGAAGCCCCATCCATGTAGAAGGAAGGCGCTGAGCAGAAACGACTGCAGGTTATCGTTCGGTAGCGCCGGCCACAGCCTGAGCGGGATCAGGAGCAGGGGGAAAGCCAGCAGCACCGCAAGATGCGCCGGATAAACTCGAGCGACGCGCGCCAACCCGTATTGCCGAAGAGCCGCGCCGAGCCCTGCAGGGGGGAGCGTGAACGTACGATGATATGTGTATCCGAGGATAAAACCGCTCAGGATGAAAAACAGCGCGACACCCGAGGCGCCGCCCTTGAAAACGAAGGCCAGCGGCATTTCGTCCGCCCGCGCCCCATAACGGAAATGGAACAGCACCACCCACAGAGCCGCGAGCGCGCGGACGCTGGTGAGACCGTCAATCTTTGGCATCAACCAACATTTCCCAGATGGACGACCGAACCGGCCATCGGGCACGTAGGATAAATGAATCCGCGCTGAGCTGCTATGGTAAGTCGGCGAGGCTTCGATCTTCCCTGCTCGTGTGTGATATGCTTCCGCCCGCGAAAAAACCGGGGCGCCGGCTGAGCGACCCCTCCTTGAGATTTTCCCACGTCCTTTTGCAGGAGACCTTTGTGCGCATCCTATACGTCCTCGTAACGGCCGCGCTCGCGCTGGCCAATCCCGCGCTCGCCGACGACATCTCGGGCACGCTGAAGAAAATCAAGGAGACAGGCGTCATCAAGCTCGGCTATCTGACCCAGTCGGTCCCATTCTCGTACGTGGAGGTGGACGGCAGGCCGACGGGTTACTCCCCGGACCTGTGCATGCGGGTGGCCACTGGAGTCCAGGAGCAGCTGGGACTCCAGAACCTCGATGTCCATTGGGTGCCGGTCACGCTCGAGACGCGCTTCGATGCGGTCAATTCGGGAGCCATCGACCTCGAATGCGGCATCACTACCAACACGCTCTCGCGCCAGAAACAAGTGGATTTCAGCGTCATGACCTGGGTGGATGGCGCCAACTTCATCGTGCGCGAGGAGTCGCCGTTCAAGGCGTTCTCGGACCTCAACGGCAAGAAGATCGCCGTCATTCCGAACACGACAACTGTGGGGGCGCTCAAGGAAGCTCTCGAGAAGAGCTACGTGAAAGCCGAGCTCGTCATGGTGCACAGCCATGTCGAGGGTCTCGAGGCTTTGAGAAAGGGGACCGCGGACGCCTATGCCTCCGACCAGACCGTGCTCATCGGACTGGCGCTCAACGCGCCGTCCATGAAGGTCAGGCTCGGAGACCGCAACCTCTCCTACGAACCCTACGGCCTGATGATGCGCAAAAACGACCAGGATTTCCGTCAGGCCGTCAACACCGTACTCGCCCGCCTATATCGCACAGGCCAGATCATTCCGATCTACGATCGCTGGTTCGGCAAGCTCGGCAAGCCGAGTCAGTTCGTCACCGTAATGTTCCTGCTGAACGGATTGCCGGAGTAGCGCCCCGGTCGGCCACATAGACGCGGGCCCCTCTTGGAGACCGAGCGAAGCCACGGGTCTTGGTGTGTTCGAGAGGAACCTACTCCTTGCTTGAGGATGTGCGCGGCAAGCAAGCCGTAGGCTTCGGCCACGTCTGACTCGAACCGACCGGAAGGGGTCTTCTTGAAAGCAATGACCCCCGAGTAGTTTTCGAATGCGCGTCCTGCCCGTCTTGATTGCGCCCATCCCTCGTCGAAATCTGCCAGGTCCTTGTCGCGCCTGCAGGGCGCGGCGAACTGAGTTTTAAACACTCGAGACATGGCCTGCCTCGGTGGTTTCGGCCAATCCCCGCTCGAGCTTCGAGGCTCACAACGCGACCACGAAAGTTGAAGACCTGGGCAACTCGAGCTCACAAACGGTGCTGATCAGAAGCCCAGCCATTCGCTGCTGCGCAATTCGATGCGCGACGTCTGAAGGCAATATCGGCTCACGATCTTGGGCCGAAATCTAACAAAACGATAGGATTCGTTGGCCGAATTTGACGATCCGCGAACCCGGTGCTCCGTATCTATGTCGGTGCCATATGACGTTCGGCATATTTTGCGGTGGCGGCCCTTAGCCTAGAGTCGCTGCAATCAAGGCATGCACTCGAACCGAGCGCATCCACACATCAGTTTTCGCGCGCCGAGCCTGAGGCGCGCGGCGGAGACAATCCTATGGCGTACGTCGCCGGCTACGAGCACGATATCTTCATCAGCTATGCACACCGCGACGACGAATCGCCTGCCGGCGCGCAGCAGGGCTGGGTGACGACCCTTTGCCAAGAGCTGCGCAAGGGCCTGTCCGCGAAGCTCGACGGGCCACCTCCCGACGTGTGGATGGACCACCGCCTGGCGATGAATGCTGCGCTGGGGCCGGAGCTGGACGAGCGGCTCTCGCGCAGCGCCGTGCTGCTCATCGTCGTGTCGCCTCCCTACCTCGGCTCCCACTGGTGCCGCGAGGAGCGCGGCACATTCCTTGGCTTGGTGAAGCGACGGCGCGGTGCGAAGGCCGCTGGCTCGGTGTTCGTCATCGAGAAGGACAGGGTCGAAGAGCGCCCGCCGGAGTTGAACGACCTGGTGGGCCGGCCGCTCTGGATTTGCGACGACAACGACCGGGTGGTCACGCGCACGCTGGGCTGGCCCCAGCCGAGGGGGGCCGGCGATCCCTACTGGGACCAAGTCAACTGGATCAGCACGTACCTGGCCGAGCAGCTCAAGCTACTCAAGCGCACCGCCGATGGGCCACCCGCCGTGCGAAACGGGACAGACGCGCCCGAGCCGCTCGCCCATGACGCGCGCCCGGCGGTGCTGGTCGCACGGGCGACGGACGACCTGTACGAGGAGCACACGCTGGTGCTCAACTACCTGCAGCAGGCTGGGATTCAGACCCTTCCCGAGGAGGGGTTCCCCGAAGACCCCGAAGCGGTGCGCGGCGTCGCGGAACGCTGTCTGCCGCGCGCCAAGGTGTTCGTTCAGCTGCTCGGCCCCAAGGTGGGTCGCTATGGACCGGACTGGCCGCTCGGCTTCCCCGGCATCCAGCTCGAATCGGCGAAGCACAGCGGCCTGCCAGTTCTTCAATGGCGCGACGCGAGGCTGGACGTCGGCAGCGTGGCCAACGAGGGGTACCGCCAGCTCCTCGACGGTCCGGAGGTGCGCGCCTGCGGGCTCGAGGAGTTCAAGGCGGCGATCGTCGAAGAGGCGCGCCGGCCGCCGCCCGCGGAGGAGTCCGACGACAGGCCGGTGCTGATCAGCGCCATCGAGGACGACCGGACGGTCGCCGACGCGCTCGGCAACTGGCTCGAGCAGCGCGACGTGCCCGCGATGCAGTGGGTGGATCAGCGCGCGGCCGCGGCCAACCAGTGCCGCTTCGCGGACTTCGTCAAGGGATCCAGCGGCTTCATAGTCATCTGCCGGGAGAACACCGACGCGTCCTGGCTCATGCGCCAGCTCAAGGAGGGCCGCAAATACGGCTCGCAGGGCGCCCGGCCAATCCGCCTTGCGCTGTACGATGGCCAGGGGCCGGAGGATCCCGTGATCACCGCGCCGGGACTCAACCGCCTCGATTGCCGGACCGGGCTGAACGAGCGGGCGCTCAGCGACTTCGTGACATCTTTGAGGGGATAGCGATGGGTGCTGGGGAACTGCCATTCACGTCGGCGCCGTATCCGGGGCTTCGCCCCTTCGCCGCAGGGGAGTCGGACATCTTCTTCGGGCGCGAGGAGCAGGTCGACAAGCTGCTCGAGAAGCTGCAGCACAACCGTTTCCTGGCGCTGGTGGGCGCCTCCGGCTGCGGCAAGTCGTCGCTGGTGCGGGCGGGCCTGATCGCAGGCCTGGAGGCCGGATACATGGGAGAGGCCGGGCACCGCTGGCGAGTCGCCGATCTTCGCCCCGGGAACGAGCCGCTCCTGCACCTCGCCGAAGCGCTGCTCGACCCACGCGCGCTCGGCACCGAGCTGGCGGCGGGCACCAGCCTGGCGGCGGCGCACGCCCAGCTGCGCCGCGGGCCACTCGGACTCGTGGAGCTGGTGCGCGAGGCGCGGCTGCCCGAGGGCACGAATCTGCTCGTGCTGGTCGACCAGTTCGAGGAGATCTTCCGCTTCCGCCGCCTCGGCAACCCGAACGCGGCGGACGCCTTCGTGGCGCTGCTGTGCGAGAGTGCCCGCTGCAGGGAGCAGCCGGTCTTCATCGTCCTGACGATGCGTTCCGACTTCCTCGGCGATTGCGCGGTGTTCCGGGGACTTCCCGAAGCCATCAGCGCGAGCGAGTTCCTCACGCCGCGCCTGACGCGCGAGCAGATCCGCGAGGCGATCGTGGGGCCCGCACGGATGTTTGGCGGCGACATCGACCCGGCCCTGGTGAATCGCCTCATCAACGACGTGGGTCCCGATCCCGACCAGCTGCCCGTGCTCCAGCACGCACTGATGCGCATGTGGTCCAGGGCGCAGGACCGCGCCCACGCGCCGGGGCAATCGCCACTGATCACGCTGGAGGACTACACGGCGATCGGAGGTTTGAGGACCGCCCTGTCAAACCACGGCGACGAGCTCCTGAACGGGCTGTCCGTCGAGCGGCAACGCCTGGCGCAAACCATGTTCTCCTGGCTCACCGAGCGCGGCGAGGGGCGTCGCGATACCCGTCGCCCGGCCACGGTGCGCGAGATCGCCGAGCTCGCGCGCACCGACCCGGCGGAGGTCGCCGCCGTTGCCGACACCTTCCGCGTGCCGGGGGTGAGCTTCCTCACGCCGCCCTACTCCGTGCCGTTGACGCCCGACAGCGTGCTCGACATCAGCCATGAGAGCCTCATCCGGGTGTGGGCCAAGCTGGCCGCCTGGGTCGAACAGGAGGCCGAGCGCGCCAGCGTCTACGTTCGGCTGAAGCAGGCCGCCGACCTGTGGAAGCAGGGCACCGCGGACCTCTATTCGGGCCGGCAGCTGAGCAATGCCCGGCTGTGGGCGCGAGCGGCCCAACCCACAGCGGCATGGGCGCTGCGCTACGGGACACGAGAGGAGTTCGACGCGGTGATGGCGTTTTTCGACGCAAGCACACGCCAAAACCGGAAACGTCGACTCGGACGCGTGGCGAGTGCTGCGGCGTTAGTCTTGCTGGTTGCAGGCTTCGCAGGCTACGAATATCACCGGCTCGAGCAGGAGGTCGCGGCGCTAAGCTCGGTGCAGCGAGCTCTGCGCAGCGTCGATATGGCGAGCGTTGACGGAGACGGCGCGCTGCTAGAAGTCACGCGGGCCGCCTGCGACTATTCCAACCCGGTGGTGCACAACAGCGTCGCGAGGGTGCTGTCGAGTCGACAGGAATTGCATCGGATGCAGGCGCCGCAAGACTCCAGCTTGCTGGCTCTCGGTTACTCGCAGACGCGTGCAACGGTACTGATCGGCCGGGCCGACGGCGGTGCCATGTTGCTGCGGCCCGCGGAAGGCGCGTCCCACCTGCTGAAGTTGCCTCCCGCTTTCACGCCTGCGGCCGGAGCCATCAGCTCCGGGGCCTCGCGCGCGGCGCTGCTGCTGACAACGGGGGCTCAGCCCCCTCAGCTGGAGATTCGGGTGTGGGACTTCGCAGCGCAGCCGGAGCTTGTCACCTCACTGACCCCCGATGCGCCACTCGCGCTCATCGCGCTCGACCCTTTAGGACGCGTTGTCGCCGGCGCCACCGCGGACGGCAGGATTTTGATGTGGGACTTGGCGAATGGCGTCAAGCGATTCGAAGGCATGACTCCGCAACCCCGGTTCAGCGAGATAGCGGGGCTGCAGTACAGTGCTGATGGCCAGCTCTTGATGATCGTGGGCAGCGACCGCCCGCAGGCAAAGGCCGGCACAGTTCGCTCCATCGCCTCGGACGCGGCTGTCGTTTTCGATGCGCGGACCGGTGCAGTGATCCGGGAAGTGCGTGCCGCAGCTGTAGATCCTTATTTCACCTGGAGTGCCGCACTGGCGCCCGACGGCCGGCGACTCGCGACGCTCGCGCAGAATGGCACGCTCGAGGTGCATGAGCTGGCGTCGGGAAGCCGCACCCTTAGCCTCGGTCTTCGGGTGCAGCAGCCCAAAGGCCTGACCTTCTTTCCCGACGGGAACACGGTCGCGGTCGAGAGCTGGAGCGGGGAGGTGCGCATCGTTGGCCTGGACACCATGGAAGACTGGGCGCTCAATGACATGGGCATCCATCTGCTGAGCGCCGTTCCGAGCCCCTCGGGCAGGGAGGTGCTGGCGCAGGAGTTCGACTCCAGCTACCGGGTGTTGAAGATGCCGCGGCAGCCTATCGACGGCACGGGTGCAGACGTCCGCGCGGCTGCCTTCACCGCGGATGGAAAGCAACTCGCGCTCGGGCTTGGGAGCGGGGAGGTTGTGCTTCGCAGCGCTTCGGATGAACGCGGGGCCAGTCGGCTCGGCCTGGCGGTGCCGAGGAATCTTCAAGGATCGGCGCGGCCGCGTCTGGCACCCGTAAGTCGGCTCGCATTCAGCCCTGCCGGCCCTCAGCTCGCGGTCGCTCACGAAGACGGCTGGATCCGAATCTGGAATGCTCAGTCCCGAGCGTTGTCCGTCGAGCTGCGGCATCCCGAAACGGACGCGAGCTCCAGCGGGATCCGGTGCGTCGCCTTCAGTCCGGACGGAAACCGGATGGTGAGCACCGGCGAGGACGACACGGTCCGCGTGTGGAACGTACGTGACGGCAGCCCGATCGGGGCTCCGGTCACGCGGCACCGGGCCGACCAGCCGAAGTGCGCAGCCTTCGATGGCCAGGGCGTCGGCATCCTGGCTGTGACGGAGCGCGGGCAGCTTCTGCATTGGCACCCCGGGGACGAGAGGAACATGGCGACGATCGAGCTCCACAAGAACGGCCTGGCACTGGACGACCGGAGCGTGCAACAAGCCCGGTTCGCGCCCGCGAGGGATGGAACGACGATGCTCGCGGCATCGGGGACGCTGACCGGCAGACGGTTGCCGTTCACTTGGGTCTGGGAGTTGTCCCCGTCCGGTGAGCCGTTGGCACCTCTAGCGGAGTACGCCGGCCAGAGGGCCATCGGGGGCTTCGCAGCCAACGGGACGCGCGTCGGCACGCTCGACGACAGAAACACCTTTACGATATGGGATCGCGCCAGCGGGATGAAGATCACCGCGAGCCCAGCGGAGCGCATGGCTGAATTGAGCCCGGCGGGGGACCGGATGCTGATCGTGAACGAAACTGGAGCGCGGTTCCAGGACTGCGATGCCTGCGGTGCATACGAGCAGGTGTGGACAACGGCGCGCAGCCATGCCATGGCGATCGCTGCGGAACCGTCAAGGCAGCCGGTGGGCAAGTCGAAGCGCGATGCATTCGGGTCGTGCAAGACGAATCCTGCCAGCAGCGGTACCGTGGAGGCGGCGCTGCAGGCGGATCGAGGTTAAACCGAGCGAAGAAGGAGATCGACATGAGCAAGCTGCTGTTCGCGGGATTACTGATTCTTTCCACCATCGCCCAGGCCTGGGCCGATTGCGACTACCAAGGACGGCATTACTCGACCGGATCGCGGGTCGGCAACAAAGTGTGCCAGTCGGACGGAAGCTGGCGATAACGGCAGCCGCCGGGTGTATCGGCCCAGCGGTCAACCGGTAGTCGCGGTTCGGGCGTTGTCTTTGAGCAGCACGCGCAGCAGGGCGCGTATCTCGGGCTCGGATTGGTTGCGGATGCCGAAGAGCCCGGCTGCGGGAGCCGGTGACTCGAGGTTGGGGGATCCTGCGCGCAGCTCCTGCCACAACCGTTGCAACGCGGCCTCGAGAAACCTGCGATCGGTCGTCGCGTCGACCAGGAACACCACGCGTTCGAGGTTCACCCCGTCCAGCAGGCGGCCGAGCTCGAACAGGCAGCCTTGGTTGGCCGGCGAGAAGCTGCGCAGGTCCATCAACACCGCGTCGCTCAACTCGGAGAGGCGCTGCATGGTCGCCTGCCAGGTGTCGGCGCGGCAGAAGAATTCGTTGACGCGATAGCGCCGGTCCGGATCCGCCGCGGTGTCCATTGCGGCGATCCTGCGCTCGAGGTCGGCTGACCCGGTGACGAATTGTCGCCCGAGGCGGCCGCTCACGAACTCGAGGAACTCGTGCGGCTCGACGGTGGTGGTCACCAGATCGGGGCCTGCGATCATGCTGATGCTGCCGACCTGCTGCCAGTGCTTGCGCAACCGGTCGAACAGCCGCTCGCTGCGCTTGCCGAGCCGGAAGACGCGCAGCAGCAGCAGCGTGCGCGGCCGCGTCGCCCGACCGCGTCGCAGCGCACGAAAGCCGAGCGCCGCGACCAGCTTGTACGCCGCGAAGGCCACCAGCCCGGTCAGGATCCACAGCGCGCCTTCGAAGGCGAGGCCGATCGATTGCACGATTCCGAACAGCAGCCACATCGAGTCGATGGTGATCGACTGGTCGCTCAGCTTCTTGCGCTCGTAGCGCCGGCCGATCCAGCGCAGCAGCGGCCAGCCGAGCGCTGCGAAGAGGATGATGCCCAGCAGAATCATGGCGACGAACACGCCGGTGGCGCTCAAGCCGAGGGCAAAGCCGATCTCGGAGATCGCGCGCAGCAAGCCCGGGTCGGCCCCGGCGATAGACAGCACCGTCTGCGAGCCCAGCGCTACGACCAGAAGAAAGGCGAGCACCAGCGGCCCGACCGCCCGGATCGGCCGCAGCAGGAAAGTCATGATCAGAATCGTTTCGGCGCCATTTGTGAGCAGCCAGTAGAAAGGCAGCTCGCCTGCGCTCATGTTTGGATTGCGGGCCAGTGCGACCGCGATCAGCACAGCAAGCGCGCCGAAGTAGCCCGCCAGCAGCTGCAGCCGCCTGCTACGATCATAGGCGGCGACGAGCAGAACAGCGATGACCGCTGGCCAAAAATAGGTCCAGAACAGGAGCGCGATCTTGGTCCAGACGATCGCGGAATCCTTGGTCGCGACCAACCAGGCCGCCGTCATCACTGCCGCGTAGGCGCTCCCCGCCATGGCATACACGGCCGCCGTTTGCCAAGGGCCGTTCGCGGCCTCGCGCAGTATGTCGCCGCCGGACATGGCCGCGCCGGCCGAGGTGGCTTCGGAAAGCTCGCGGATCGACAACGCGGCCGGCCGCACCCCTAGCCGCGCAGCGGGCACCGTCTCCGCAGCCTGCCCTCCGGCCGACGTGTCCATCCCCTTGAGCACCGACTTGCGATAGAGCCTCAGCAGCAGGAAGCACAAGGGGAACGACAGCGCCGCCGCCATCAGCACCACGAAGGGCAGCAGCCCCGTGAGCGCTACCGTGGCGGAGATTCCGGTCGATTCGGCACCCATAGATTCTGATGTCCCTTACGATCAGGCTCGACCCCAGGCGGAAGTCGGTTCTTGATTTGGTCGCACACCGTGCCGGACACAATCACGCCACCGGATTCACCGATGCTCTGAAGGCGAGCGGACCCCGTCTCCATAGATCGTCCCATCGTCCTGCTCGAGGATGTCGCGCCGGCACCAGATGAACCTCGCTGTCGGGGCCGATGGGCGCGAACCACGCGTCGTGGAAGATTCTGGCCGTCGAGCACCCAGCCGATGCTGACGCGATGCGCGATGGGTTGCAGGCCTAGCGGGGGGGAACCCAGCCGGCCGAAGCTCGGCCCCACGCGGAGTGGGCAGCGTCAGTCGCGTGACTGCCTGCGTCGGAATCTCCGGTTCCTACCTGGAGCGCCCAGGTGGCCCCGGATCGCACCTCCTGTACCGACAGCCGCTCTCCGGCGGCATTCATGCTGAACCTATCGGTATCCCCCGGAAATCGAACCGTTGCAGATCCACGGAAGGTATCCCGATAGCGTTGCACAGCCTGCGGATCTGCCGGGCTCATCTCCCAGGACAGCTTTCTTCCCTGCGCCGAGAATGCGACCAGCCGTATATCCTGAATCGTCGACGGACGATAACCGCCGCGCGTCACGATCCCGACGACGAAAACATACCAGTTGCGCCTGCCGCTCATTTGCTTGCCGATCAACAGGCCTTGGAGATCCCATCCATCCCGACTCGGAACATTAGGCTCCACATCCAGGACACCGAACGTGATTCGCGCCGGCCGTGGAACATCTCGGGAATGGAGAGCTTGCATTCGCGACAACACCGCCGGATCTCCACCACCCTCCCGGCCGATATACCCGCCGAGCTGCTGCTCCCAGACCGAAATGAGCCGCTTCACCGTAGCTTCAGGGAGATCAGCCCGGGGCTCCATAACGTCCGTACGTGGCGCCCGCACGGCGCAACCCACGAGGACGCAAAGCAGCAATAGCACTTGGCGCTTGACAACCCGGGTCACAAAGACATCTCGCGGTCTGCGCGCCCTGGATGCCATCGGTGACGGGACGGACGAGCTGGCACCCGTCACGCGGTCTGCCACTCTATTGGTGACCGACAGGCCCGGCATCTGGGTCCGCTCCCATGTGTGCTTATTCGGGCTGTCCAGAGTCGGTGCTGGTCAGTTCTTGCAGGATCGCTATATAGCCCTGCTGTTCCGCCTCGTCGTACGGCGTGGCACCGGCCAGGTTCCTCGCCCTCGGGTCCGCCCTGTGGGACAACAACACCTTCATCATGGCCTTGTCGCCGCCGCGTGCAGCAAGGTGCAGCGGGGTGGTACCGCTGTCGTCTGCTGCCGTAGCATCGGCTCCATAGTCCAGCAAGAGGGTGACCAGCTCGCGATTGCCGCGCAAGGCCGCGTCATGCAACGGCGACTTGCCAAACAGGTCGCAGGCGTTCGCATCCGCTCCGTGTCTCAACAGCGCCCGAGCGGCACCCACCTGTGCTTCGAGGACCGACACCTGCAAGGGTGTCGCCCCGTACAGGGCCTTTGCGCCGGGATCGGCTCCGTGCGAGAGCAGGACCTCCGCAATGGCGACCTGGCCCCAGCGCACTGCGGCATGCAGTGGCCCCTCTCCGTCGAGATCCGCCGCATTGGGGCTCGCTCCTTCTTCGAGCATGCGTTCGACTTCCTCGAGCCGCCCATCTTTTGCAGCCCACCACAGTTGCGTGCGTCCAAACCGGTCTACGGCCGGTCCTTGCGATCGATCGGGCGAGGAAGCGTGCGCACGGGCGTGCTGACCCCATCCGCTCTGCAGCCCAAATGCGTTTTGCAGGTGGAGATCCACCTCATCCGCGTCCGCGGACACCCCGCTGGTGTCACCGGGTTGTCCCGACGGAAAACAGGTGGTCGCGATGCTGACCTCGTCCTTGCCGTCGCTCTTGTATCCGTACTCTTCTCCGTAAAAGGTGGACAGCTCCTCCTCGATCTCCGCGAACTCCCGACGCTTCAGCGGCCGCCCGCGCTCATCCCGGTACCAGTCCAGCGCGTCGAGGCAGCGACTGCGCAGCATGCTCCGCACTCTGGTGTCGGTAACAACCGCGTAGACGTTGGGATTGAGCGCCTCATTCCAGTGAGGGGTGATAAACGCCGTGAAGAAATCCGAATCCGGCTGCACCTGGTCGTTGAGCCGCCAGTACGCTCCCTGCTTGACCAGCATCGGGGGCATCACTTTGTTGCCGATGCGCACTTCCTCAGTGAGATTGCGATAGAACTTGAACCCGGCATAGTTGGCCGCAAGGTCGGCATTCGACCAGATACCTGTCGTGTAGATGCCAAGCAGCGTGCCCTCGGAGAGGAACGGATTGTTGCCGGCCGAGAGCTGGACCGCCTGGGAAACCGCCTCCGATTCCCCCACACCTTGCTTCCTCGCGCTGAGGTAACTGGAATGGTAAATACGCCCGAGGTTGATGAAATGGATGATCTTGTCGGTACCGAACAACTTTCCGTCAGCGCTGACCGTGTCGGCGCGAAACAATGCCCTGACGAGCTTCGTGACGTCCAGCGCCAGCAACGGATCGTCGTAGATGTAGTGCTCGGGCCGGTAAGCGGTGATCAGGCCAGGATAACGGGCACGAACACGTTCCGAGACCAAGCCGCCGTCGAGCAGCTCGTTGGTGGGAAATGCCAGGTAGAGGTGCAGCCAGACTTCGTTGGCAATCAGCTCCGCAGACTGCAAGCGCGCTGTTTCATCTGCTGAACGGTTGTCGCGCAGCGACCGCTTGATTGTTGCATTTGTCCCATTCACTGCCTCGACGATGGCAGCATGGACGACGCGCGAGAAATGCGGTCCAAGGTCAGCAAATTCTCTGCCGACGGGTAGTGTGTACTGGTCGGTTTCGTGGGCCACGGCCGCCGAGGATTGCAGCGCGAGAAAAGCGAGCGCCAGTCCCACCGTGACATAGCTTCCGACCCTGCGTCTTGTTCTGCCACAAGCGCGTCCTGACGCAGCCCTTGCCGATGTTTCCGGCGTCGGGCGGATCGGGTCAAGCAAAGTCTGCATGAGCGCGCCGTAAATCGATGATCCCAACTTTGCGTCAACCGCCGCGGATCGCCGGCACCAAGTGCACTTCGCTGTCTGGGCCGATAGGCGCGAACCACGCGTCCTGAAAGATCTCACCGTCGATGGCGATGGCGTAGCCGTCTTGCAGATGAGGCGCGAGCGCGGGGTAGCGCTCGCCGAGTGCGCGCAGCAGCTGGCGCACGTCGCGCGCCTCGAGCTGGATCTCCGACTCGCCGCCTGCCAGCTCCTTGAGGGTGCCGCTGAGGACTACGCGTGCCAAGTCGTTACTCCCCGGCTTCGGACTATTCAGCGCCGCAAGATCGGCGGACCAACTTTTCGTCATTCCGGCGCAAGCCGGAATCCAGACTTGGTCAGCCCATCCTAGATCCCGGCTTGCGCCGGGATGACGGCGGGGCGTTGATGTTCGCCTAACTCGCTGCCTTTCTCTCGTCAATCGCCTTCAGCACCCGCGGCGGAGACATCGGCAGGTCCGTGAATCGGATCCCGGTGGCGTTGGCCACCGCGTTGGCGATTGCGGCCATGGGCGGCACGATCGGGGTCTCGCCCACCCCGCGCACGCCGTACGGGTGGCGTGGATTGGGCACCTCGACGATCACGGTGTCGATCATGGGCACATCCGAGCACACCGGAATGCGATAGTCGAGGAAGCCCGGGTTTTCCATCCGCCCGTTCTTGTCGTAGATGTACTCTTCGTTGAGCGCCCAGCCGATGCCTTGCACGGCGCCGCCTTGCATCTGCCCCTCGACGTAACTCGGATGCACTGCCCTGCCCGCGTCCTGCACGGCGAGGTAGCGCAGAATGGTGACTTTACCGGTCTCGGGATCCACTTCGACGTCGACCAGATGCGTCGCCAGGCTCGGCCCTGCACCCTGCGCGTTGATGGCCGCGTTGCCGACGATCGGGCCGCCTGTCTTGCCCGCTGTCTTGGCGATCTCGGCGAGCGACAGCGGCTCGAACTTGCCGACGGTCTGCGGCCGGGCGTGTCCGTCCTCCCACACCACTTCCTCCACCGGAATCTCCCAGATCTTGGCCGCCCGCTCGCGCAGCTGGCGGATCACGTCGCGAGCCGCCTCGATGACTGCCATGCCGCTCGAGAAGGTGACGCGGCTGCCGCCCGTCAGGAAGTTGAAGCCGAGCGTGCCGGTATCGCCGATCACCGGCCTCACCTTGTCGAGCGCGATGCCGAGCTCCTCGGCTGCCATCATCGCGAGCGAAGCGCGCGACCCGCCGATATCGGGGGTGCCCGCCACCAGCGTCACGCTGCCGTCCTCGCCGAGATTTAGCGCTGCGCAGGTTTCTCCGCCGATGTTGAACCAGAATCCCGAGGCGACGCCGCGACCCTGGTTGGCCTTGAGCGGCGCGCGGTAGTTGGGATGCGCACGTGCCGCCTCGAGCGTCTGCACCAGACCGATGGGACCGAACTTCGGCCCGTACGCCGCCTTGGTGCCTTCCTTCGCCGCGTTCTTCAGCCGGAACTCGATCGGGTCCAGTTTGAGCCGCTTGGCGAGCTCGTCGATCACCTGCTCGACGGCAAACTCCGCGATGGGTCCACCCGGGGCGCGGTACGCGGCGACCTTGGGTCGGTTCACGACCACGTCGAAGCCGACCACCTTCACGTTTTCGAGATCGTACGGGGCGAAGGCGCACATGCAGCCGGGCTGCACGGGCGATCCCTGGAATGCGCCCGCCTGATACTTGAGCAGCGCCTCGGCCGCCGTGATCCGCCCCTCGCGGTTGGCGCCGATCTTGACCCACACCTTTGCGCCGGACGTCGGTCCGGTGGCCTTGAACACTTCCGTGCGCGACATGACCATCTTCACCGGCTGTCCCGCCTTGCGCGACAGCGCCAGCGCGAGCGGCTCGAGATAGACGACGGTCTTGCCGCCGAAGCCGCCCCCGATCTCCGAAGCGGTGACGCGCAGCTTCGAGACCTCCATGCCGAGGAGCCTCGCGCAGAAAGCGCGCACGATGAACTGTCCCTGCGTCGTGCACCACAGCTCCGACTGGCCGTCCTCCGACACGCTCGCGAGGCACGCGTGCGGCTCGATGTAGCCCTGGTGGACCGGCTGGGTGTTGAACTCCCGCTCGACGATGACGTCGGCCTTGGCAAACCCGGCCGCGATGTCCCCGAGAGCGAACTCGACGCGCTTGGCGATGTTCGAGGGCTTCGCCGGCTTAGGCTCGACGCCGATCGTGAACATGTTGTCGTGGAGCAATGGCGCATCGGGCTGCATCGCTTGCGCCACGTCCATCACGTGCGGCAAAACCTCGTACTCGACCTCGATGAGGCTCAGCGCCTGCGATGCGATCGCCTCGGTGGTGGCCGCCACCGCCGCGATAGCGTGGCCCTCGTAGAGCGCCTTCTCCCGCGCCATCACATTGCGCGTCATGTCGCGGAAGTTGACCATCATCTCGCCCGCCGGGATGAACTCGGAGGGCAGATCGCTGAAGTCGGCCGAGGTGATGACTGCTTTTACGCCGCGCAGCGCTTGGGCTTTCGAGACGTCGATCGACTTGATGCGGGCGTGCGCGTGCGGGCTGCGCAGCACCTTGCCGATCAACATGTTCGGCACGTGCACGTCCGCCCCGAACTTGGCGCGGCCGGTGACCTTGTCCACGCCGTCCGGGCGCAGCGGTCGTGTGCCCACCACCTTCAGCTTCCGCTCGGTCAAGCCTATCGTCCTAGGGTCGTTCATCGCTCAGCTCCCTCTCATCTCGGCGGCAGCGTCGAGCACCGCGCGCACGATCTTGTCGTAGCCGGTGCAGCGGCACAGATTCCCCGCCAGCCAGTATCTCACTTCGGTTTCCGTCGGGTCAGGGTTGCGGTCGAGCAGCGCTTTGGCGGCGACCAGGAAGCCCGGCGTGCACACGCCACACTGCAGTGCGGCGTGCTCGAGAAACTTGTGCTGCAGGGGATGCAGCTCGTCCCCGCTCGCCATCCCCTCGATGGTTTGCACGCTGTGCCCCTCGGCCTCGACGCCGAGCACCAGACAGGAGCACACCAGGCGTCCATCTAGGATCACGCTGCAAGCGCCGCAGTCGCCCGAGGCGCAGCCTTCCTTGCTTCCGGTCAAGTAGAGCACGTCACGCAGCACGTCGAGCAAGGTCTGCTCGGCCGCACACAGGAACTCGACCGGGTCCCCGTTGACGGTTGCGGTTATGTGATGCTTAGGCATTGCGTCCTCGTGCGCGCTCGAGCGCGATCCGCGCGGCCCGCCGGGCGAGCACGCCCGCTATCTTGATACGGTAAGCCACGGTGCCACGTTTGTCGTCGATGGGTTTGCAGGCGGCGCTCGTTGCCGCGGCAAGCGCGTCGAGCGCCTTGTCGTCGACTCGAGTACCGATCAGAGCATTCGCGGCGTCCGCGACCAGCAGCGGCGTCGGCGCGACCGCCCCGAGCCCGACCCGCGCGTGCGTGCACACGCCCTTCTCGTCGAGCGCCAGCGCCACTCCGACCCCCACCACCGCGATGTCCATCTCGGTGCGTGGGATGAGCCGCAGGTAGGCGTCGCCCGCGCGCGCCCGGGGCTTCGGCAACCGAAAGGCTACCACGAACTCCCCGCGTGCCAGCGAGGTCCGTCCCGGTCCGGTGACGATCTTCTCGACCGGCACCTCGCGCTCGCCGCCAGGCCCCGCCACCTCGCACACGCCACCTGCCGCGATCATCGCGGGCACGCCGTCGGCGGCCGGAGAGGCGTTGCAGAGGTTGCCCCCGGGGGTGGCCCGGCCCTGGATCTGGGTCGACCCGATAAGATGTAGCGCCTCGACCACGCCTGGCCACGCTGCAACGAGCGCGGCGTGCTCGCCGACCTCGGCACAACTGGCCGCCGCTCCGATCCGAAAACCGCGCGTATCGCTCTCGATGCTGCGCAGCTGAGGGATGGCTTTCACGTCGACGACCAGCTCCGGAGCGACCAAGCCTGCCCGCAACTTCACCAGCAGGTCGGTGCCGCCCGCGAGAATATGCGCCGCCCCGTCGTGGGCCGCGAGCAGGTCGACAGCCTCCTTCACCGAGCCCGGTGACCGATAGTCCATGTGGGAGAACCCTCCATTTGCCTCGGAGGAATTATGGCCGTCAATGGGCGGCTTGGGAAGTTGATCTACGTCAAAACCGGTCACCCCCGTTGAGCTATGTTTAATTTAAAGGATCCTACGGGGGAGGAGCATGAACTCGAGGACGGTGGGCGCTGCGTTGCTGGGGGCGGCGATCGTGGTTGGCACCGCGTGGGCTCAAGATGACGATCTGACGGCGGGGGGAAAACTCTACGCATCGGAGTGCAAAGTCTGCCACGGCCTGGTCTCGCCGCCGCCGACCGGTCATCGGACGCCCGTCCCGTCGCCGCAGCGTCTCGTGCGCCTGGCAATGGAACAGTCCGCGGGATCGACCATGCGAGATGTCCCGCCCGAGATGACGACAGGATCAAGCGTCTTGACCACAACCACCTCAGCTTGGCCCGGTGAAGACGCAGGGGAGGCTGTGCGCATCGCCGTCGCGCCGCCTTATGGACCAAATCTGCGCGGCGTCTATGGGCGTCCCGCCGGCACCGTGAGCGGGTTCGTGTATTCCTCCGCGTTGCTGAAGTCCCTGAAAGGGATGGAGTGGAACGACGCCTCCCTCGACGTCTGGATTGCCAATCCTCAAAAGTGGGTCCCGGGTGTGTACATGTTCTACAAACAGCCGGATGCAGAAGTCCGCCGCAAGATCATCCTGTACCTGAAAGCGAATTGATGAGGCGGCGGACCAGCTGTCGATACAGTCTGGGCTGAGCAATCCAGCCAGCGGGGAACCGACCCGCCCGCCGGCCACCCGTAGCGCGATGGCGCTTGCCACGTCTACCGGGCATCGGGCGCTCGCGCAACAGGCGAGTTCGCCCGCGGTCCGTAAGTCCCTATAATGCCGCGGATCGCGGCATTTCCACAGTTCAAGACACCAGACGCATCCGCCAGCCCGGCGGCAGCGTATCTAGTACATCCGGAACACCGAGGGGAGACGAGAAGGTGAACACTCCGGGAAGATGGCTCACCGCCATGGGGGCGACCGCGTTGCTGGGCACCGTCCTGGTGCTAGCTCCGGTCTCGGGAGCGGTCGCGGCACCGCCGGACGCCGAGGTGGAAGGGCTGCAGATGCCCGCGTGGCTCACCCGCGACGGCAAGCGGCAGCCGCTGGCGCTCGGCGCACAGCTCAAAAACGGCGACACCATCACCACCGGGGAGGGCTCCCGCGTGCTGCTGCGGCTGGCCGAGGGCAGCGTCGTTAAGCTAGGCGAGAACGCGCGCCTCGACCTGAACGGCATGTCCCAGACCCGCGACGGCGGCCAGCAGAGGTTCAGCGCGAGCCTCGGCGTGCTGCAGGGCGCCTTCCGCTTTACCACCCCGCCGGAGGACAAGCTCCGCAGCGCGCGCACCATCGACGTGAAGTTCCCCACGGTCACCGCGAGCATCGTCGGTACCGACCTCTGGGGCAAGTCCGCTGGCGATCAGGAGATCGTCGCGCTGATCGAGGGCAAGATCAACGTCACCCGCAAGGGCGAGGCGCCGGTCACCATGACTGAGGCCAAGACCGTCTACATCGCGCCGCGCGATGCTCCACCACCGCCGGTCACCGCGATCACCCTCGCGCAGCTCAACGCCTACGCGCAGGAGACCGAGCTGCAGCCCGGCGCAGGTGTCGCCGGCAGGGGCGGCAACTACAAGATCTACGCCGCACGCACCCCGAACCAAGAAGAAGCCCTGGCCGTCTATCAACGACTGCGCGATGCGGGCTACGCGGCCGCGATTCAGCCGGCGGTGAGCGGAGGCAAGCAGATCTACCAGGTGCGCATCGTAGGGATCCTGAGCGAGGCCGACGGCGTGGCGGTGGCGGTAAAGCTGCGCGTCCAGCTGGGGCTGCGCGACGTGCAAGTTTCTCTGCAGTAACAACTCCCTCCAGGACGTTGGCGTCCGCGAAGACGGGCCCGGTCATGCTGCTCTTTTCGCTTGGGGTGCCGACCCTGAGGACGCGGGCGAGGGTCGGGTTACTTGCTTTCACGGCATCCACGGCACCATCGTCGCCGGTCCTTCGGGTGCGAAGGGGATTTCGATCACCCACAATCCGCCAGCCTGATGCGCGCGACGCACCGCCGCGCCGAGGTCCTTGGGCTCGACCCGCGCGCTCTTCGCCCCGAACGCATCACCGAGCTTCACGAAATCAGGGTTCACCAGCTCCGAACCGATGTGCCGGCCGCCAAACATCCGATCCTGATACTTCCGGATCGCACCAAACGCGTTGTCGTTGAACACCAGCGCGATCAGATCCAGGTTCTGGGCGCGTGCCGTCGCCAGCTCCTGCATGGTGAACAGAAAGCCGCCGTCGCCGGAGATCGACACCACCGGCTGTTTCGGGCAGGCGAGCTTCGCACCGATCGCCGCCGGCAGCGAGTAGCCGAGCGTCCCATACGTCCCGGGGTGGATCAGCGTGCGCGGCCGATATGTCGGGAGCAGCAGCGGCATCCAGTAGCCCACCAGCGTCAGATCGTCCACGAAAATGGCGTCGTCCGGCAGCGCTGCGCGCAGATCCTCGATCAGTCTAAGCACCGGTCCGGCGCGCTCGACCATCAGCGCCTGCTTGCGGCGCCGGAAACCCGACGCGTCGAACCAGCACGGCCGCTCCTTGCCGCTTGCGAGCTGCGCGGCCAGTGCATCGAGCACCGACGCCGCGTCGCCGACGATGCCAACTTCCACCGGCCGCCGCTGTCCAACCACGAGCGGATCGATGTCCACCTGCACGATCCGCTGAGGAAAGCGCGCACCGAGATTCCAGTCCGAGACCACGTCGATGCGCGATCCGACCACCAGCGCGAGGTCCGCCTGCGTGAGCAGCTCGTCGTACAGATTCAGCCGACCCCAGCCGTCGCCCAGTGCGAGCGGATGCCGGTCCGAGATCGCCCCTCTCCCGAAAATGCTCGTCACCACCGGAGCGCCCAGCAGTTCCGCCACGCGCACCAGCGGCTGCGTGGCTTCCGCATTCGCCACGCCGCCGCCGGCGAAGACGAACGGGCGCTTGGCCGATTTCAGCGCCTCGGCCGCACGGGCGACGCTCGCGGGATCGCCGCCAGGCCGGCTGTACTGCTCGGGCGGCAGCAGCGCGACGTCCGCCTCGCCGCTCTGAACGTCGAGCGGGATCTCGATGTAGGCCGGCCGCGGACGCTGGCAACGCATCGCGCGCATCGCCTCGCGGATCACTTTCGGGATGTCGCTCGGGGTCGAAACCCGGGTCGCATAACCGCACACCGACCCGGCCACCCCTACGGAATTGGCCAGCTCATGAAAATGCCCGCCTTCGCGCTCGAGCTGTGCCAGCGCGTTTTGCCCGCCGAAGACCAGCAACGGGGCCGACTCCGAATAGGCCATGCCGATCCCGGTCAGTGCATTGGTGAGACCCGGCCCCGGCACCACGAAGCAGGCGGCGATTTTCCCCGAGGCCCGCGCATAGCCTGCCGCCATCAATGATGCGCCTTGCTCGTGACGCACGGTCACCAGGCGGATCGACGGGTCGTCGAACACCCCGTCGAACAGCGGGCTGGCGTGCGTCCCGACGATGCCGAACACGTGCTCGATGCCTTCGCCCTTGAGCGCCGCCGCGACCGCACGGCCGCCTGTCATGCGTTGCATGTTCTCCTCCCGAGCCCTGACCCCGTCTGGATTGTAAGCCACAGAAGACGCTCTGCGGTTGCAGAGGTATCTTTTCTTTACCCTACTTCCTTGGTCCGGCAGCAGCCACGCGAGCGTGTGTAACCGCCTGATCTGCGACTCTGTCGTCGCAGTCCATTACACTGTCGTTCGTGCTCACCGTCGATCTCCCGCCGCAGGTCCGGGCCCAGTGGCCGTATCCGCCGCGCTACGGGCGGGTGAACGGTTGGCGTATGCATTACGTCGACGAAGGCGCCGGCGATCCAGTTGTCCTCCTGCACGGCAATCCGACCTGGGGGTTCCTGTACCGCGAGTTCATTCCGCCGCTGGTACAGGCCGGCTACCGCGTCGTCGTGCCCGACATGATCGGTTTCGGTCTCTCGGAGAAGCCCACGCGCGAGCATGCGCACAGCCTTGACGGGCACTGCTCGAACCTCATCGCGCTGCTGCGGCAGTTAGAGCTGGACCGCATCACGCTCGTGTGCCACGACTGGGGTGGACCCACCGGGCTCACTTACGCGATGAGCCATGTGGATCGCGTGCGCGCACTCGTGATCATGAGCACATGGGCCTGGCCGTCCCCGCCCGCGGAGTTTCACACGCGCATCTTTCCGTGGCGGACGATGCACGCGCCGCTGGTGGGTCCGTACCTGCTCGGCAGGCACAACGCGCTTGCCGGCCGCGGCATATATCTGTCCGTCGTGGATCGCGAGCGATTCCGGCAGCGCGCTCAGGCGGCCTACGAAGCCGTGCTGCCCGATCCGGCGACACGCCTGCCCACCTGGAGCTGGCCGCGCTGGATTCCGCTGGACGAGCATGCGCGGGCCGCCCCGCGCTTCCGTTGGCTGGAACAGGAGCTGGCACGCAGCCGGATCCCGACGCTTCTCGTCTGGGGCCGCGAGGATGACGTCTTCGATGCCGCTACCTTTGCCACCCGCTTCAAGCAGCTGCTGCCGCACGCAGACGGGCCGCACCTCGTGACCGGGCGGCATTTCCTGCAGGAGGATTCCGGGCCCGAGATCGCGGGGCGCATCGTCGATTTCCTCGCCGGGCTTGGAACGTCCTGAGGATCGATCGGTGAACGACACAATCAGAGTCGTTGCACCGCCGGTCCTCGCCGGCAAGCGGCGCGCCCTCGTGTTGGCAGAGGACCGTCTCGGCCAGCAGGCTGAGTTCCACACCTTCTTCGAGCGGACCTTCGACCTCGCGAAGGTGGGCCTCGCGCGCCCGGGCTACGTCACCGCCCCCTCGGGAAGGGTGTACGAGTTCGTCTTCCTGGGGCGCAGCGGCGAGCCGTTCCCATCGGGTATCGAAATCAACGCGGTCGTCGATGCGCTCGAACCGCTCGAGGATGCCGTCGTCGACCGCGACCTCTGGGCGATCCTGCGCTGGATGATTGCCGGCGTAGGCGCGCCCTGGACCGTCGAGGACCTCGAAGCTACCGGCCGGCTGTACCGCCTGCCTGTGGCGAAGCGCGGCTGATTTTCCGCTCGGGGGCGCCCCTGCACTGGGTAGGGCTCAGTTGTTTGCATTGGAACAGTCGAATAACATATCGGTGGCCGGCGCACGATCCACGGCCGCGCCTCATTCCGATCGCCGATCGGGTGATAGGCACGAGCGACCTGAACCGTGGGAGCAGGCTTACAGATGAGTTACGAATTGAACGCGGCGCCTCGCAGCGGTGCCTGATTTCCGTCGAACCTCACGCTTTGTTAGATTCTAGCGCGCTGGAGTGCTGATCTCAGTGCATCGCGTGCTGCGCAAAATCTCGGTTCACTCTGCAATGATCCCGCCGACGCGATCTGCTAGGCGTCGATTTGCGGCTTCTGCGCGGACAACTCAAGCCGGCGGACCCCGAGGATTTCCCAAGATCGGCCCATATTGCGCAAGGAGACACAATATTGCTTCGCGCGTCTCTTGCACACTCTCCTCCCGGAGGCTGACACCGCGTCGTCCCGAGAGCCGGAGGGTCGTTTGGGGGCATGTCACCCATATCAATCAATGGACTTCTACAACAACCATGACGGCAATGTGACAATCGATGCGCTACAAGGCAGGCGCCCGAACCAAGGACCGGAGACGATCCCATGCGCGCACTGACCGGCACTACCACCAATGCCACATCCCGTCGCAAGTTCCTGATCGGCAGCGCCACCATGGCGGCTGCGGCAGGCTTGCCGGCGGTGACGATGGTTGCAACAGCCAAGGAGGCGAACGCCTCTACTTCCTCCAACCAGACCCAAGGAGACCACACCATGAGCACGATCACGACCAAGGACGGCACCGAGATTTACTACAACGACTGGGGCATGGGACAACCCGTCGTCTTCAGCCACGGCTGGCCGCTCTCCGCGGACGCCTTCGAGGACCAGATGTTTTACCTGGCCTCGCGCGGCTATCGCTGCATCGCCCATGACCGCCGAGGCCATGGCCGCTCGAGCCAGCCATGGAACGGCAACGACCTGGACACGTACGCCGACGACCTTGCCGAGCTCGTTACGACGCTCGACCTGAAGAGCGCGATCCATGTCGGCCACTCCACGGGCGGTGGCGAAGTCGCGCGCTATATCGGCCGCCACGGCACGAAGCGCGTGGCGAAGGCGGTCCTGATCAGCGCCATACCGCCGCTCATGCTCAAGACCCCCGCCAACCCTGGCGGCTTGCCGATCGAGGTGTTTAATCAGCTCCGTACCAGCGTCGTCGAAGACCGCTCGCAGTTCTGGAAGGATCTCAGCATGCCGTTCTACGGCTACAACCGTCCTGGCGCAAAGATCTCGGAAGGCGTGCGCGAGTCGTTCTGGCTGCAGGGGATGATGTGCGGCTTCCCTGGCTCGTACTTCTGCATCAAGGCGTTTTCCGAGACGGATACCACCGAGGATCTGAAGAAGTTCGACGTGCCGACCCTGATCCTGCACGGCGACGACGATCAGATCGTACCGTACGCCGACTCGGCCCTGCTATCTGCCAAGATCGTCAAGAACGCCAAGTTAAAGGTGATCCCGGGCGCACCGCATGGCATGTGCACGACGCTCAAGCACCAGATCAACGAGGAACTGCTCGCGTTCATCAAAGCGTGAGCGACTCAGTGTCTGCCAACAGAAGGACCGCATAGACAGCAAAGCCGACCTGCCGATGTGCTGGAACATAGGCGTGGTCGTGCGCGGTTCGGTAGTCGTCATTCCGGCGCAAGCCGGAAGCGCGACGCAGCGTTCGAGGTACGGCCAAACGCCGCGAAGGAGCGTTTCGAGGAACGGCCATCCAGCAGCAGTGGCAAAATGCTTCTGGGTCCCGGCTTGCACCGGGACGACGAATTTTTGCCAGCCCGTTCCATCCAGTCTCAATGGAAGGCCGTTTTGAGCGTCGATGCAAACTGCTATCAATAGAGGAGGCGTGCCGTGATTCTGGGAATGTCGATACCCACATTCACCTTGGTCCACACCGTTTTGAGTCTGATAGGGATTCTCGCCGGGCTCGTCGTCCTGTTCGGCATGTTCGGCTCGAATAGACTTCCTGGCTGGACTGCCGTCTTTCTGGCAACGACGGTGTTGACGTGCGTGACAGGATTCTTCTTTCCGCGCGATCAAATTTTGCCGTCGCATATCGTCGGGATCGTAACGCTGGTCGTGCTGGCAATCGCGATCGTCGCGCTATATGTCTATCGCCTCGCGGGATCGTGGCGCTGGATCTACGTCGCCAGCGCTGTCCTGGCTCTTTATCTCAATGTCTTCGTCGGAGTAGTGCAGGCGTTCCTGAAGGTGCCGTTCCTGAATGCGCTGGCGCCGACACAATCCGAGCCGCCGTTCGCCATTGCGCAGGGCGTCGCGTTGGTGATCTTCGTCGTCCTGGGCATCCTGGCGGTGAGATCGTTCCACTCTGAGACTAAAGCGCGTGCGCTAAGCCCGGCTTGAACTCCGTGGGTGTCTCGCGACTGGCCGAGGCGCTCGAGCTCAGCCCCCATAACGCTCGGTCCGGATCGTTGTCGGCGCGATCCCAAGGCCAAGCAGCGCGTCTGCAGCGGTTTCGACAAAAGCGTTGGCGCCGCAGACGAACACCAGTTTCGGCGGCAATGGTAGAAGCGCCAAGGCATCGCCGAGCAGCGACGAATCGATGCGGCCGACGCGATGCCCCGGGGCCGGGTTCGTTTCGCGTGTGAGCGTGGGAATGAAGTGGAAGCCGTCCCGGCGGGCGCGCAGCATGCGCAACTCGTCGCCAAAGATGAGATCCGCGGCGGTGCGTGCCGAATAGACGAGGGTCACTGGAACGGCGCTCCTGCGCGCGCCCCGATACCTCAGCATGCACGCGAGGGGAACAACGCCCGAACCCCCGCCGACGAGCAGCAGAGGTCCGCCGTCATCCACCGACCACATGAAGTGGCCGCCGATCGGGCCGCGCAGCTCGATTTCGTCTCCAACCGCGACCGTCTCGAAGAAGAAAGGCGAGACCTCTCCGTCCTGCAGCAGCTCGATGGCGAGCTCGATGCGGTCTGTTCCGTCCGGTGCCGACGCGATGGAGTAGCTGCGCTGGGCTTCATAGCCGTCTGGAGCAGTCAGACGCACGTCCATATGCTGCCCTGGAATGAAGCTCAACGGCCGTTGCAGGCGGAAGAAAAAGCTCTTGACCGTCGGCGTTCGCGGCTCGATCGCGACTACAGTTGCGGGCTGCCAAAGAAGTTTCACGGGGCGCGCCGCCCCCAGCGCCACCTCAATCTCCAGAATAGCGTTGCTCTTGCCAGGGATCCCCGTACATGTGGTAGCCGCGCAACTCCCAGAAACCGGCCTCGTCGCGCTCGGTGAACTGCAGGGCCTTGACCCACTTCGCCGACTTCCAGAAATAGAGGTGCGGTACCAGCAGGCGCGCGGGACCACCATGCTCGGCCGCGATGGGTTTGCCGTCGTATGCGGTCGCGATCATCCCGCGACCGCCGAGCAGGTCCTTCACCGGTACATTGGTCGAGTAGCCGTCGTAGGAGTGCGCCAGCGTGAAAGCGGTCGGCGGCTCGAGCGCAGCGTCGGCCAGGAGATCCTGGATGCTCACGCCCTCCCAGTTCGTGTCGAACTTGCTCCACTTGGTGACGCAATGAATGTCGGGTGTCACCTTCGTGATCGGGAGGCGAACGAAATCGCTCCACGACCAGCTTTTGATCTTGCGCGGTCCGACCTGAAGGGTGAAGCCCCAGTCCTCGCGCGCGATATGCGGCGTCGGGCCCGCCGATAAGACCGGAAAGTCCGCCGTGAGAAACTGTCCCGGCGGCAGCCTGCCGGGTTGCTCCGCCCCGGTGCCGCGACCCCGCCCACTGAATCCACGTGTTGCCACAAGGCCTCCTGATGAATGGAGTCGCTATTCTCCCAGACCGGTGCGTGCCCGACCACAGCGCGCTACCGGAGCGCTGCGACAGTATCTGCGCGTTGGTTAGGTTATTTCTCACTTGAGGACAGTCGATTGCTAGCCAGCTTCTCAGCGCATCCTACTCAGCCGCCGCGTCCTGACGACCGAGGCTGGACATTGAACAGGGGCTGTTCCCGCCATGCGTCCGTTCTAGCAATCGGCTACTTGGCAAAGAACCGAGTCTATGGCGATACCTTTCGCGCTTATTGTTGCCGCTTGCGGAAAGCCCGAGATCCTTGCTCTCTTTCGGCGCGCTTCTCCGGCGAAACGGCATCGCCGAGGTCGCCTGACCTCCCTGTTAGCTCATCCGGAACATTTCCCGAGTCGTTCCACTCCTTCCATATCCGTTGAGCCCTTCCGCCGCAGGTGATACGGTTGGATTTTTCCATCCACTCGAGTCCTCAAGCAAGGAGAAGGTTCCAGTGATCAGGGATGCGCTTACGAACCCCACCGTCAAAGCCGCCATCGAGGCGCTTCAGAAAGGCGACCGGAAAGCCTGGTCAGCGCTCTTCGAACCCGATGCCAAGCTCTATGACGATGGCGCCCCTCGCAGCCTCGAGAAGTTCACTCGAGACGCTCTCGGACACGAGCGGTTCACGTCGATTGACCATGTAGAGAACAACGGCCTCGACCTGGTCGGCGCGTTCCGTTCAGACCAGTGGGGCGACTTTCGAACCTTTTTCAAATTTCAGCTCTCCGCTTCCGGCAAGATCAAGCGCCTGGACATCGGGCAGGCGCAGTAGCCATGCATACGATCATCGTTCTCGCGGTTGCGTTTGGCTTGCTCGGCCTGTGTGCTCTCGCCGGGTATGTCCTGGGCGGCACTCCCGGAATCGCGACGGCCACGCTCATCTTTCTTCCTCTGTGGCTGGTCGGGGCCGGCATCAACATGTATATGGGGGTAAAAGGGGCCGGCTACTCCGTCGCCGACGAGGCCCCGATCTTTCTGCTCGTCTTTGCGGCCCCAGCGCTGGCGGCCCTCATAGTGTGGTGGAACCTCCGCTGAAGCCCTGCCAAACCACTTCGTTGGGGTGCCACGGTCCAAGCGCCGATCTTACTGGAGAGACCACTGACCAGCCTGCGCCTCGCCGTGTGCGAATCAAATCAGGCCAGATGGCCAGCCGTGCGCCCGGGGCGCGCAATGCTCGCCACCTTCTTTATGACCACTTGCTCAAGTCTTAGGCGGAGGCGCCGACGCTGTGAATATATAGCGATGAATCTTCCATGCGCCATTTTCGCGCTTGAACAGAAAAAACTCGCTATTGGCTACGTCAGCCTCGAAGCCAGTCGCAATAATGGTGAACCGTCCCGTTGAATTGGTACGGACCCAGGCTGTGTCTCCTATGACCTCTGCTTCATGAACAATGAAACGCCCGTTGAGCTTGAGTGTCGCGAAAACCCACTCGTAGGCTTTGCGCACGGCCTCTCGGCCGACCGCGGGCGGCGCGTACTCGGGCATGAACACGGGGTCCGAACTGTAAAGTTCAAGCACACCGTCGACGTTTCCACTCGTAAGCCCTGCGCTGTAAGTGTTGAGCAGCTTCTCAAATTCCCCTTTGGTGCTTTCAGATTTCTCCGCACTTGGGGCTCCGCTATCGGCAGCCAAGGCTGTCAGGGAAAAAATCGACATGAACAAAGCTGTCAGAACCTTACCTGGTTTGATCATCGTCACTCCCGTCCTTTCAAGTTCGCGCAGTTCAATCAGCTCTACTACACATCCCACAACCTTATTGAAGTGTGTTCCGCGCTTCTTGCTCCGGCTTGCGGATAGGCGGAGATCCTTGCTCTTTTGCATGGACCGCGTCGCGCCGGCCGCATCGCCGGCACAACCCCACGTCATTCCGGCGAACCCTTGTTAAACAGTTCCGCAAGGGTCAATAGTCGTCGCGACGTTCGAGCAAGCCGCGATCCCACTTGGCCAAGTCGGCTGCGGCTTCATATGTCGTCTGCAGAAATTCGAGCAGTGTCTCGTCCGGCGACTGCGACTGGCGAACAACGTCGTAGGGCAAAATGAATTCCCGGAGATCGGTACTGTAGAAGGAAGAGCCCGGCTTGACGGGGGCCTCTGAGAACCCAGCGGGTTCCGGATAGGCATAGGAATAGAACGCCGCATAGGGAATCGGACCGCCTCCCGGCCAAAATCCGCAGCTGCTCACTTCCTGTGAGTAAGCCTCTCGCACTACCCAGTCCGGCAGGTGTGGAACTCCGCCCGGATGCTGTGGAGCGCTTCGGCCGGAAAACCGCGTGACCGCGAGGTCGGGTGCTCCCCAGAAGAAATGCACGGGGCTGGATTTGCCCATGAATCGGGCTCGAAACTCTTTGAAGACACGGTCCGATTGTACGAGGATCCGCCAGAACCGGTTGACGTATTCGCGATCGTAGGCCTTATGTATCTCATCTTGGTCGAAGCGGATAGGTTCAGCGACCTCGTTGGGTTTCCGGCAGATACTCACCTGAAGCCCGAGCTTTCCCATTTCCTCCATGAGCCGCGCGTAGAACGCCGCTACCGACTGCGGTTCGAGTGTGAAACCGCCGCCGCCGCCGTCGCTAGACAGCACTCGCAGCTGGTGATCGACGAAGTCGAACTCGATCTGGAAGGTTCGGGCGCCGTATGGGATCGGCGTCGTGGTCAGCCCTCGGGCGGTTACGTAGAGCGTCACATGCCAGGAATGATTGACCCAGGGAGTTTTGGCGAGGCGCACCTTGCCGACGATCTGGGTGAACATGTGCAGAGTCGCGTAAGTCTCGCTCCACGCCGTGAGCGGTAGGTCCGGCCATGAGTCCAATCGCGAAGCAACAGGGAGGGGCATTAGTTCTCCTAGCACGCTGCACAGAAGTGAAGGCAGGTCGCCAGCCGTCGCCCGTGGGCGCGCAACTGGCCACCTTTTATCAAGGACTCTAGGCTCCGACGCAAGCGAACTGTGGATGCAAATACCACGAACGACAAGACATTCAACCGCTCCGCCCCGACGAAGCGCCCGGTGACAGATCGCTATCGGACGTTGCGAGAACTGACTTCGCGGTTTTCAGGTCCGCCGTTTCGAAGCCCTCGCTAAACCGACCGTAGACCGCACCTAAGAGCTCGCGCGCCTGGCCGTTCTGACCTTGCTCGTGCCATAGCCGTGCGAGGCTCGTCGCGCAGCGCAGCTCCCACGACAGGGCCCCTTGCCGGCGCCCCCACTCGAGGCCCTGCTGAAACAGCAACTCGGCTGCCGCCGCCGCGCTCGATGCACGCTCCAATACAATAAGCTCACCTTTGATGCGCAACAGCTCCGCGACGCACCAGCGCTCATCGTTGCGCTCGGACCGCGCGAGCGCTTGGTCGATGGTGGCGAGGCCTTGCGCAATCTCCCCGGCATGACCCAGCGCTTCCGCCAGTTCGCCCAGCAGCCCGGTGTAGCGCAGAGAGAAGTTCATCGCGGGCAGCTCATCGAGCGCGGTGCGCAAGATGCGCATGCCCTTGGCAACGTCGCCGCGCTTAATGAGAAACACGCCCTGAAAGCAGCGGCCTTCGGCCTGCCAGGACGCGAGCGCATGGCGCGTTGAATGATCGAGCAGCATCGCTACGAAACGCTCCGCTGCACCTAGGTCACCGGCAAGGAGTGCAACCGGGCACGCCTTCGCCAGAGCGTTGCATAGCGAAAGCTCGTGCTGGAGCGCATACGCATCTTCGATCTTGCTCTCGACGGTACGCATCGCCTGATCTGGGTATCCCTGCAGCCACAGCACCGCCGCAAGCGCGACATGCGCCGTTACCCGCTGGTCGAACTGGAAGCGGATCACGTGCGACCGGCGAACCGGCGCGACGTACCGGCTGAGCATGCGTTCGAAGTGCTGCCGCGCGTTGGTCTGGTCTCCGAGGTAATGCAGCGACAGGCCCATCATTCGATCACCGATCGGCAGATCGACCGGGTCGGGGGAGTTTGGAGCCACGGCGCAAAACTTTTCCGCGAATGCCAGCGCTTCCCGGAATATCCCGTTGTTCAGGCGATCCACACACAGGCCCCACAGCGCACGCAATTGATAGTCCGTGTCGTCCAGGCTCTCTGCGATTTCCAGGGCATTGGTCAGTGCGGAGCGGGTTTCCGACACAGCGCCTTTCGTGTACATCAGCGCCAAGCCGAGTGCAGCATAGAGCTGCATACCACTGCGTGTGCCTTGAATCGGTTCGGGTCCGAGGGTTGTCAGCGCCCGTGCAACGCGCAGTCGACATTCTTCCATGAGCGACAGGTGCATCCACAGCGGCAGCGCGGCGACCGTAAGCGCGACGCCTATCTCCGTGTCGCCGTTGGGCGAGAATGCCCAGTCCAACGCCGCGCGTACGTTGTCGAGCTGGTGACCATACGCGGCCAGCCAATCCGCCGTCGGCTGAGTCTCCCACTCGGCTGTGGCTGTCTCGAACACAAACCGCTGGTATTCAGCATGGCGGCGGGCGAACTGCTCGAACCCGCCGCTCTCCATCAGCTTCTCGAAAGCGTAGGCACGCGTTGTTTCGAGCAGCCGGTACTGTACGATCGCGCCGCCCACGGTGGCCGTCAGCAGCGACTTCGCAACCAGGTTTGTAATGGAGTCGACGACGTCCGATGCGGAGATGGACGCGTCGGCGGCCACCGCGGTAGCCGCTTCCAGCGGAAACGCTCCCGCGAAGATCGCCAGCCGACGCAGGACAATGCGCTCGGATTCGGACAGCAGCTCGTAGCTCCAGTCGAGCGTGGCTTGTAGCGTCTGATGCCGCGGCAGCGCCGTGCGGTGACCGCCGGTGAGCAGTTTGAAGCGGTCATCGAGCCGGGCCGCCAGGCCGTCCACCCCAAGCGTCGCAGCGCGGGCCGCCGCCAGTTCGATCGCCAACGGGATGCCGTCAAGCTGCCGGCAGATAGCCGCCATCGCCGCGAGGCGTCGCTCCGGAGAGAAATGCGGTTCGGCCGCGCGCGCCCGCGCCATGAATAGTCTGACTGCGCCGGCTCGCAACAGGTCTTCTTCGTCTTGTGTCCCTTCCGCCGGCACCTCGAGCGAAGGCACCCGATATACAAACTCTCCCGGTAAGCGTAGCGGCTCGCGGCTGGTTGCCAGCACGCACGCGAGCGGGTCAGCACGCAGCAGCGCTTCGGCCATGCGCGCGGCTGCTTCGATCACATGCTCGCAATTGTCGAGCACCAGCAGAACCTGTTTCGTGCCTAGCGCCGACGCTATTCTTTCGGGTGACGGCGCGCCCGATGCCAGCGTCACCCCAAGCGCGGTGGACACCGTAACGGGCACCAGTTCGGGATCGGACAGCGGCGCCAGCTCGGCGACCCAAACCCCGTCTGCGAATTTAGGCAGCAACTGGCGCGCAACTTCGAGGCTCAGCCGCGTCTTGCCCACCCCGCCGGCGCCCGTCAGGGTGATCAGTCGGTGCGCCGTCGCCAAGTCGGTTACCTCGCCCATCTCGGCGTCTCGGCCGATCAGTTCCGAAACGGGCTCCGGAAGGTTCGTCGACGGTAAGCGCGGGCTGGCAACGGCCGCAGCCGCGCCACCGCGGATTTCGCCTGTAAATTGGTACCCGCGTCCAGCCACGGTTCGAATGAGGTCGCGGTCCGGCCCGAGCGCCTTGCGCAGAGCGGAGATCTGCGCCTCCAGGCTGTTCTCCTCGACGATCCTGCCAGGCCAGACGCGGCTCATCAGCTCGTCCTTGCTCAGCACGCTGCCCATTGACCCTATGAGCGTCATGAGTACGTCGAATGCGCGTCCACCGAGCTCGATCGATGCTCCATCGGCGAGCAGTTCGCGGCGAAGTGGCCGGACCGTGAAACGCCCAAATTCCATGCTCCCAGAAGGGTTGAACTCTTGAGCCATATGCAGCGATTGTAGAGGACATCCTCAGGAAATTTCAGACTGCTTCAGCTTAGCGGACCCCAATAGAGCGCGTTTCGGCGGCGCGGCGCGCGATTTTTCAGAACGATTCATTTCGGCGCCAGGACTCGGCAGCCGCCGCAGGCTATCTTCATTCCAACGGTGAACCTGGTCGTCGCCGAGGCAGCGACGAAGCACTTAGCCGATCGTCTCGAGGAGATCAACGTGCATGTGAGCTTGTCCCCATCTCATCAGCATTCGCCGGCGCTGAAAGCGGCAGTTGCCGAGCGCATCCAAACCGCAGTAGCGCATCGGCAAATGGACCCGCGTGAGCGGCAGTCCGGACGCCGTGCAACGCACGCAACCAGACCCGGTTCGGGCGGGCTGATCGTCTTCGATCATAAGGGCCGTCTGGTCAAAGCCGATGCGCATGCCGAGGTCACCCTGTCCGCGATTGGCGTCGAGCTGAATCGCAACCCGCGCCTGCGCATCGATGCGCTGGACACGGGCAATTCCAACGTCCAGGACATGGAATTGCCCGATTGGCTAGACCCCGAGTGGATCGAGCCCGTCACGGAAGGCAGCGAGCGCCTCGGCACGGTTGTCCTGATCCCGGAGCGGCTCTCGAACAGCGCTTTACTTCCGCAAAGTGGTTTACCTGGATACAAGCTCCGGCGAGCGGTGGACTTCATCCAAGCGCACATCGATCAACCCATTCTCCTGCAGCAAGTCGCCGCTGCCGTCGCACTGAGCCCTTTCCATTTCCACCGGGAGTTCAAGAGCGCGACAGGTATGACGCCCCATCAGTACATCGTTCAAGCGCGGATCGAGCGAGCCAAGACGCTGCTATCCGACTCCGATCTGCCGCTGGCGGAGGTCGCTGCGCAGGTGGGCTTCGCCGATCAGAGCCATTTCAGTTCCACTTTTCGTAGAACGACTTCGATGACGCCGCGAAATTATCGGAATTCGACTTGCACGGCATGAACGCAGCAGGCTCTAGACAATATCCAGCCTGGCGCTAGGGTCTTGCGCCAGCGTTGCAATATCGCCTTCCCTCACACTCCTCGCGGGTCTGTTCGGTTTGAACAATTTAACCAGGCTCATTGTCACCTCGGCCGCTGCCGAATTGACCGGTGCTCGCGACGCAGCGTTTGAGGAACGGCCATCCAGTGCCACCGACAGAAAGTCGGTGGGTCCCGGCTTTTGCCGCCACGAAGGGCTGTTAAACTAATTCCCCAACGATCACTAGCAAAGGAGACTCAAGCAATGAATGATAGGACTGCAAAAGCACGGCGGACGGCTTCGATCGATACGCCGACGGACTTGGGGTCGGATGCCACAAAGGATATTTCTGGCGCGCTCAACTCCCTGCTCGCCGACATGTTCGCCTTGTACTTGAAAACGAAGAACTTCCACTGGCACATGTCGGGGCCAAGCTTCCGCGACTATCATCTGTTGTTGGATGAACAGGCTGACCAACTCTATGAAACCACCGATGTCATTGCAGAGCGCGTCCGCAAGGTCGGCGGCACGACTATCCGATCGATCGGCCACATCGGCCGCCTGCAGCGCATATTGGACAACGACGCCGAATACGTGACGCCGCTCGACATGCTGGCCGAGCTGCGCGACGACAACAAGCAGCTGGTGGCACGCATGCGCGAAACGCATGGCGTTTGCGACGAGCACGGGGATGTCGCCACCGCAAGCCTCCTGGAAAACTGGATCGACGAGGCCGAAAGGCGGGTCTGGTTCCTGTTCGAGGCGGGCCGAAAGGGTGACGCTCCCGGCCGCTGATACGCGACGCATTCTGGGTCGCGAGTTTCTGTGGGCACCAGGCGAATGGAGGGATCTTGATATCGGCTCGATGCAGCCACCTGAGTTTCGTGAAGACGGATGAACCGCACACCAAGGGTTGCGAGGAATGCCTCGCGACGGGAGACACGTGGGTGCACCTGCGTCTGTGCCGAACCTGTGGCCACGTCGGATGTTGCGACTCCTCCAAGAACAAGCACGCCACCAAGCACTTTCACGCGACCCGCCATCCGATCATGACGTCGATCGAGCCGGGCGAAGACTGGAGCTGGTGCTATATCGACAATTTGGCAATGCAGCCGGGATGATGCGCGGCAATCGCATCCGCATGCTCTGCCTGTTTCCGGCAACCGGTATGACCAGTGCAGGAGAACTCGATGGCCAGCGATCTTCTTGAGAAGCGCCGCGAACAGGTATTCCCCAAGCTCACAACGGTTCAGATCGCGCGCCTGCAAGCGCATGGCCGGCGCGCCGAGACGCGCGCGGGTGAGGTGCTGATCCAACCCGGCGAGCGGAATCGGAAGCTCCTGGTGGTCCTTTCCGGCAGTCTGGAGATCGCCCTTCCCGGAGTGCTCGGCGAGGAGCTGCTCACTTTGCTGCTGCCGGGCGACTTCACCGGTGAGATGAGCACGCTGCGCGGGGTCGCCGGCTTCGTGCGCGTCCGGGTTCGTGAAGCGGGGGCGGTTCTCGTGATCGACGAAGAGAATCTCCGCAGCGTCGTCCAGACCGACGCCGAGCTGAGCGAGATTCTCATGCGCGCTTTCATCTTGCGCCGCATGGGACTTCTGTCATCTGGAAACAGCGACGCGATGCTGCTCGGCTCCCGTCATTCCGCCGACACGCTCAAGCTGCGGGAATTTCTCACGCGCAACGCGTATCCCTACGTCGGCATCGATATCGACAGCGATCCCGGCGTGCAAGCGCTGCTGGACCGCTTCCAGGTTACGGCGGAGGACGTTCCCGTCCTCATCGGACGCTGCGGGCGGGTGTTCAAGAATCCGAGCATTCACGACATCGCCGAATTCCTGCAGATGAATCCGACCATGGATGATTCTGTGGTTCGCGATCTGGTTGTGGTTGGCGCCGGCCCAGCAGGGCTTGCAGCGGCCGTCTATGCGGCCTCGGAGGGGTTGGACGTGCTCGTCGTCGAAGCGACCGCCCCCGGCGGGCAGGCCGGAACCAGTTCCAAGATCGAGAACTATCTCGGGTTTCCGACCGGAATCTCGGGCCAGGCGCTGGCCGGCCGGGCGCTCGTGCAAGCGCAAAAATTCGGAGCCAACGTCAACGTCGCCTGCGTGGCAAAGCGGCTCCTGTGTGACCGCCGGCCCTACTCTCTGGAGCTGTCGGATGGGCGGGTCGTACAGGCGGGCAGCGTCATCATTGCGACGGGTGCAAAGTACCGCGAGCTGAGCCTCGAAAACCTCTCACGCTTCATCGGCACGGGCGTCTACTATGCCGCCACCCATCTGGAAGCGAAGCTGTGCGAGGACGAGGAAATCGTGATTGTGGGCGGCGGCAACTCGGCGGGCCAGGCGGCCGTTTTTCTGGCCGGCGGGTGCCGGCACGTGCACGTGCTGGTCCGCTCGGACGGTCTGGCGGACAGCATGTCCCGCTACCTCATACGGCGGATTGAAGAAAGCCCGAACATCACGTTGCATAGTCGCACGCAACTCACGGAGCTCGACGGCGACGACCGGCTCGAAAGGATCAGTTGGCGCAGCGCCGGGAGCAGCAGCGCAGAGACACACGAGATCGAACACGTCTTTCTCATGACAGGCGCTGTGCCCAACACACAGTGGTTGCAAGGCTGTGTGGCGCTCGATGACAAGGACTTCGTGCGGACGGGCTCCGACCTCCATGCAGAGGATCTGACGACGGCGCGCTGGCCGCTGCCGCGCGCACCTTACCTCCTCGAGACCAGTTTGCCCGGCGTGTTCGCGGTGGGCGACGTGCGCTCCACCAGTGTCAAACGCATTGCCTCTGCGGTCGGCGAAGGATCGATCTGCGTCCAATTCGTGCATCGCGCGCTGCGCGAAATCTCGGCGCCGTCGCAGCAGCGATCGATCGCAGCGGCCTCTGCCGCAGCATGACAAGGTAGACTCGGGCACGAGCCCTGGGCACAGAGCCCACATCGATCACCAGCCATCTGCCGGTTATGCTGGCGCGGGAGCCGGAATGGCTCAGCCGCGAAGCGGCTGCCGGCGTCTCGGCGAAACTCGCTTGACGTCATGCCTTGTAACGGGACGCCTCCAGCTGCTGTCGGGCCGTGGGCATCGCAAAATTTTCCAAGTTCCGCTCGCGCCTGCTCTATAGGATGACCTCCTCTCCAAGGAGGTCATCATGCATAACCCTATAGGACTGAGGGCACCCGTTCTCCCTGATGTTCTTCTCGCCAGCGGCCCGGCTGTCGATCGGGCCGCGAAAATGATGCTCTATGGACAGTTCGTCGGGTCGTGGGACGGGAAGGTGGTGGTCCATGAAGCCGGGGGCGTCCGCCGCGAATCCTCGTGCGAGCTCCACTTCGGTTGGGTGCTGGGGGGGCGGGCTGTTCAAGACGTCTGGATCGCGCCATCGCGTCAGGCGCGGGAACCCACGGCGCAGGATCGCATGTATGGCACCACGCTTCGCGTCTACGATCCGCAGAGCGATGTCTGGCACATCACCTGGATCGACCCCATCAGGCAGGCTTACGATCGCATGATCGGACGCAAGGTCGGCGAGGAAATCGTCCAGGAGTACCGGAATCAACAGGGAGCTCGCTGCCAGTGGCTGTTCACGGAGATCGCGGCCGATTCGTTTCACTGAATCTCGCGCGACTCCGCGGATGAGGGCAAGACCTGGAACGTGCGCACCGAATTCTTCCTCCGGCGTCGGGCGACCGCGTGACTACGCGGACGCCACCCATATCGGCTGCTCCCCGAAGTGCCTGCCTCAGCGGCCGAAGCGGCTGCTCGCATGGCGCCGGAACTCGGTCGGCGTCATGCCTTTGATCTCGAGGAAGCGTCGGTTGAAATTGGCCACGTTGTTGAAACCGACGTCGTAGCAGATGTGCGTGATGTAGCGGTTCGACTCCATCAGCAGCAGGCAGGCGCGGCTGATCCGCACGCGATTCACGAAGTCGATGAAGTTGTTCCCTGTCCCGCGTCGGAAGAAACGGGAGAACCGGCTCTCGGTCATCCCCAGCTGCGCGGCGAACTCGCTCATTGACGGGGCTTGGGCGATGCTTTCGGTGAGTTGGTTGACGATGCTGTTGATCTGCTCGAGTGACACCTCGTCGTCGAAGCTCTGCAATTGCGCGCTCGACAGCAGTTGGTAGTCGGTGCATCGGGACAGATCTGTCATGAACTGGCAGAACGCGGCAAAGCGCTCCAGGCCTCGGCTGCTCTTGATTCTCTCGAAGTAGATGCGCGCGCGATCCGAGAGCCCGAAGAACTCGATCCCGTTGCGCGCGCGCTCCAACAACGGCAGCACCTCCGCGAGCTCAGGCACGCTGGTGCATGCCTTGGCAATGGGCTCGTGATGAAACTGGATGACGCGGTCGCGCAGTTGCACCCCGCCGTCCGGCACGTCGAGCGAGATCCAGTTGTGGGGCAGCCGCGGTCCGGTGAGCACCAGATGCCCGGGCTGGAACTGTCCGATCCAGTCGCCGACGAATCCTTTACCGGAGGTCGCGACGATCAGGTGGAGCTCGTACTCGTCGTGATAGTGCCAACGCGCGAGAGGCGTGGGATAGCCGTGATCGAGGCAGCGGATGAAGCCCACGTCCTCCGCCGCTTCGTAGCCAAGCGAGGGAATGCGCGAGGCGTCGAGCTCGAGTTCGGGTTGCCGCCGTCTGGGCATGAAACGCTGCTGAGAGCGCATGTTCGAACCCCGTGAGCTCCTATTGAGCACCCCCACCCCAGCCCTCCCCCGCTCGCGGGGGAGGGAGAGGGAGGGGGCACCTCTAGCTCATCACGTTGCCGCCGTCCACGTTCAACGTCTGGGCGGTGATGTACGATGCTTCTTCGCTCGCGAGAAAGACCGCCGCTCCCGCCACCTGATCAGGGCGGCCCATGTATCCGAGCGGCACCGCTTCCCCCACCGCCGCCTTCTTCTCTCCGGGCCGGAGGCCTTCGTAGCGAGCGAACAGCGCATCGACTTTTTGCCACATCGGCGTGTCGATCACGCCCGGCGCGATCGCGTTCACACGGATGCCGTGCGGCGCCATCGCGAGCGCGGCGGATTGCGTATAGCTTACGACCGCCGCTTTGGTCGCGCAATAGTGACAGACCAACGCCTCGCCGCGCCGGCCGGCCTGCGAAGCGAGATTGATGACCGTCCCCCGAATCCGAGAGCTGTTGCGTTGCGCGACCATCTGAGCGAGCACTTTCTGCATCACGAAAAACATACCGCGCACGTTCACGGCAAACAGCCGGTCGTACATCGCTTCGTCGCTCTCCAGCAGCGGTGCGAGATCGAAGATGGCCGCGTTGTTGAACAGGATGTCGATCGGCCCGAAGCGGGCCTGCGCGGCGGCGACGAGAGCGTCGATCTGTGCACTTTTCGATACGTCGCAGGCGACGTAGTGCACACGATCGCCGTGCTGCGCTGTCAACGCCGCCAGCTCGCCGGAGGGTTCTTTCGCTACATCCACCGCCGTGCAGCGCGCCCCCTCCGCCAGGTAGGCGCGGGTCACCGCCAAACCGATGCCGCCGGCGGCACCGGTGAGCACGGCGTGGCGATTATGGAGGCGCAAGGTCATCGCTTGTGATCCCGCACGAATGTCGCGACACGCTCGCTGGCCGCTCGAATCCCCCCAACCAAACGGGGATCACCGGCCAACGGACCCCACAGCACGGTGTCGCGACAGAACGCGTCTACCGGGTCGCGGGAATCGCAGATCGCGTGTGCTGCGCCGGGGTCCATCGCCTGATCGTGATAGGTGTACGGAATCTGATTGCGGTGCCAGCGCTGCAGGAACGCGAGGAACAACGCGGGGAGCATCGCGACGCTGCTTATTGAAGCGCCGCTCGCCAGCCGCTCGCGCACCGTCGGAGCCATGAAGCCGGGAATCTTGGAGTAGCCGTCCATCGCCACGCGCTGATTCGAGTCCCGGATGGCGGGATTGCCGAAGCGCTCCAGCACCACATCGCGGTAGGCAGCAAGATCGATCGGGCTGGGATGCTCCGGCGTGGACAGACATGCGATGGCGTCGTTGGTCACGTATTCCCACGCGATCTGCCGGATCGCCGGATCGCGCGTGCCTTCGTGGATGAAGCCGTAGCCCACCAGCGTACCCGCCCAGGCAATGCCGGTGTGGCTCGCGTTCAAGATGCGGATCTTCGCTTCCTCGTAGGGATTCACCGATTCGACCATTTCCACGCCGACCCGCTCCCACGCCGGTCGGCCGTTGCAGAAGTCGTCCTCGATCACCCATTGAATGAAGCTCTCGCTCATCACGGGCGCGGCGTCGGCCCAGCCGGTCGCGTGCTTCACGCGCTCGGCGACATCGGGCATCGGGCGTGGCGTAATTCGGTCCACCATGGCGTTCGGACTGCTGGTGTTCGCCACGACCCAGTCGTGCAATGGGGTATCGTTCAGCAAAGCGATGAATTGCAACAAGCCGCCGCGGAAGCGCTCGCCGTTATGGCGCAGGTTGTCGCAGTTGAGCAGCGTGACCTTGCCGCCCGAGCGCCGCATGCGCTCGCGCAAGATGGCGGTAAGCGCGGCGTAGATCGTGCCGCCCGGCTTGCCCTGCTGCGACGCCGCGACATCGGCGGCCAGATCCGGAAAGCTCAAGTCGAGACGATTCTTGGCGTCGAGATAGTATCCCGCCTCGGTTACGGTGAACGAGATGATGCGCGTCGAGGGATCGGCCCCGATAGCAATCAGACCGGCCAGGCTCGGCTCGTACGGCACGACGGTCTTGATCGCCGTGATCTTGGTGTAGCTTCTCTCCCCAGCGGGCGTGACGGTTTCCAGCGTGTACGCGCCGCGTTGCGCCGCGAGGCTGGCCATCAGCTCCATCATGTCCGGGCGGGTGTTGCCTCCGGCCAGCACCCAGCGGTTGTCTCCCGATTCGATGAGCCGGTGGATGTACAGCGCCTGGTGTGCGCGGTGGAAGAAGCCGAGCCCCAGATGGAGCATGACGAGCGGGGCCGACATGGATACTCCTTTATCGAGAATTGCGAACCCCCACCCCAACCCTCCCCGCGTGCGGGGGAGAGAGAGGGAGGGGGAGATCACCGCACCGATGGCGCTACGACGTGTCCGTGCGAGTCGAACAGATGGGCGGCCGCGGCGTCGATCTGCAGCCCGACCGAATCGCCGACGTGCGGCAGATCGCGGGCGTTGTTCTGGCGCGCGACGAGCTGGGTGCCGCGCGGAGTGGTTAGATAAACGAGCGTCTCGGCGCCCAGCGCCTCGACCAGCTCGACCCGCGCTTGCACTTGGCCACTCCCGGGCGCGCTCAAGGTCAAGCTCTCCGGACGCAGGCCCAGGTAACCTCCGCTCGGCACCGGCATGCTCAGGGTGCCCTCGAACTGCGCCATATCCGGTCCGGCCACCATGTTCATCTGCGGCGTGCCGATGAACTGCGCCACGAACTGGTTGTTCGGGCGGTAGTACAGATCCAGCGGTGTGCCGACCTGCTCGATCTGGCCGTCGCGCAGCACCACCACGCGATGCGCCAGGGTCATCGCCTCCACCTGGTCGTGCGTGACGTAGATCGTGGTGGCGTTGAGCTCGCGGTGCAGCTTCGCGATCTCCACCCGCGTCTGCCCGCGCAGCGCGGCGTCGAGGTTGGACAGCGGCTCGTCGAACAGGAACACCTTGGGCGAGCGCACGATCGCCCGGCCGATGGCCACGCGCTGGCGCTGCCCGCCGGATAGCTCCTTCGGCGTGCGCAGCAGGTAGGGCGTCAGGTTGAGAATCTTGGCGGCGCGCTCGACTTTCTCCCGGATCACCGCCGGATCGGTCTTGGCCAGCATGAGCGCGAAGCTCATGTTGTCATACACGCTCATGTGCGGGTACAG